>JAENJD010000034.1 GCA_016844605.1 Steroidobacteraceae bacterium
GCGCGACGGTCAGGTGCACTTCCTCGCCGACCTCCTTCGCGCTCGAAGCAATCGAATAGAGGCGAGGCACCAGCGGGCGCAGCAAGCCTGCGAGCGCCGGCGCATCCCAGTCGGCCGGGTAACGCTCCAGCAGATCGACGAGTTGCATGCGCGTCATGAACTCGCGCAGCCCCGTCTCATTTCCGGGCCGCAGCAGCGTCGCCAGTTCCAGGCTGCCGCTGCGATCGGCGATCCGGCCGATCAAAGGCTTGGTGACGCGCGTGATCTCGAGCCCGGACTGCAGCCAGCCGGCCAGGTCGCGACTCTCGCCATTGCGCTCGATTACTTCGCTACCCGTCAATCTCGCTGCCGACAGAAGAGCCTCGATGGTCTGCGGCGGATTCTCTGCGACGACGCCCAGGGCATCGCCCGGCTCGTAGCGCAGGCCGGAACCCGCGAGCGACAACTCGATATGCCGCACGTCGCGCACGCCGTCGCCGATCGTGATCCGCTGGTTGGCCAGGAGTTCAGCGGTGAAGGGGCGCTCGCGGCTCCATGGCGCTGCGACGGCAACCGGGCGCAGTGTTGCAACCCGCGTCGCCGGCGAAATGGTCCGCGCCTGTTCGAGGATTCCAAAGGCGCACGCGGACCAGTCCCCGGCTCCCGTCTCGAAGTCCACGTCGCAATCGACACGTTCGAACAGCCGGCTCGCGCCGAGTCCGGCGAGCCGCTCATCGATGCGCCGGCCGATCTCACAGTACTTCGGGTAACTCGAGTCGCCGAGCGCGAGCACGGCGAATTCTAGCGAGGGCAGCTGCGGCGCGCGGCGGCTGAACAGGAAATCCGTGAAGGCCCGCGCATCGTCCGGCGGGTCTCCATCACCATGCGTGCTCATGACGACGAACAATCGCCGCTCGCGCGCGAGTTCGCGCAGCGGATATTCACCTGCGCGAATCAAGCGCGCCTGGATGCCCTGGGCCTGCAGCCTCGCGACGAGCGCCTCGGCGACGCGGCGGCCGTTGCCGGTCTGTGAGCCGTGCACGATCGTGGCAAATGCAGAGGAGTACGGTTCCGCTGCGGGCAGGACGCGGGCTGTGTCGCCATGCATCGCAGCGAGACCCGCGGCGTAACCCGAGAGCCATTGCAGCGTGGACGCGTCGAGGCCATCCACCAGGCGTGAGAGCAGCTCGACGCGCGCCGCATCGAGCGGGTACGCCTCAATCTGGACTGCTGCGCCTGCGTTCGCCACCGCTGGTACCCCCGGGAAATGTTCCTGGGGACGATCCTAAGTAGCGCCGTGCGGTCTCCGGAAAGGCCGGCTCGTTATGCCTTCATAACGCGCCGCGGCCGCGGCTGCTGCTGAGTGATGCAGTGGATGTTGCCGCCACCCAGCAGGATCTCGCGCGAGGGCACACCAATGCGTACTTGCACGCTTGTCCGTGCGCGCATCGAGCAGCGGCATCACGATAAATCGATTCGCGATGTAGAAATTCACGTAGGACCCCGCGAGCCGGTCGCCACCGTGGCGTTGCTTGCTGCCGGGTTCCTGCTCGATGCCTGCGGCTTCCTCCGCGCTCATGTACAAAGGACCTGGTTGAGGCAGTTTATGTACTTTCAACGACTTACCGCGTTTATCTCGAGACGTTCGAAGTGTCTCGTAAGCCTCATGCGAGATGTCGTACTGCGGATCTTCCGGATCATCGCACCAGGTCAGCACCACTTCGCCCGGGCGCACGAAACAACAGAGATTGTCCACGTGGCCGTCGGTTTCGTCCTTGTAAACGCCTCGCTTGAGCCAGATGATCTGCTCGATCCCCAGATAGCGCTGCAACAATGTCTCGATCTGGCCACGCCGCAGATCGGGATTCCGGTTCGGATTGAGCAGGCATTCTTCTGTGGTCAGCAGGGTCCCGCGGCCATCCACGTGGATGGCGCCGCCTTCCAGCACAAATGGCGCGCGGTAGCGCTCACAACGCTCGACCTCGAGCACCTTCGCTGCGACCTGCGCGTCCCTGTCCCAGGGGCTATAAATACCGCCGGAGCGCCCGCCCCAGGCATTGAAGATCCAGTGCACGCCACGCACGCGCGCGCGCCGGTCCACGACGAAAGTCGGGCCGACATCGCGCATCCACGCGTCATCGGAGGACATCTCGACCACCCGCACGGCCGCCGGCAGTGCGGCGCGCGCCTGCTGGAACTGTTCCGCCGAAGCGCACATCGTCACCGGTTCGCTTTGCGAAATTGCCGTGGCCACCGCGGCGTATGCCCGCTGTGCAGGCACGGCGCCCGCACGCCAGTTGTCGTGACGTTCGGGCCACAACATCCACGCGCCCGCATGCGGCTCGAATTCCGCCGGCATGCGGAAGCCGTCCATGGAGGGTGTGCGATTGCGGATTGGTGCGGCGGTCTTCTGCTGCTGCATGGCGCGATTCTACGCGATGCTACGCCGTTTCAGACTCCCTCCCGCCGGATGGCGACTTCCTTGACGACCGCGTAAATCGCCGGGATCACGACCAGGGCAAGAATCGTGACCGAAACCATGCCGCCCACCATCGGTGCGGCGATGCGGCGCATCACTTCCGAGCCAGTGCCGCTGCCCCACATGATCGGCAGCAGTCCGCCAATAATTGCCGCCACCGTCATCATGATGGGGCGCACGCGCATCAGTGCACCCTGGATCACGGACTCGTGGAGGTCCGCGCTGGTGATCCTTCCGCCAATCGCCTGGCGCTTCGCCGTCGCGGTTTCAAGGGCGTGATCGATATAGATGAGGATCACGACGCCGATCTCCGCCGCAACCCCGAGCAGCGCGATGAACCCTACCGCGACAGCCACACTCAGGTTGTAATCGAGCAGATACATCAGCCAGATTCCGCCCACCAACGCGAATGGGACCGAGAGCATCACGATCAGCGTCTCCGCGAGCCGCCTGAAGTTGAAGTACAGCAGCACGAAGATGACCAGAATCGTGAGCGGCACGACGATCTTGAGTTTTTGCTTGGCCCGCTCCATGTATTCGAACTGGCCGCTCCAGGTAACGTAATAGCCCGGCGGGAACTTGACGTTTTCGCGTACCACTTTCTGCGCGTCGGCGACGTAACCGCCGATATCCCGGTCGCGGATATCGACGTAGATATAAGCCACGAGCAACGCGTTCTCGGTGCGGATGCTGGGCGGGCCCTTGACCAGCTTCACCTTTGCCAACTGCCCGAGCGGCAGCATCGTGCTGCTCAAGGTTGTCGCCGCGGCGCCCATCTCAGCCGAACGGCTCGCGCCCATCACTGGAACAAGGACCTGGGTGGCGATTGCCTGCGGATCGCTGCGGAAATCGCGCGGGTAGCGCACGACCACGCTATAGCGCTCCAGGCCCTCCACGGTGGTGGTCACCATATCGCCACCCAGCGCCGTGGAAATCACATCTTGCAGGTCGCCCACGGCGAGCCCGTAGCGGGCAAGCGCCATGCGGTCCGGCTCAATGTCGATGTAGTAGCCACCGGTCAAGCGTTCGGCGAAAGCGCTGGTCGTGCCCGGCACCGTCTTCACGACGGTCTCGACCTGCCTCGCCACGCGCTCGATTTCCGCCAGGTCCTTGCCGAATACCTTGATCCCAATCGGAGTGCGGATGCCGGTGGACAGCATGTCGATGCGCGCCTTGATCGGCATGGTCCACGCATTCGCAATCCCCGGGAACTGCAGCGCCTGGTCCATCTCGGCAATGAGCTTTTCCATCGTCATGCCCGGGCGCCATTCGCTCTCGGGCTTCAGGTTGATCACCGTCTCGAACATCTCGGTGGGCGCCGGATCGGTGGCGGTGTTGGCGCGTCCCGCCTTGCCGAACACTGAAAGTACTTCCGGAAAGCCCTTGATGATGCGGTCCTGGGTCTGGAGAATTTCTGCCGCCTTGGTCACCGACAGCGACGGCAGTGTGGTGGGCATGTAAAGAAGCGTCCCCTCGTTCAGCACCGGCATGAATTCGGTGCCGAGCTTGATCGCCGGATAAGCGGTGATTCCAAGCACGACGATGGCGGCCAGGATCGTGAGCTTTCGCCAACGCAGAGCGGCACCGATGATCGGCCGGTAGCCCCAGATGAGAAACCGCACCAGCGGATTCTTCTGCTCCGGCGGAATGCGGCCACGGATGAACAGCAGCATCAGCACGGGCACCAGCGTGATCGACAGCAACGCCGCCCCCGCCATGGAGAAGGTCTTCGTGAAGGCGAGCGGCTTGAACATCCGCCCCTCCTGCGCTTCCAGCGTGAAGACGGGCAGGAACGACACGGTGATGATAAGCAGGCTGAAGAACAGCGCTGGCCCAACTTGCTTGCATGCGTTGATGATGGCCTCGACCCGCGACTCGCCGGGTTGCAGCCGTTCCAGGTGCTTGTGCGCGTTTTCGATCATCACGATCGCCGCGTCGATCATGGCGCCAATGGCGATGGCGATGCCGCCCAGGCTCATGATGTTCGAGTTAAGCCCCATGAGACCCATGACGATGAACGCGATCAGGACGCCGATCGGCAGCATGACAACCGCTACCAGCGCGCTCCGGGCGTGGAACAGGAACAGGACGCAAACAAGCGCGACGATCAGGCTTTCCTCGACGAGCGTTCGGTTGAGATTCTTGATGGCGCGATGGATCAGATCGGAACGGTCGTAAACCGCCTGGATCGACACGCCCGCCGGCAGCCCGCTCGATATCTCGGCGATCTTGGCCTTGAGGTTGTGAATCACGTCCTGGGCGTTCTGGCCAAAGCGCGCCACCGCAATGCCGGCCACGACCTCGCCCTCACCGTTAAGCTCCGCGATGCCCCGACGCTCCTCTGGTACCAGTTCCACACGCGCCACATCGCGGATCAGCACCGGCGTGCCGCCATCAGCCTTGACCACAAGCGTTTGCAGGTCGTCGATGCCGCGCAGGTAGCCGCGGCCACGCACCATGTACTCGGTTTCTGTCAGCTCGATCACGCGTCCGCCGACGTCACGATTGCTGTCGCGGATCACCTGCATCACCCTCATCAGCGGCACGCCGTAGGCCTGCAGCTTTCGCGGGTTGACCGTCACCTGGTATTGCCTGACGAAACCGCCAACGCTGGCGATCTCCGAAACCCCGTGCACCTTGGTGAGCTGATAGCGAATGAACCAGTCCTGGATCGTGCGCAATTCTTCCAGCGTGCGATCCTTCGCCAGAACCGCGTACTGGTACACCCAGCCCACGCCGGTCGCGTCCGGTCCGAGCGAGGCCGTGACGCCGCGCGGCAGGCGCCCCGAGACGTAATTGAGGTACTCGAGGACTCGCGAGCGGGCCCAGTAAATGTCGGTCCCGTCTTCGAAAATGATGTAAACGAATGAGGCGCCGAACACCGAAAGCCCACGCACGACCTTGGACTTCGGCACCCCCAGCAGCGCGGTCGTGAGCGGATAAGTAACCTGGTCCTCGATCACCTGAGGTGCCTGGCCGGGATATTCGGTGTAGACGATGACCTGGACGTCCGAGAGGTCGGGGATCGCGTCAACCGGCGTCGTTACAACCGAATACACGCCCGCCGCAACGATGAAAAACGTTCCGAGCAGGACGATGAAGACATTGCGTGCCGACCATTCGATGATCCGGTTCAGCATGTCAGTGCCCCTCGTGCCCGGGAGGGCTCGCCGGCGCGGATTCCGCTTTGCCAGACTCGGCATCAGCGCCGTGGCCGCCATGCCCGCCGAATGTTTCGAACGCCGCCCTGAGGTTGCTTTCCGCATCGATCAGGAAGTTGGCCCGCACGACGACCTGCTCTCCCGCCTGCAGGCCTTCCGTTACCTCGATGTAGCCATCGGCCCGCATGCCGAGTTTGACCGTACGCGGTTCGAATAAGCCCTCGCCGCGACGCACCAGGACCATCTGGCGCGTACCGCTGTCCAGCACCGCGGATTCGGGCACGGCCAGCACCTCGCCGTGCGCGTGGCCGCTAGCCAGCTCGACATTGGCGAACATCGCCGGCTTGAGCAGACCGCCGGGGTTGACGAGTTCGATGCGTACCTTTGCGGTGCGGGTCCCGGTATCGACGGTCGGATAGAGAAATACGACCTTGCCCGAGAAGGGCTTGCCCGGATAAGCGACGATGTCGAGCCTCGCCTCCTGGCCCAGACGCACGAGACCGATGTCCTGTTCGGAGACTTCGGCGAGCAGCCACACCGAGGAAAGGTCGGCGATCTCGAACAGGACCTCGCCAGGCATGAAACGCATACCCTGGACACCAGGCTTCTGCAGCACAACGCCACTTGCGGCCGAGCGGTAAACGAGCAGCCTGCTGGCCTTGCCGTCGCGCTGAATCGCCTCCAGTTCCTGGTCCGAGACCTCCCAGTTTCGCAGGCGACGCAGCGCGTCCTCGGCCATCCTCTGCATCACGGCCTGTGCCTCGGAATCGCCGTCCTTCAATTCGCTGGCGCCGCGCAGCGCAATCAGGTACTCCTCCTGCGCAGTCACGAGGTCGGGGCTGTAAACTTCCATCAGCGGCTGGCCGCGCATGACCGATTGCCCGGTCGTGTTCACGTAGAGCTTCTCGATCCAGCCCTCGAAGCGCGGCGCCACCTGGTATTGCAGCCGTTCATTCGCCTGAATCGTGCCGACCGCGTGGACGGTGCGTGTCAGCTCCCGTGGCAGCACAGGCTCGCTCCGCACGCCGAGCAGCTGGACCTTGTCCAGACTGATCTTCACCACGCCGGCGGGCATGTCGGGCTCCTGCTCCCCGTCCTCGTAGACCGGGACATAGTCCATGCCCATGGGGTCCTTCTTCGGCACGGGCGACGTATCGGGAAGCCCCATCGGATTGCGGTAAAAGAGAACCTTGCGCTCCTGCTTCGCGCCCTGAGCCACCTCGTGCGGCGCCTGCGTGGTGCTACGCGCTCCCATCCAGTAGCCGGCAGCAGCCACTACTGCAATGATGGCGGCGATTCCGATCCATGCCATTCGATTCATGATTCCACCCGTCCTGGTGCCGTTCCCGTCGATTGATTCAAAGCAACGCCTTCCCGGTGAGCAACTCGATCTCCGCCAGCGCGATGTTGTAATTCGAGAGGGCCGCCGCGTGGCTGATCTCGTACTCGAGCACCGTCATCTGGCTGTCGAGCAGCGTCAGAAAATCGACCCGATTCACGCGATAGGAAGACAACGATGACTCCACGGCGAGCCGGGCCTGCGGCAGGATCCCGGATTCATAGAGTCGCGCCGATTTCAGGCTTTGTTCGGCGTTAGCCACCTGCTGGCGCAGTTGTGCGGAAACCTCGTTTAGTTGCGCCCGGTACATGTCCGCCGACTGGTTGCGCATCGCGATGGCTTCAGCGACGCCCGGGTCGCGCTTGTTGCCCCGCCAGATCGGCAGGTTGACGGCAACCGTCAGACTCACCATGTCATCGCGGGGCATTCCGTTCAGCATGTCTTCGCGCTGGCCATAGGCGAGCTTCACGTCGAAGTCCGGGTAGTAATCTTTGCGCGCAAGGTCGAGCGCCTTGCCATTGCGGTCGATCAGGCTTTGAAGCCCCAGAAGCTGCGGGCGCTCCTGCAGCGCCGTCTCACGCAACGATTCGAATTGGAGCGCCGTTTCCGGCAGCCGCAGCGCCGCCGGCGCTGGCAGACCCGCTTCCGACTCGCGGCCAAGGTTTCGGACCAGTTCCGCCTCGATCCCCCGGCGCTCGCTGGCGAGCCTGATCAGTTCGTCCTCCATCCTCGTCAGTTGGGTCTGTGCCTTCAATACATCGGCCTGTGTCCCCTGTCCGACTGCGTAGCGCGACTCGGAAATTCTCAAGAACTGCTCAAGAACCCTCCTGTTCTCCTCGACCAACCGTGTCGATTCGACGACGAGCGCGAGCTCGAAATACGCCGCCTTCACGTCCCGCGCCACCCGATTGACGGTCTCCTGGTATCCATGCATAACGAATTCCGCGTCCTTCGCCGCGACGTCATGGCGCAGGCCGCGCTTGCCCGGATACGGGAACCTCTGCGACAGGCCGAGCATCTTCATGGTCATGTCTTCGCGACGAAAGGTCTGCGACGCCAGCGGCGCATTGACCACCCCCGCTTCGAGCATCGGATCATCGAGCGCTCTTGCAGGTGAAATTCTTTGCTGCGCCGCTTCGCGTTCGTAGCCCGCCGCACGGATTTCCGGATTGTTGCGCGCCGCCTCCGCCAGGAGGTCCTGCAGTTGCGGATCGAGCTCCTCCGCGGCTGCCGCGCGCATTCCCGCGGAGGCCACCACAAGGAGCAGCAGCACGATCGCCAGTCGTCCAAGCTTCTCGCCCAATGGAATATTCATTGTCATGCGCTTCATGCTGCTCTCCTCCCGATCCTTACCGGGCGCCGTAACGCTGATAGACCGTGTAGTGGCCGTTCAGCTGGAACAGCAGTACGTCGTAGGGATCCCTGACATCCGCCTCCATGCCAGGCGAACCGCGCGGCATGCCCGGCACCGCAAGGCCGGCCGCATCCGGACGCTCCCTGAGCAGGCGCTGGATGTCCCTGGCAGGCACATGTCCCTCGACCAGGTAGCCGCCGACGCTCCCGGTGTGGCAGGAACCGAGCGCCGCTGGCACGCCAAGCCTTGCGCGCGATACCGTGATGTCGTCAACGTCGTGTGCCTGCACTTCAAATCCATTGGCGCGAAGATGCCCGATCCATTTGGTGCAACAGCCGCAGGTCGAGCTCTTGAAGACTTCGATGACATCGCGGGCGGCGAATGCGGGCCCGGCCAGCAGCATTGCTACCGAAGCCGCGAGAAAGCGTCTCCGGTCGACTACAAATTGCCTGTTCATCTGCGGACTCCTTGCTGTTCATCGGGAAACGGCGATGCGGCCGGCCGCGCCAGCAGGTCGAGTGACGTAGGTATGCCTACTCCTGCGTGGGCGCCGAAAAAACTCGGGCGGCAGGAATGGCTATTTCAGGTAGGTGCAGTAACGCTGCTGGACAGAAGCGTGAGCGACGGGCGTCGGTCGAATTCTGGCATCGGTTGGAAAACTACTGCCAGAAGTGAGGGAGTTGAAATTCGGGAATGCCGGCGGCGGCGCGGCCTGTGGTTGCAAATCGCCAGCCTGGCTGCGTTCCACAATTGCCTGCCCTTTTGTCACGCAATCGCCGGCAGCAGCCATCGCGCACGGCGCGTCGGAACTGGAGGTATTGTCCGGGCAATGATCGCAACTGCCTGCCGGCATCGAGCCGTGGTGCGACGATCCCATATGCCCCGCATCCACTGACGCGTGGCAAGGTGCGACTGCCAACCCCAACCAGGCGACTGCAAGAATCGCGGTGACCAGGCGCGGAGCCTGGAACTGGTGGCGGCGGAGGTTGGCTAGCAGGCCCATGACGGGGCAGACACTACGCCGCGCCCTGCCGATGGTCAATGACATGCCCATTAGTATGCCGCCCGCCTCACGATTCGGGTGGCCCGGGGCGACCGGGGCCCTGTGCTAAAATTCCTGCCTCACCGAGGTAATTTCAGGCACATGAACGCAGTCACAATTGCGCCACCGGCGGGCGGCGAAAAGATCGGTATTGCGGGCGGCAAGCTGCAGGTTCCCGATCGCCCGATCATCCCGTTCATCGAAGGCGACGGCACCGGCCCCGACATCTGGAGGGCCAGCGTGCGCGTGCTCGACGCGGCGGTTGCCAGGACCTATGGCGGCAAGCGCCGGATCGCCTGGATGGAAGTCTATGCCGGCGAGAAAGCCAATCGGCTGATGAATACCTGGCTGCCCGACGAGACGGTTGCGGCCTGCCGCGAATACCTCGTTTCGATCAAGGGGCCGCTGACGACACCGATCGGCGGCGGCATCCGCTCCCTGAATGTGGCCTTGCGCCAGATGCTCGATCTCTATGTCTGCCTGCGTCCGGTGCGCTGGTTCGTCGGAGTGCCCTCGCCCGTTCGCTCACCCGAGAAAGTGGACATGGTGATTTTCCGCGAGAATACGGAGGACATCTATGCCGGCATCGAGTTCGAGGCAGGCTCCGCCGAAAACGCAAGATTCCTCGCACTGCTGAAGGAGAATTTCCCGAAGCACTTCGGCAAGATCCGTTTCCCGGATAGTTCCGGCATCGGCATCAAGCCAGTGTCGCGCGAAGGCACCGAGCGCCTGGCACGCTCCGCGATTGAATACGCGATCATCAATCGGCGCAAGAGCGTGACCATCGTGCACAAGGGCAACATCATGAAGTACACGGAGGGCGCATTCCGCAATTGGGCTTACGCGCTCGCCGAACGCGAGTTCGGCGACAAGACTTATACCTGGGATCAGTGGGAACGCACACGCGCCGCCAAGGGCGATGCCGCCGCAAATGACGAGCAGAAGAAGGCGCTGGCCGCGGGCCGCGTGCTGATCAAGGACGCGATCGCCGACATCACCCTGCAGCAGGTCCTGACGCGGCCGGAAGAATTCGACGTCATCGCCACGATGAACCTCAATGGCGACTACCTCTCGGACGCACTGGCAGCACAGGTCGGAGGCATCGGTATCGCGCCCGGCGGCAACATCAACTACCTGACCGGCCATGCCATTTTCGAGGCGACTCATGGCACGGCGCCGAAGTACGCGAACCTCGACAAGGTCAATCCGAGTTCGGTGATCCTGTCGGGTGAAATGATGCTGCGTTACATGGGCTGGATCGAAGCCGCGGACCTGGTCATCCGTGCCATGGACAAGTCGATCGGCGACAAGGTCGTCACCTACGATTTCGCCCGATTGATGCAAGGCGCAACCGAGGTCAAGTGCAGCGAATTCGGCGACGCGCTGATCCGCAACATGGCCTGATGCGCCCGGCCGCGTTGCGCCACGACGCGCAGATCCGTGGCTGAGGCTCGCGGACCGGCGGACGATACCGCGCTTGCGCATGAAACGGCCGGCGCGATGGTCGCCGCATTCGCGCGCTACAATGCCGAGTACCGTGCCATCACAAGGCGCGCACCCGAGCGTTTTGAGAATCGCGACTGGAGCGGCGTGCAGGCGGACGTCGTCGAGCGCCTCGATCTCTACTCGAGCATAGTCAACCAGACCGCTTCGGAGTTGCGCCAGCGTCTCGACGCGCGTGCCATGGACACCGCGCTGTGGGCGGCGATCAAGGCAAGCTACGCCGGCCAGATCGCCGGGCTGACCGACCCGGAGTTCCTGAAAACCTTTTTCAGCTCGATCACGCGGCGCCTGTTCGACACGGTCGGCGTCGACCCGGCGATCGAGTTCTTTGCGCTGGACCTGGATCCGCTACGCGGCATCGATACGCAGGTCGGCACCAACCGCTACGCCAATCGCGGCTCGATCGAACTGTTGTTCGAGGAGTTGCTATCCGCATTCCGGTTCCGCACTCCCTGGCGCGACTTCGAGGGCAGCGTCAGCCATGTCGCGACCGACGTTAAGTTGCACCTGAAGGGCATCGGCAGGAGTCGCGGGCTGCAGCAAGTCGAGGTCATCCGGACTGTTTTCTACCAGATGAGCCGGGCCTACGTGGTGGGCAGGATCTGGGGCGACGGCTGGATGCTGCCGCTCGCGATCGCATTCCGAAACACGCCGCGTGGCGTGCTGGTCGACGCCGTGATGCTACGCGAGAGCGATGTGTCGATCCTGTTCAGCTTCACGCGTTCCTACTTCCACGTCGATCTCGAGCGCGTCGGCGAGGCCGTGATGTTCCTGCGCTCGATCCTGCCGAGCAAGCCCATCTCTGAATTGTTTACCGTACTCGGCCGCGCCAAGCAGGGGAAGACCGAGCGCTATCGCGAGATCTTCCGGCACCTTGACGAAACCGCCGACCGGTTCATCCGCGCGCCGGGGGAACGCGGCATGGTGATGGCCTGCTTCACGCTCGAGAATTTCGACGTCATTTTCAAGGTCATTCGCGACACGTTTCCGGCCGTCAAGAGCATCCGGCGCGAAGAGGTCATGGCCAAGTACGACATGGTCTTCAAGCATGACCGCGCCGGGCGCCTGGTCGATGCCCAGGAATTCAAGCGCATCACGCTGCCGCGCCACCGTTTTGACCCGGACATGCTGGCAGAGCTGACCGGCGAATGCGCATTGAACGTGAATGTCGAGGGTGACGACGTCATCGTCGGCCATTGCTACATTGAACGGCGCATGATCCCGCTGAATCTTTACCTGCGTGGCGCCACGCCCGAGGAAGCTGAGCTCGCCGTGATCGAATACGGCCAGGCGATCCGCGACCTGGCTTACACGAACATATTCGCAGGCGACCTGCTGCTGAAGAATTTCGGGGTCACGCGCCACAACCGCGTGATCTTCTACGACTACGATGAATTATGCCGGATCACGGACTGCCGGTTTCGCGACCTTCCGCAGGCCACGACTGACGAGGATGAGATGCGCGCCGAAACCTGGTTCTACGTCGCGGACAACGACGTTTTTCCGGAGACTTTCCTGAATTTCCTCGGCTTCGAGGGACGCCTGCGCGAGGTATTTCTCGACAAGCACGGCGAGATCCTCCAGGCGAGCTGGTGGCGGGCATTGCAGGAACGGCTGCAGGGCGGCGATGTCGTCGAGGTGCTGCCCTATCATCCGCATCGCGTGCGGGTCGCGAGCAGCGCCTAGGCCTCCGACACCCGCGAAAGTGCGGCGTCGAGATCCTCGATCAGGTCGTCGGTGTCCTCGATGCCGATCGAAAGGCGCACGGTCCCGTCCGTGATTGCACTGATCGCGACCTGTTCCGCGGTCAGGCCGCGCGGCTTCAGGAGCTGCGCCGGCATCACCAGCGATTCCACGGATCCGAGGCTGGGCGCAATTGCGAAGAATTCCAGCGTATCCGAAAATACGCGCGCGGCCTCGAGGCCGCCCTCGAGATCGAAGGAAACCACGGATCCAAAATCGTGCATCTGCTCGCGGGCGAGTGCGTGGCGGGCATGGCTTGCGAGTCCCGGATAATTTACCTGCGCGACCGCCGGGTGATCATTCAGGAATGCTGCGATCCGGGCGGCACTCGCCACCTGCGCCTCGTGGCGCAGGTAATAAGTCTTCATGCCGCGCATCACGAGGAATGCGGCGTGCGGGTCGAGCAGCGCGCCCAGCAGGACCGTGTCCCGGCGCATGAGACGGATCAATTCGTCGCGCGCGATGATCGCCCCGCCCATCACGTCGCCGTGACCGGATGCGTACTTCGTGAGGCTGTGCACGAAGACGTCGATGCCGTACTGGCCGTGGTTGTGAAAGCCCGCGAATGTGTTGTCTAGTACGGTCAGTGCGCCATGCGCATGCGCGGCACGGGTGATACGCCCGATGTCCGCGATGCGCGTGACCGGATTGGTCGGACTCTCGAACCAGACGAGCCTGGTCGGCCGCCCGGCAAGCACTCGCTCAATGCCTGCATCGTCCTCGATGGACAGCATTGTGTGTTCGACGCCAAAGCGGCCGAGCAGCCCCTGGATCAGCTGTCGGGTGGGCGCATAGGTCTCAACGAAGCACAGCACATGCTCGCCGGCACGTGTGAGCGACAAGAGGCAGCCCGAAACGGCCGCAGCGCCAGAGCCGAGCGCGATGCAGTCATCGCGCCCCTGCAACTCCGCCAGCAGTTTCTCGAGTTGGCGGCTCGTCGGATTCGCCTGACGCGTGTAGTAATAGCCTTCCCGCTCGCCACGGTAGGCACGCATCGTCTCTTCCAGACTCTCGAAGGCGAATTTGACCGTCTGGTGGATCGGCGCGACCAGCGGCCGGTTATCCGCCGGGACAATGACGTCCGGCGGATGATTGACGCGCGTGCGCCCTTTCATCGGCGCGCCATCAGACCCTTGTGGTCCAGCCCGCGGGTGTCGGCACCTCTCCCTGCTGCATGGCAAGGAGCGCGTTGCGCAGGCGGCGGGTATGCGGGCCGACCTCGCCGGAACCGACCTTAATCTCGCTTCCCCCAATGCGCACCAGCGTGCCGACACCGGCGAGCACTGCGGCCGTGCCAGAAAGCGCGGCCTCGCCGTCCTTGACCCAGTCGAGCATCTCCTCGACCGTAAACACGCGCTCCTCGACCTTGAAACCGAGATCGGGCGCGATCGTCAGCAGCGAATCACGGGTCACGCCGTGAAGAAAGGTCGTATCGAGGCTGCGAGTCAGGATTTTCCCTTCCTTGATGAGAAGGAAATTGGCCGCGCCAGTTTCCTGAACCTCGCCACCCGGGCAGAACAGCACCTGGTCCACCTGGTACTTCTGCCGTGCGGCCATGGTCGGGCCCATCGCGGCTGCATAGTTTCCGCCGGTCTTGATCATGCCGAGATGCGAAGCGCAGCGCGTCGCCTTCTCCTCGACATAGATGCGGAGCGCCTTCGGCCCGCTTGCGAAGTAATCCCACACGGGGCTCGCGAGCACGATCAGCATGGCCTCCGCCGGCGGCGCCGAGGCGCCACCTATGCTCGCCCCCAGGCCGAACAGCATCGGGCGCAAGTAGAGTGCGCCCGGCGCCTCGGGAACTTCGTTGCGCACCCGGTCAACGACCGCCGTGACCATCGCCGCAACCAGTGCCACGTCCGGTTCCGGCATCACAAGCCCCTGCGCGCTCTGGCGCATGCGCGCGATGTGGCGATCCATCCGGAAGATGTTGATGCTGCCGTCAGCCCAGCGGTAGGCCTTGAATCCCTCGAAGAGGGTGCTTCCATAATGCAGCGCATGCGCCGCCGGGCTGATTTCAATTGGCCCGTACTTGCGCAACTCATGAGTCGACCACTTTCCGTCCCGGAAACTGGCGACGGCCATCGTGCTTGCCATCACGGTGCCGAATGCGGGACGGGTTGTCGTCGCGGGCGCAGTCCTGGAATGCATGACCTGTGCGTTCATGGGTGGTCAATCCTGTATGAAGATGATTGCTGGGTGCTCCAGGCGCTCCTTCAGCGCCTGGATCATGGCCGCCGCGTCGAAGCCGTCGACGAAGCGGTGATCGAACGAGGAGGAGAGATTCATGATGCGGCGGATTGCGATCGCGCCATTCACGACGACCGGCCGATCGACGGCCTTGTTGACGCCGACGATCGCGACCTCGGGCGCGTTGATGACTGGCGTCGAGGCGATGCCGCCGAGCCTGCCGAGACTCGTAACCGTGATCGTGGAGCCGGTCAGTTCCTCGCGCGTAGCCTTGTTGTTGCGCGCGGCTTCCGCCAGGCGCCGCATCTCCTGCGCGAGTTCGGGGAGCGAGCGGGCCTCGGCGTTGCGCAGGACCGGCACTTTCAGGCCATCCGGCGTCTGGGTCGCGATGCCGACGTGCACAGCGTGGTGCCGGACGATCACGTTGCGCTCGGCGTCGTAGACGGCATTGCACTGCGGGAACTGCACCAGCACGCGCGTCAGCGCGGTCACGAGAAACGGCAGATAGGTCAGCGACGGCGCGCCCTTTCCGAGCCGCGAATTCAGGTATTGCCTGAGCGCCTCGAGTTCCGTGACGTCCACTTCCTCGACATAGGCGAAGTGCGGGATGTTGCGCTTGGCCTCGCTCATGCGCTGCGCGATGAGGCGCCGCACGCCGATGACCTTGATCTCCTCCGTGCCTTCGCGCAGAGCCCGGAGCGCCGGACGGATGACCGTGTCGCCCGTGCCGTTGATCGCGGCTTCGATGTCCTGGGCGGAAATCCGCCCGCCGGCCCCGGAACCGCTGACGGTTGCGAGGTCGATGCCGGCGACATATGCCTTGCGGCGTGTTGCCGGCGATGCCATCACGCGGGTGGCAAGCGTAACCGTGGCTGGTGCCGGAGCCGACGGCGTAGAAGCGGCCGGCGCAGCTGCTGCCGCGGGAGCCGGTGCCGTGGCCGGCGCGCCGCCCGCCGTTTCGAAGGCGATCAGTTCGGAGCCGACGGCGACCATGTCGCCAGGCTGGCCGGTGATTGCGACCACCCGGCCGCTGACCGGCGCGGGAATCTCGACCGCCGCCTTGTCGGTCATGACCTCGGCGATGATCTGGTCCTCGGTGACCGAATCGCCGACCTTGACCTTCCACTCGACGACTTCGGCGGAGACCGTGCCTTCGCCCAGGTCCGGCATCTTGAAAACATAGCGGCTCATGCAGGCTCCATGACGGTCTTCAGCGCTTTCGCGACGCGCGCCTGGCCCGGAAAGTACTCCCACTCGAAGGCATGCGGATAGGGTGTGTCCCAACCCGCCACGCGCATGATCGGCGCCTGCAGGTTCCAGAAGCACTCTTCCTGGATGGTCGCCGACAATTCGGCACCGAAGCCAGCGAAACGCGTCGCCTCGTGCACGATGACGCAGCGGCCGGTGCGAGCGACCGAGCTGCAGATCGTGTCGGAATCGAGCGGCACCATCGTGCGCACGTCGATGATCTCCGCATCAAGCCCCAGCTTGCGGGCAGTGGCCTCGGATACGTGCACCATCGTGCCATAGGTGACGATCGTCAGGTCATTTCCGCTCCGGACGATTTCGGCCTTGCCGATCGGCACGGTGTAGTGGCCGTCTGGCACCTCCCCCTTGGGATGCGCGCTCCAGGGTACGGCCGGTTTGTCCGGCTCGCCGTCGAATGGCCCGTTGTAGATGCGTTTGGGCTCGAAAAAGATCACCGGGTCGTCGTCCTCGATAGACGCAATCAGGAGGCCCTTCGCGTCGTAGGGATTCGACGGCATCACGACCTTGAGGCCTGCGACATGCGCGAACAGGGCTTCCGGGCTCTGCGAGTGGGTCTGGCCGCCGCGGATGCCGCCGCCCGAGGGCGTGCGCACCGTGACGGGCGCGAAGAATTCGCCGGCACTGCGATAGCGCAGGCGCGCCAGCTCGCTGACGATCTGGTCATAGCCGGGATAGATGTAGTCCGCGAACTGGATCTCGGCCACCGGCCGCAGGCCGTTGACCGCCATGCCGATCGCCGCTGCGATGATCCCGCCCTCCGCGATCGGCGTGTCGAGCACGCGGTGCTCGCCGTACTTGCGCTGCAGCCCTTCGGTGCAGCGGAAAACACCGCCGAAGTAGCCAACATCCTCGCCCAGTACGACGACCGAGGGATCGCGGCCGAGCATGATGTCCATCGCCGAGTTCAGCGCATGGATCATGTTCCTTTGCGCCATGGTTCAGCCCCGCTCCAGCTCGGCGCGTAACTCCGCCTCTTGCTTGCGCAGGTGCGGCGGCATTTCCTTGAACACGTCTTCGAACATCAGGTGGGGATCGAGACGTGGCGGCTCGGTCAGTGTGCCGTGGCTGACTGCCTCCTTCCACGATGCGGCGACATGGGCCTCGAGTTCCGCGGTGAGTGCTGCGTGCCGCTCCTCGGACCACTCGCCGAGTGCGATCAGATGCCCCTTCAGCCGCTCGATCGGATCGCCGAGCGGCCAGCCCTGGTAGTCTTCCTTCGGGCGATAACGCGCGGGGTCGTCGCTGGTCGAGTGTGCGGCGGCCCGGTAGGTCACATGTTCGATCAGCGTCGGGCCATGACCGGTGCGCGCACGCTCGGCGGCCCATTGCGTCACCGCGTACACGGCGAGGAAATCATTGCCATCCACGCGCAGGCCTGCGATGCCATAACCCGGTCCGCGCGCCGCGAAACTGCGGCGCTCGCCACCCGCGTGGCCCTGGAATGTCGAGATGGCCCACTGGTTGTTGACGACATTCAGGATCACGGGTGCCTTGTAGACCGAGGCGAACAGCAGCGCATGATGGAAATCTGCCTCGGCGCTCGATCCTTCGCCGAGCCAGCTGACGGCGATGTCGTCCTGACCCTTGATCGCAGCGGCCATCGCCCAGCCCACGGCCTGCGGAAACTGCGTTGCGAGATTGCCGGAAATGGAAAAGATCCGGCCTTCGCGCCAGTGATACATGACCGGCAGCTGGCGCCCCTTGCACATGTCGCGCGTATTCGAGAGACACTGGCACATCAGGTCCACGATCGGGCGCCCGCGCACGACGTGGAGCCCCTGATTGCGATAAGACGGGAACAGCATGTCGCCCGGCTGCAGCGCCATGGCCATGGCGACTGAGACCGCCTCCTCGCCAAGCGAACGCATGTAGAAACTGATTTTTCCGGAGCGCTGAATGCGCTGCAAGCGATCGTCGAACACGCGCGTCAGCAGCATGTGGCGCAACGCGATCTGCAGTTCCGGGGAGTCGAGGCGCGGATTCCAGGGTCCGACGGGCTGGTGCTTATCGTCGAGTACGCGCACGAGTTCGTCGGACAACGACTGCATGTCGCGGACCCGCGCACTCGTCTCGGGGCGCTTCACCACGCCGGCAGCCGACAACTCGAGATAGCTGAAATCCGGGGCATCGCCGGGCCTCGCCGGAGTCTTGGGCACGTGCAGGCGTGACTTCGTGACCATGGGGTTCCCGCGTGGCGAGCAATGGCCGGGATGGGCCACTTATCCTACCCAAGAACTACGTCAAATTCGCCGTAATCTTGTGCTGTAATGCAAAATAGTGGAATTATGTGGTCTAATATCCTCCATATATGAAAACAAAGTTGCAGATATCGCTCGATCGCAGTGACCGCCGCATTTTGGACGAGTTGCAGCGCGACGGCGCGCTCTCCGCAGCTGAAGTCGCGGCCAAGCTCGGACTATCCACCACGACCTGCTGGAGGCGAATTCAGCAGCTCGAGGAGAGCGGCGTCATCAAGCAACGTGTCGCCTTGCTCGACCGTGAAGCGCTCGGACTCGACGTGATGGTCTATGTGAACGTGCGCTTGTCCACCCAGGGCCGCGATGCGCTTGCGCAGTTCGAGAAAGCGATCCGTGACCGGCCCGAAGTGCTCGATTGCTGCACCTTGACCGGCGAATGGGACTTTTGCCTGCGGATCGTCACTCACGATATGAAGGAATACGAGGCGTTCTTTCTCGATCACCTGTCGAAGATTCCGAACGTGCAGTCGGTCAATTCCTCGATCGTCGTCACGGTGATCAAGGAATCAACCGTGCTGCCGCTGGCACGCGACTGAGCATGCAACGTCGTTGCATCAAGCGGTGTAAAATTACCAATTATCAAATAACGTGCAAAAGCGCTGATTCGCAAGGGAGATTCTTATGAAGCAGTTTGGCTGGGTTCTCGCTGCAGTCCTGGCTGTGATCTCGGCCCCAGCCATGTCGGCCGACGATTCCGGTTTCTATTTCGGCGTCGGAGCGGGCATGTTCGGTGTCCAGGAAGATGATTTCGAAAGCTCGGGCTTTCATTTCAACGACGACGACACGGGCCTGCGGGCATTCGGCGGCTGGCAGATTAATCAGAACTTCGGGATCGAGGCCGGATACGTTGATGGCGGCACCGCCAGCGATTCGCTTGGTGTCCTCGCCGTCGACGGATTCCAGGCGGATGTCGATATCGACGTGACGGTGTTTGACCTGTATGTCACGGGCAAGTTGCCGCTCGGCGATATGTTCTATGCCTACGCCAAGGCCGGCATGGTGTTCTGGCAAGCAGATGCTTCAGCCACCCTCCAGGAGGATGACGGCGAAGGCGGCGTGATCACAACGGAACTGAGCGATAGCTCCAGTGGCAATGACCCTGCTTATGGCGCGGGTTTCGGCATGAATATCGGTGAAAATGTCGGCGTGCAGGTCGAGTACGTGGTATTCGACGTCGAGAACACCAATGTGGATTTCCTGTCGGCCAACTTTGTATGGCGCTTCAGGTAGCACGCATTACTGACAGCTGGCGGCCGTCAGCGAATCGATCCACGCACCGATCAGCTGTTCGCCGGCGCTGTCGCGCAGGTTGCTCGCGATCGGCGGCATGGCATTGGCATCGCGACGCGACATGCGCGCAAGCAGCACGGAGCGAGTGTCGTCGCCCGGCGCGATGATAAGCGCGTTGGCGATGCCGAGGTCCCCCGCCGTCGGCGCCACGTTGCAGACCCCGGTCTGGGACAGCGCGGTGTCGTGCCGCAGGTCGATCGCGACCGGCGTTGGCCCCAGTGGCCGATGGCAGTTGGCGCAGTTGGTGTGGAGATAGCTTCTTGCCCGCTCCGTCAGCGTGCGATTCGTGTCGGTCGGATTCGCATAGGCCGGCGGATTGGCGGCTACCGGTGGCGACAGAACATTCACGGCATTCAGCGTAGTGATCTGGTTCGCGCTACGCCCGGTCTGCGC
>JAENJD010000002.1 GCA_016844605.1 Steroidobacteraceae bacterium
ATGAGGCCGATCGCCAGATAGCCGGTCCAGCCGGACGCGAATGGCTCGCGCGGCGCTTCAATCAGGGTCGGTACCTGGCCCGTAGACATTTAGATGCGTGCCTGTTCCCAAGCGGTGACCCTGCCACCATGACAGGCAGTCGGCCGCGTTATATGTAACCTCAGGGGGTCCCGTGGTAACTGTGACCCAGATCAGGAATTCGGCCCTATTGGCCCGGATGGGGGCCCGTAATTGGCCAGTTCGTGAGTTTGGCCGGACGTGGCCCGGCGGATCGGTCCGCGGGCCATCCTGTTAGAGTGGCCGCCAGGGACAGGGGAGACTTGGCAATGGCCATAGGCCTTGCTCTTGTCGGCGCATTGCTCGGGCTTTATGTGGCGTCCGTCGCCTCCGAGTTCCTCGGCCTTGTGCTCGGTGCCGGACTGGGCATCGTGTACGCAAGGGTCATCCAGCTCGGGCGCCGAATCAGCGATCTCGAGAACGAGGCCCGCGAAAGGTCGGCCCCGCAGCCCCCGTCAGCCCCACCGAAAGAAACTGCACCGGCTTGGACTGAGTGGGAACCCACGGCCGCTCGACCAGTGCCGATGCGATTCCCGTCTGCGCCATCCGAGCCGCCTGTCTCACCGATTCCGGCCACCGCGACCATCGCGGATCCTGTCGGCGCCTCGTTCAACCGGCTCGAAGTTGCAATTCGCTTCGCCCGCCAATGGCTGACCACCGGCAATGTACCGGTCAAGCTCGGTGTGGTCGTCTCATTTTTCGGCGTCGCATTCCTGCTCAAGTACGCCGTCGATCATCGGCTGTTTGCCTTCCCGATTGAGTTGCGCCTGCTCACGGTTGCCGGCGCTGCGGTGGTTCTCCTCGCGATCGGCTGGCGTCTGCGCGAGCGCACGCGGGTCTATGCCCTCAGCCTGCAAGGCGGGGGCCTGGGAATTCTGTATCTGACGACATTTGCTGCATACCGACTATATGAGCTGGTTCCCTCGGTATTTGCATTCGCATTGCTGGTTGCCTTGACGATCGGCGGCGGGGCACTCGCGGTGCTGCAGAATGCACGCGGCCTTGCCACACTCGGCGTAGTCGGAGGATTCCTCGCTCCGGTTCTCGTCTCGACTGATACCGGCAACCATGTGGTGTTGTTCTCTTATTACCTGGTGCTGAACGCCATGATCCTCGGCGTCGCCTGGTACCGGCCCTGGCGCGAACTGAACCTGATCGGCTTCCTGTTTACATTCGTGATCGGCGGCATGTGGGCGTGGCAACGCTACGAACCCGCGAATTACGCAAGCACGCAACCCTTTGTCGTCCTTTTCTTCCTGTTCTACCAGGGGGTTGCGATTCTCTTCACGCGGCGCACGGCGTTGACGATGCGCGGCATTGTGGATGGCACATTGGTATTCGGCACGCCGGTGCTGGTTTTCGCCATGCAGGCGGTGATGCTGCGTCAAACTGAATTTGGCCTCGCCTACAGCGCCCTGGCTGCCGCAATCTTCTATGTAACGACTGCGACCCTGCTGAATCGAGTCAAGACGCCGAACCTGCGATTGCTGATTGATTCATACGTCGCACTCGCCGTGGCATTCGCCACACTCGCAGTTCCCCTGGCACTGGACGCGCGCTGGACATCCGCCAGTTGGGCGCTCGAGGGCGCGGCACTCGTCTGGATCGGCCGGCAACAGGACCGTGCGCTGGCGCGCGCTGCTGGTGTCCTGCTTGTGGTGTTCTCCACGGTCGCCTTTTCGGACAACGGTTGGCAGCCTCTGCAAGGGCCGCCGGTGCTCAATGGCAACCTGCTGGGCGGCCTGCTGATTTCGATGGCGGCGTTTTTCTCCGCCCGATTGCTGGAACGTGCAGCAGGTCGCTGGGTCGAGCTCGAAATCTGGATTGCGCGCGCACTCATCGTCCTGGGCGTGGCGTGGTGGGTCGGATCCGGTGTGCGTGAGATTGCCGAGCGCACTTCAGCTGGAGGTCATCCGGCGGCAATGGCCGCCCATTTCTCGCTCAGCGCGTTGCTGATGGCACTTGTCGCGCGTCGGCTGGACTGGCAGTTGGGGCGGATCGCGGCCCTTGTATCGCTCCCATTGCTCGTGATCCTGTTTGCCACCTACCCGTTGAGCAGTCACCACCCGTTCTCTGAATTCGGCTGGGTCGCCTGGCCGATCGCAATCTCGGTCCAGTTGTGGATGCTTCGGTTGCATGCCGCGGCGCTGCCCGGCACGACGGAAGTTGCGCATGCCGTGACAGCAGTTCTGGTCGCCCTGTTGCTGGTTGTCGAGATCTTCTGGCAGCTCGGGCAGCAGGCGCCTGGTGCAGTCTGGCCAGGTTCCGCATCCTCGCTTGTGCCGGGCCTGATGTTGCTTGGCGCATTCTGGTTGCGCACGAAGGATGCGTGGCCGGTTTCCGAGTTCCCAAGGGCGTACACAATCTGGACCAGTCTGGCGTTGCTGGCCCTGCAGTGGATCTTCGTCGGCTATGTCAATCTGTCCACGAGTGGTGATCCCGCGCCATTGCCGTACCTGCCGATTGTCAATCCTGTGGATCTCGCGACCATATTTGCGCTGCTATGCACCTGGTACTGGTTGCGCGCCGCCGGCGATATGACGGGCAATGCCTACATCTGGTTGGGCGGTGTTGCATTTTTCGCTTCAACGCTTGCATTGCTGCGAGCAGTGCATCACCTGGGCGACGTGCCATGGCGCATCGACCCGATGTTTGACTCCGTGCTCTTGCAGGCCGCGCTATCCGTCTATTGGGGGACGCTGGCGTTCATTGCAATGGTCTTCGGAGCGCGACGTGCGCACCGTTGGTTCTGGATGACTGGCGCCGGCCTGATGGGCGTTGTCGTGGCCAAGCTCTTCCTGGTTGAACTCGGCAACACCGGCACGGTTGCCAGGATTGTTTCATTCATTGCGATCGGCGGCCTGCTGCTCGTGGTCGGTTACTTGGCGCCTGCACCACCGCGGCGTAGCGAGGCGGCAGATGCGTGATCGAGCGTATTCAATGCTGGTGATCGCGCTTGCAGCTTTTCTGGCAACGATCACTGCCGTTGCAGCGACGCCAGCCGATGACCAAGTGCCGGCTGCGGAAGACTACGCCTATGGCTGGCCGATCAAAGCGGAAAAGGCAGCCGACTTCTATGAGCTCGAACTGTCACTCGACGTCTATCGCTCCGTTACGGATCCCAGGCTGCGCGACATCGGCGTCTATAACCCGCGCGGCGAACCCGTGCCGAGATTGATCAGCCCGCAAGCAGAGCCGGAGACTGCACCCGAAAAATCGATCGAGATCGCCGCGCTGCCGGTTTATGCGCCACCGAATACGCCGGTGGGGGAATTGCGCCTTGCCCTTGAGCGAAGCGACGGTGCCACCACCGTCCGGATCGAAAGCGACGCGTCTGTCGTCGACGCGGAGCCAAAAATTCTTGTTGCCTACATCGCCGATCTTGGCAAGCCCGCGGACGACTTGCGCGCAGTCGAACTTGAATGGCCGCGTGAAATCGAGCCGTTGATCACGCAACTCACCGTTGAAGGCAGCCTTGACCTTGGCGAGTGGTTCGCGCTCGGTAGCGGAACCATCGCGGGGCTCAGCCAGGACGACGCGAACATCGAGCGTCACCGCGTCGCGCTGGGCGAGCGTGCTGCCCGTTACCTGCGCCTCAGCTGGCGCGGGGTACCGGAGGGCTGGCGCATTACGCGACTCCTTGTCTATCAATCGCAGGCGGCGCCGCAAGCCGTGCGTGGTTGGCTGACGCTATCGCCGACCGGCCGCGACAAGGCGGACGGCGGTTACCTGTACGACACGGGCGGATGGGCGTCGATCGATCGCGTGGCGCTCGCGTTGCCCGAGGACAACAGCCTCGTCCGTGCCAGCATCTATTCCTGGGATCCAGTCGCAAAACGCTGGCAGCGGGTGCACAACGGGCTTTTCTATCATCTGCGTCGCGATGGAAATGCGCTGGCGAGTGAACCCGTCGCGCATTCTCCCCAGCGTTCCGCGCGCTGGAAAGTGATTGTCGAACGTGGCGCCGCTGAATTGCAGGTTGGGCTCACACTGGGCTGGCGGCCAGACCGGTTGCTCTTCATTGCCCAGGGTGAATCGCCCTGGCGGCTGGTGGCAGGCAATGCGGACGATGCCCGAAATGATTTTCCACAGGAGAGGCGCTTCTCTGATCCGGAGATGCGAAAGCTCCTGGAGGATGCCGGGCCCGTCGGTGCCGCAACCCTGGGTGATCGTGTAGAGCTTGGCGGACCGATGCGCCTCGAACCGGCACGTTCGCCATCCTGGCGACGGTGGATGCTGTGGCTTGGACTTGTGGCCGGCGTGATGCTCGTGGGTGGCATGGCCTGGCGCCTGATGCGCCAGCCTGTGAAACACCCGGGCCAGTGAGTTGAAGGCTATTTCCAGATGGCATACGCGACGCGCATCAGGTTCTCCCCCAGGATCCCGCTGATGGCGGCGGGCGGATAGCCCAGTCGGCCGAGTCCTTCGGCGATTTCCGGGATTGCCTCGGGCCCGAGGAAACCCATGCCGGCGCGGTAGCCCCATTCCGCTGGCCACAACTCGCGGCTCTTGCGGCCCGGTTCTTCGACACCCGAGCCCTTGAACATGTAATCGAGGCCGAGACTGACGTGCTCCGCGCCGATCAGTTGGGCGACGTAATCGATGTGCCGGACGACGGCATCCGCTGTCGGGTCGCTGTCACCGAGGAACAGGCCCACGCCATTGATGCCGACGACGCCACCGGTGGCCGCGCAGGCCTTGATCAATTCGTCCGGGATATTGCGCGGATGATCGCGTAGCTTGCGCGGATTGGAATGCGAGAAAATCACCGGCCTGTCGGAGAGGTCGAGAATCTCGTGTGCCGTGCGATAGCCGGTGTGCGAACAGCACTTCAACATGCCGACGCGATCCATCTCACGCAGGAAGCTGCGCCCGAGATCCGTGAGGCCTTCATCTTCCGCGTCATGACAGCCGCTGCCGGCGAGATTCCGTCGGTTGTAGACCAGGAGCATCCAGCGCACGCCGATCTGGTACAGGAATTCGACCAGGCTCAACTGATTGCCCAGCGCGTAGACACCCTCGACGTCAAGGCATACGGCGAGCCGCCCCGAGGCCTTGGCCGCGCGAATGTCGCCGGTCGTCAGTCCGAGCACATACCGGTCGGGGTACTGCTGGACGTAGTGCCGGATGCTTGCGGCCGTGCGGATCAGCACCTCGAGCGGCACATGACTGTCGCCGATGTTGATCGTGACTGCGTCGACGCCGGCCTTTCGGTAACGCTCAATGCCCGGCAGCCACCGCTCCGTGTCGTTGAAGGGCAGGCAGGCATGGTTGTCCCAGACGATTCCGGAAGCGCTCATTGTGCTAGCATTCTAGCGATGAAAATCTCCATGTACGACGCCTGCGTGCCGCCCGGAATCCGCATGATGACGAGCCTCGCGGCCATCCTCGGGAAAGCCGCAGCGCATGCCGAAGCGAAGAAAATAGACCCTGCGGTCCTGGTCAATGCGCGTCTGTACCCGGACATGTTCCCGCTGCTGCGGCAGGTGCAGATCGCCTCGGATTCGGCCAAGGCTGGTGCATCGAGACTGATTGGCCTCGAGCCGCCGTCCTGGGAAGACAATGAAAAGACGCTGCCCGAGCTGATTGCGCGCGCGAAAAAGACAGTTTCCTTCCTCGAGTCCCTGAAGCCGGCGCAATTCGAGGGTTCCGAGGACCGCACGATCAACTGGAAGACCCGGACGACCGAGCGGACCATGCAGGGTCAGCCGTATCTCGTGCACCAGGTGCTGCCGAACATCTATTTCCACGTGACCACGGCCTACAACATCCTGCGCCACAACGGCCTCGAGCTCGGCAAGATGGACTTTCTCGGCGGCGGCTAGAGTCAGCCGGAAGCCGGCAGACTGCCGAATCGCCCGCTCTGGTAGTCGCGGATAGCCTGCGCGATCTCTCGATCGCTGGTCATCACGAAGGGCCCGTAGCCAACCACGGGTTCGTTGAGAGGCTGACCACTCAACACCAGCAGGGTCGCATCGGTGTCCACGCCGATCGTGAATTCACCGCCGCTGCGCTCGAGGATCGCCAGTTGGGCCTCGCCGGCCGCCTGCGTGCCATTGATCAAGGCGCGTCCATGCATCGGAATGATCGCGGTCGTGTGGCCCTCAGGCGTCGAAAGCGTCGCTGTTCTTCCAGCATTCAGCCGCAGGTCCCAGACATTCAGCGGCGTGAATGTCTTCGCAGGGCCCTTGTGCCCGCCGAATTCGCCGGCAATCACGCGCAGCCGCCCCGCGCCGTCGGTTAACGAAACTGATGGTATTTCGTTTTCGAGCAGCGTCTGGTACCGCGGCGGGGACATCTTGTCCTTAGCCGGCAGGTTGACCCAGAGCTGCATCATTTCCATCTTTCCACCCGCCCGGGTGAATTTCTCCGAATGGAATTCCTCGTGGATGATCCCGGAAGCGGCCGTCATCCATTGCACATCGCCCGCGCCGATGCGCCCGCCGTTGCCGGCCGAATCACGGTGCTCGAGCTCGCCCTGGTAGACGATCGTGACCGTCTCGAAGCCGCGATGCGGGTGCTCACCGACGCCGCGGCGCCGCGTGGCGGGCTCGAAATTCCGCGGTGCGGCGTAATCGAGCATCAGGAACGGGCTCAATTGCTCCCGACCGAGATTGTCGTAGCTGAATATCGACCGTACGGGGAATCCGTCACCGACCCAGTGCGGCGGCCTCGGGTCGTGTATTGCCAGAACCTTGCGACTCATGTGCGCGCTCCCTTGAGACGCAGAACCCCGGGATCTGGCGCAACCAGCGGCTTGCCTCGGGCGCCATGGACCTTGCCAAAGTGCTGCCCATCGACCCAGTCGCGAACTGCTGCCTCCATTTCGGCAGGCGTGCGTGCGACGAAGTTCCACCACAGCAATATTTCCTCGCCAAATGGCGTACCACCGATCAGCAGCATCCGCGACGCCGCGAGTGAGCCAAGTTCAACAAAGCTGCGACCTGTACCCAGGTAGAGCAGGGTTCCCGGCTCGAGGATTTCGCCATTCAAGGCCGGCGCGCCCTCGAGCGTCAGCACTGCATGCTCGAAGGAAGGCTCGAGCGGCAATTCGAACCGAGATCGCCCACGTGTCGATAGATCGAGTCCGACAATCGGCGTGTAGACTTTTGCGGGCGACCGTTCGCCTTCACAAGCGCCTGCGAGCACCGTGATCCGGAATCCGCCCCGGTCAATGACCGGCAGGTTCGGATAGTGTCGAAAGTCTGGCTCGCGATGACGTTCGGCATCCGGCAGCGCAATCCAGAGTTGCGCGGCATGAAATCGCCCCGCGCGGCCCGTCGGTGATTCCTCGGAATGCGAGATGCCCTTGCCCGCGGTCATCAAGTTGACTTGCCCGGGATGAATCAGCTGTTCGCAGCCGAGGCTGTCGCGGTGCAGCACTTCGCCCTCGATCATCCACGTGAATGTCTGCAGGCCGATGTGCGGGTGCGGGCCGATACTGAGGCCCTGACCCGGTTCGTAATCCACGGGACCCGCATGATCGAGGAAGCACCAGGCGCCGACCATGCGGCGATGGCGGTTCGGTACCGCACGGCGAATCTGGAACCCATCGCCGATCACGGCGCGATGCGCCTCGAGGCGCTCGTACTGCTCTCCGACATTGCTCATCCGGCACTTCCTTGTCGTCGATGACCGCAGGCCGTCATCATGCGGCGAGTTGGCAGCTGCTGACAATCGGGAGTAGGCTCGCGCCACCCCCACCCGGTCCAAAGAGTTGCAGCAATGTCACAGATGCGCACTGTCATTCTGGCCGCCCTGCTGATTGCGGCCACCCAGGCGTTTGCAGACGAAAGATCGGAAACCCCCGAGGCGCGACTCGCGGCGGCCGGCCACATGCTTCCGGACGCGCCGAAGCCGGTCGCGACCTACGTCACCGCGGTTCGCACCGGCAATCTGCTGTTCCTGTCGGGTCACGGCGAATGCGGCGGGGCTTTGAAAACGGGCAAGGTCGGCCGCGATCTCACGCTCGAAGAGGGCGTGCGTTCGGCCGAGCGCGTGGGTCTTTGCATGCTTGCGACCATCAAGGCGGCCGTGGGCGACCTGTCGAAGGTCAAGCGCTTCGTGCGAATCCTCGGGATGATCCAGACGACCGAGGACTTCACGGATCACCCAAAGGTCATGAACGGATTCTCGGACCTCATGGTCGTCGCATTCGGCGACAATGGGCGCGGTGCAAGGGCCGCGGTCGGCATGCAGTCGCTGCCGTCCAACATACCGGTCGAGATCGAGGCCATCGTCGAGCTCTACGACGGTCCCTAGCGGATTCCGCCAATGCGATCCCTGCTGATCCTCGCGCTCCTGGTCGCGACCGCGTATCTAAGTCTCTGCGCTTGGCTTTACGTCACGCAGCGTTCACAGATCTACTTCGCGATCCAGGAGGCGAATCCGCCTGGAGCGCAGTCGATCCGACTGGCAAGCGGCGATTCGATACTGAAAATCTGGGTGGTCGAACGGCCGGGTCCACGCGTGCTGGTCTATTTCGGCGGCAATGCCGAAGACGTTTCCGCAAACCTGCCGACATTCGCCTCGGCGATACCCGATCACTCCCTGTACCTTGTCAATTACCGCGGCTATGGCGGCAGCACAGGCACGCCGTCCGAATCCGCGCTGGTCGCCGATGCCTTTGCGGTCTACGATCACTTGCACGCACGCTATCCGGATATTTCGGTCATGGGCCGCAGTCTCGGCACAGGTGTCGCTGTGCAGCTCGCAGCGGCCCGCGAAGTGCGCCGCCTCGTGCTGGTGACGCCATACGACAGTCTTGCCAATGTAGCAGGCGCCCACTTTCCGATGTTTCCGGTCGCATTCCTGATGCGCGACCGCTACGACTCCGCAAGTCATGCGCGTGCCGTAGGCGCACCGGTGCTGGCCGTTATCGCCAGCGACGACGAAATCATCCCGCGCGCGAATTCGGAGGCGCTCGTGAATTCATTTCCTCAATCGCAGGTTCGCGTGACATTGCTGGAAGGCGCCACGCACAATTCAATCGACCTGTACCCCGCCTACCTGCGCGATGTCGGGGACTTTCTGACCGCGGACTGAGTCATAGATGTGCGGGGGGGCCTGTCGTGCGATCATACGGGGAGTGCCGATGATCATGCATTTGCTTTCCAGGAAATGGGCCGGTCTCGCCATGTTGGCAATCGCCATCCTGGCATCCGGCTGCTCGGTGCAGCGCTTCGCCGCCAACAAGATCGGGGACACGCTCGCTGCGTCAGGCACGACGTATTCCAGCGACGATGATCCGGAGCTGATCGGTGCGGCGCTGCCATTCAGCCTGAAGCTGATGGAAAGCGTGCTGGCGTCTACGCCCGAGCACCGCGGGTTGCTCGCGGCGACTTCCGCAGGTTTCACGCAATACGCTTACGCTTTCGTGCAGCAGGAGGCCGATGCCATTGCGCTCGATGACACGGATCGGGCCTGGGTTGCGTGGAATCGTGCACGGCGGATGTATTTGCGCGCGCGCGACTACGGCCTGCGCGGTCTCGACGTGGCAGTGCCGGGATTCAGCGCGACGCTTCGAACGACCGCGGCTGCTGCCGTTGTGCAGGCCGGCGCCACCGAGGTTGATCTGCTTTACTGGACCGCCGCGTCCTGGGCCGCAGCAATCGCACTCGGCAAGGACGATCCGTCGCTGGTCGCCGACCTGCCGCTGGTTTCGGCCTTGATCGACCGCGCTCTCGCCGTGGACGCCGATTGGGACCGCGGCGCCATTCATTCCTTCCTCGTGACTTACGAGATGGCGCGGCCTGATGCCATTGGCAGCTTCGATGATCGGGTCGGCATTGCGCGGACACATTTTGATCGCGCCGTCGCATTGTCGCAGGGCGAGGCCGCGGGACCCTATGTCTCCTGGGCCGAGTCCGTCTGCCTGCCGAAGGAGGATCGCGCCTGTTTCGAGGAGATGCTCCAGGCGGCGATGAAGATCAATCCCGATGAACATCCCGCAACGCGAGTGGCCAACACAATATTCCAGCGCCGCGCTGTGTGGCTCCTGGCCAATGTGGAGCGCTGGATCCTTCCGCCGCTCGACGATGCCGAAGGTCAAGAGGAACGACCATGATCAATTGCCTGCGTTTTTCCTTGCGCCTCGCAGCGCTGACGCTGGCTGCCACGACCTGCAGCCTTGCAGCGGCCGCAGGCACCGAACTTCGCATCGCGACCGTCGCGCCGGCCGGTTCTTCCTTCCATAAGCGCCTGCAGACGCTCGGTAACGAATGGTCCCGTGGCGCCGGCGGCGTTTCGATGAACATCTATGCGGGCACACAGGGCGGTGAGTTGCAGATTGTCCGGCGCATGCGTGTCGGGCAGATTCAGGGCGCGATGCTGACCGCGGTTGGCCTCGCCCAGATTGAACGCTCGGTAACCGCGCTCCAGTACATGCCGATGATGTTCCATGACTGGGACGACGTGGACGCGGTGCGTGAGAAGCTGCGTCCTGATCTCGAGCGCCGCCTGAGCGACGCGGGCTATGTCGTGATGTTCTGGGCGGACGCCGGCTGGGTGCGTTATTTCTCCAACAAGCCGATACAACGGCTGCAGGACCTGAAGTCGCTGCGCGTTTACGCGAGCTCCGGCGATCCGGAAAGTGTCGAGCTGATGAAGGCCTACTACACGCCCGTCGTCCTGGAGCCGGAACAGATACTGCTCGGACTTCGCAATGGCATGATCGATGCGCTGCCGGTGCCGGCATTTCTGGCCAACTTCAGCCAGGTTCCGGCCTATGCGCCGTACATGCTCGACCTGCGCTGGGCGCCGATCACCGGTGCGCTGGTCCTCACCAAGCGTGCCTGGGACAAGTTAGATCCGGCGGCACAGGCGTGGCTGCGCGAGACTTCCGAACGCGCCGGCCATGAAATGCGCCGCGCCAGTCGCGCCGAGGATGAACAGGCGGTACAGGCGATGAAGGACAAGATGGGCCTCAAGGTCGTGCCAATGACGGCAGAGGCCGAGCGCGAATGGCGAGCCGAGGTCGCACGCATCTATCCGCGCATCCGCGGCACGCTCGTTCCCGCGCCGATGTTCGATGCGACCGTCGAGACGCTCAAGGCCAGGCACGCAGCCGGATCGTGATTGCACTCGTCCATCGGGTCGAAAATCTGCTGCTCGCGGCAACTCTTGCCGTTCTAGTGCTGCTGGGCGTGGCAAGTGCCAGCAGGACATTTTCCAATACCGACGAGCTGATCCGTCACCTGACGCTCCTGGTCGGCATGCTGGGCGGCATGGCGGCCGCGCGCGAGGGCCGGCTGCTGTCGATGGGCACGATCGCGCATGCGATGCCGCAGCGATGGAGACCCGGTATTGAAGCCTTCACAGGCCTGGTAGGCACGACGGTGACCGCCATCCTGACGCTTGCGGCCTGGCAATTCGTGTCGGGGGAGGCCGGGTCGTCGAGCTCGCTCGCATTCGGTGTGCCGCGCATCGTGTTGCAGGCGGTGATGCCGATTGGATTTGCCTTCATCACGTTGCGTCTGGCCCGTCACGCGGGCAGCAGCAATGCCGTGCGCGCAGCTGTACTCGTTGTGGCCGTGGCCCTGACGATCATCGTGTCGCAACTCGACGGCGGTATCGGGCCCCTACGCACCCCACTGCTGGTTGCGCTCGCTGTTGCCATCCTGTTCGGTGCTCCGCTCTTTGTCGGTCTCGCCGGCATTGCGCTGATCTTTTTCATCAGCGTGGGTGATCCGATCGCATCGGTGCCACTCGATCACTACGACCAGGTCACCAATCCGCTGCTCGCGACGCTGCCGCTATTCACGCTGGCCGGCTACATCGTGACTTCAACCGGCGCGGCAAAGCGCCTGGTGCGCCTGCTACAGGCCTGGACCGGGCATCTGCGCGGCGGTCCGGCAGTTGTCACGGTATTTGCCTGCGCATTCTTCACGGCTTTCACGGGCGGTTCCGGCATCACGATACTGGCGCTCGGCGGCCTGTTGATGCCGATACTGATGTCGTCGCGCTACGATGAGCGCAATGCGCTCGGGCTGGTGACCGGCGCAGGATCGCTCGGCGTGCTGTTCGCACCCTGCCTGCCGCTGATTCTCTATTCAATCGTCGCCCAGGTTTCCATCGAGGAGATGTTCCTGGGCGGGGCAATACCGGGACTGCTGATGGTCATTCTGGCCTGCGCCTGGGGTATCGCAATGTCGCCCCGCGTGAAAGTGCGTCCGCGATTCAGCCGGCGGCGTGTCATCGTCACGACCTGGCGCGCGAAGTGGGACCTGCTGCTGCCGGTCGTGCCGCTGGTGCTGATCTTCGGCGGTTTCGTGCTGCCGGTGCCCGCTGCCGCGATAACGGCTGCCTACGCGATCCTGGTCGCCGCCTTCATCAATCGCGACCTGCCACGCGGCGAAAAGCTTGTCGCGGTCATGTGCGAGTGCGGACTGCTCGTCGGCGGTGTGCTGCTGATCCTCGGCACGGCGATGGGCCTGACCAACTTGTTGATCACCGAACATGTGCCGGACCGGCTGACCGTCTGGGTCGGCCAGGCCATCGAGTCACCCTGGCTATTCCTGGTGATGCTGAACCTGATCATGATCGTGCTCGGCTGCCTGATCGAGATTTTCTCGGCGATCATCGTGGTTGCGCCGCTCATTGTGCCGGTGGCGGCCGCATTCGGCGTCGATCCCGTGCACCTCGGCGTCATCATGCTTGCGAGTCTGGAGCTCGGCTACCTGATGCCACCCATCGGGCTCAACCTCCTGATGTCGGCAACACGCTTCCGGCGCCCGATGCTCGAGGTTGCCTGGGCGACGCTGCCGATGATGCTGGTGCTCGCGATCGGCGTGGCGCTCATCACCGCCTTCCCGCAGCTGACGCTGGCGCTGCCACGATGGGTCCTGTAGCCAGCGGTCCGCAGCGAGGCGTGATCGGCTTTTCTATCGCTGGTCCAGGCCAGTGTCCCTGTGCACCGCAGCCTTCAGCATCGTGAAGGCCTTCTCGACGACGGCGTCCTGGCCTTCGTTGGTCAGGATCGTGAACGTCACGGTCAGGTCGCCGACCTCCAGCGCACCCTGGTTCATGTACCTGAACTCCTCCGGTTGCGGTGCGTGGTCCGCCGCGACGAAATAAAAGCCGACACCGCTTGTACCCTGCAGACGGCGGATTTCCAGGGTTCCCTCGACCGGCTTTTCGCCGCGAGGCAGGTCGCGAATTCGCTCCGCCTCGCCCCGCACCGTCTCGCGCAGCGTTTCCGGGTCGGGGACGGCTTCATCCGGTGCATTCGGCCAGTCCGGAGTGATGTAGATCTCGAAGGCCGCACCTTCCCGAGGCCGAAACTGGATGGTTGGGGGCCCGCCATCGACTGGCTGGTCGACGGTCTCGTCCCAGGCCGGCGGTACCACGAGTTCGAGGCTGTCCAGGTTCGGCAACTCGTAGCGTCGAGCCGCGGTTTCCTGGGTCTGGCCAGGCGATTGCGCGGCCAGCAGGACCACGATCGGCGCGATGGCGCTCACCAGGGGGTTCATGGACTGGATCTCCAGGAGCAAAAAGGGCCGGCAATGCCGGCCCCCTGTTCGGTATCACCCTGCCGGCCCGTGGCCGGACCCGGTCAGGATGCTAGCAACCTGATTCGCCGGAAACGAATCCAACCTTTTGCAGTCCGCCCCGTTGCAAGGTGAACAGGACATTGGCCACGTAAACGTACTGGGTCCGCTTGTCCGCATCCACATGGATTTCCGGTTGTGGATCGTTGGCATTCTCGACCGCAACGTATTCCTGGAATGTGGCGTGATCGATTGGCGTGCAGTTCCAGAGGATCGTGCCGTCGAATTCGACATAGATCCTCATGACCACAGGTTCTATTGACGGCGGGTTCGGATTGTCCCGCGGCAGATCGATCTTGACTGCATGTGTCATCACCGGGATCGTGATGATGAATATGATGAGCAGCACGAGCATGATGTCCACGAGCGGAATGACATTCGGCTCGACCATCGGATCTGCGCTGTCGCCCTTGACCGAAACTGCCATGAAATTCCCCCGCCGGGCCTTTACCGTTGTCTAATGCCCTGTTGAGTCCGAGTTTGCCCTTCATCCCGGCAGGGCGCAAGTCGCGGGCATCGGTGCTATCCTTTTCGAAAAATGCGCCCGGAGCGCGTATCTGCGGGGGAATAGATGACCAGTGCGACCGACGACATTCGTAATATTGCCCTGGTGGGTCACGCCGGGGCGGGCAAGACCCTGCTGGCGGAGGCGCTCCTGTTCGGCGCAGGCAGCATCCGCGCCAAGGGCAGTCTGGTCCGCGGAACAACGGTTTGCGACCATGACCCGCAGGCTCGCCGCCTGCAGCATTCCATCGATGCGACGATCTGCTGGCTGGAAACCGGTGGGTCCCACGTCAATCTGATCGACACCCCCGGTTACCCTGATTTCATCGGCCGCACCCTGCCGGTACTGGAAGCGGTCGAGACCGCCGCCGTCGTCGTGAGCGCCGTCAATGGCGTCGAGGCGATGAGCCAGCGGATGATGGATGTCACGCGCGAGCGCGGTCTTTGCCGGATCATCATCGTCAACAAGATCGACGCGCGCGAGGCGAATACCGAGGCCACGCTCGGGGAGATCCGCGACCAGTTCGGCAGGGAATGCCTGCCGGTCAACCTGCCTGCAGGCAAGGGCAGCAAGGTCATCGACTGTTTTTTCCATAACGACGGCGAGGCCACCGATTTCTCGTCGGCGCGTGCTGCCCACACCGAGATCATCGACCAGGTCGTCGAGGTGGATGACGATCTGATGGCCCTGTACCTCGAACAGGGCGAGGAATTGCGGCCGGAGCAGCTCCACGACCCCTTTGAAAAGGCGTTGCGTGAGGGTCACCTGATCCCCGTGTGCTTCGTTTCGGCGGAGACCGGCGCCGGCATCCCGGAACTGCTCGAGGTCCTCGCGCGCCTGATGCCGAATCCGGCGGAGGGGAATCCGCCGCCATTCATGAAGGGCGAGGGCGACAGCGCCGAACGCGTGCAGGTCGCGCCGGATGCGGCGCGCCATGCGATCGCGCATGTATTCAAGATCATCATGGATCCGTTTATCGGCAAGCTGGGCCTGTTCCGGGTCCACCAGGGAACCATCAGGAGCGGCGCGCAGCTCCTTGTCGGTGACGCGAGGAAGCCCGTCAAGATCGCGCACCTGTTCCGGATGCAGGGCAAGGAACACGGCGACATGCAGTTTGCGGTACCGGGCGACATCTGCGCCGTGGCCAAGCTCGACGAACTGCATTTCGACGCCGTGCTGCACGACTCCCATGATGAGGACCACTTCCACCTGAAGCCGATCGCCTATCCGCCGGCGATGCTGGGTCTCGCGATCGAGCCGGAACGGCGCGGCGACGAGCACAAGCTGGCCGAGGCGCTGCACAAGCTGACGATCGAGGATCCCTGCGTGCGCGTCGAGCATGCGAGCGGACTGAATGAAACCGTACTCTACGGCATGGGCGCCCTGCATCTGCGCGTGATGAATGAACGCATGACCGAGCGCTACGGTGTCGCGATCAAGACCCGCCCGCCCAGCATTCCGTATCGCGAGACCATTACGCGGCCGGCCGAGGGGCATCATCGCCACAAGAAGCAGACCGGCGGTGCCGGGCAATTCGGCGAGGTTTACCTGAGGATCGAGCCGCTGGCGCGCGGCACCGGATTCGAATTCGTCGATGACGTGGTCGGCGGCACGATTCCGAACCAGTTCATACCGGCCGTCGAGAAGGGCATCCGTCATGCACTGATCGAGGGCGCGGTCGCGGGCTTTCCGATGCAGGACATCCGCGTGTCCGTCTATGACGGCAAGTATCATACGGTGGACTCGAAGGAAGTCGCGTTCGTCTCCGCGGGCCGCAAGGCCTTCCTGGACGCCGTCAGCAAGGCCGGACCGACGGTGCTGGAACCCATCGTGCACGTGGAGATCAACGCACCGGGCACGGTGATGGGCGACATCACTGCCGATCTCGCGACACGGCGGGCGCGTATCGACGGCAATGAGGCGCGCGCGCGCGGTCGCATCGTGGTATCAGCATACGTGCCGCTGGCGGAAGTCACCGATTACCAGACCCGGCTCAAGGCGCTGACCGGCGGCGAGGGCAGCTTCACGCTGGCACTCAGCCATTACGACCCGGTGCCGCCGCGCAAACAGCAGGAACTGGCCTCAGCCTGGAAACCCGCTGCCGGAGAGGAATAAGCCGCAATGGAAACCCGATCGGATACCCGCATCATGGCCGTCTTCTGCGACTTCGAGAATGTCGCGCTCGGCGTGCGCGACGCGAAGATTCCCTCTTTCGACATCCGCAAGATTCTCGAGCGCCTGCTGCTGAAGGGCAAAATCGTCGTCAAGAAAGCCTACTGCAACTGGGAACGCTATAAAGACTTCAAGGGCGAGATGCACGAAGCCGCCTTCGAGCTGATCGAAATTCCGCATGTGCGGATGTCCGGCAAGAACTCCGCGGACATCCGGATGGTCGTCGATGCACTCGACCTCTGCTACACGAAATCCCACGTCGACACTTTCGTGGTCATCAGCGGAGATTCAGATTTCTCGCCGCTGGTGAGCAAGCTGCGCGAAAACGACAAGGTCGTTGTCGGGGTCGGTGTCAAGAATTCGACTTCCGACCTGCTGATCAGCGCTTGCGACGAGTTCATCTACTACGATGACCTGGTGCGTGGCGAGAATCGCGGGCGCGGTGCGCGGCGCGAGAAGACTGCGAAGACCGCGAGCAAGGCGTCCAGCTCGCCGGATGACCGCCGCCAGGAAGGCATCGACCTCGCCGTCGAGACAGCCGAGGACCTGTTTGCCGAGCGCGACGCCGAAGACAAGGTCTGGGGTTCAATGGTCAAGCAGGCCATCAAGCGGCGCAAGCCAGGCTTCAACGAAAGCTATTACGGATTCAAGAACTTCGGGAAGCTCCTCGAAGAGGCACGCGACCGCAAGCTGATCGACCTCGATTTCGACACGAAATCGGGTGGCTACATCATTACGCGCATCGCAGCGGGCTGAGGTGGGCAGGCATGTCGTCTGCAGTGCCGATGACCTGCCGGCCGGCAGCATGAAGTCATTCATGGCGGGGGAAACGCGTGTCGTCGTGTATCACCTCGACAAGGGCTTCTTCGCGACCCAGGCACTGTGCACGCACACCTTCGGGCCGCTTGCACGGGGCGAGATCGTGAAGGGATGCCAGGTGCAGTGCCCGTTGCATCGCGCGCGCTTCGATATTGCAACCGGTGCCGTCGTGCGCTGGGCCAATTTCCCGCCTGGCATCCAGCTCTTGAATGCCGTGCGCGGCGAAAAGGCGCTGCAGACTTTTCCGGTTGCGGTCAGGGATGGCAAGGTGGAGGTGACGGCATGACGCGGCGCACGACGATGACGCGATGGGCCGCAGCCATGCTGATGGTCGCAGCCGCGGGTGCCTGCCAGGGGCAGGCCGGATTACCGCCCACCGTGAATGACCGGGTGCAGTTGACAACGATTGCGAGCGGACTCGAGCATCCCTGGAGTCTCGCCTTCCTGCCGGATGGACGCATGCTGGTGACCGAGCGTCCCGGGCGGCTGCGCTATGTCACCATGAAGGGCGAGATTTCGGGACCCATCGCCGGTGTGCCGACCGTGTTTGCCGCGGGACAGGGCGGTCTGCTCGATGTTGTGCTGGATCCGGACTTCAGCGCCAATTCCACGATCTACCTGTCTTACGCCGAGCCCGGTGATGGAGACCTGAACGGCACGGCCGTCGCCCGCGCGACGCTCGACGGCGCGCAGCTGACCGACCTTCAGGTCATTTTCCGCCAGATGCCGAAGGTGGCCAGCAAGCAGCACTTCGGCTCCCGGCTCGTCTTCGCCCGCGACGGCAACCTGTTTGTCGCTTTGGGCGAGCGTAATAGCGAGCGGGACAGCGCCCAGGATCTTGGCACCCACCTCGGCAAGATTGTGCGCATTACGAAGGACGGTATGGTGCCGGCGGATAACCCCTTTGTAGGCCGCAAGGGTGCGCTGCCCGAGATCTGGTCGTTCGGGCATCGAAACGTGCAGGGCGCGACGCTCGACCCCGCGACCGGCCGCCTCTGGGCGGTTGAGCATGGCCCGCGTGGCGGCGACGAAATCAACCTGCCCGAAGCAGGCCGCAATTACGGCTGGCCGGTTATCACGTATGGCAGGGAATACAGCGGACCCGCAATCGGTGAGGGTACGGCGAAGGCAGGCATGGAACAGCCGCTGTATTACTGGGTGCCGTCGATCGCGACGTCGGGGATGACATTTTACTCGAGCAATACCTACCCGGAATGGAAGGGCAATCTCTTCGTCGGCGCGCTTGCGGCAAGTCTGGTCGCGCGCCTCGAAATCGGCGCCGACGGCAAGGTGAAGGCGGAGGAGCGTTTCCCGGTCGGCGAGCGCGTTCGCGACATCCGCCAGGGTCCGGACGGCGCTCTTTACCTGGTGACCGACGAAGATGCCGGCCGGCTGCTGCGCCTGACGCCCGCGAAGTAATCGAGTGGACCGCACCGAGCGCTTCTACAAGATCCGCCGCCGGCTGATCGAGAAGGGCGCCCTGACGCGGCGCGAGGTCGAGGAAGAACTCGAGATCTCGCATGCAACTTTCAAGCGCGACATCGAATACATGCGCGACCGGCTCAATGTGCCGATCGTCTGGTCACGCGAGCGCGAGGCATACTTGCTCGATCCGGGCGCCGATGTCGCCGAACTGCCCGGCATCTGGTTCAGTCCCGCAGAAATCTATGCGCTGCTCGAAATCGAGCATCTGCTTGAGCGCCTCCAGCCGGGCCTGCTGGGCCGGCAGCTCGATCCGTTGCGCACGCGGCTGCGGGCGTTACTCGAGCGCGGCGATCGCGGGCACCGCGAAATCCGCCGCCGCATCCGCGTTCTGGCGCTCGGAAGCCGCCGGGTCAATCGCGAAGTCTTCGAAGCGCTGTCGGTCGGGCTCCTGAGTCGCCGCCGAATCCGTATCCGCCACCTCAAGCGCGGCAGCGGCGAGTTCTCCGAGCGCGTGGTGTCGCCACAGCGCCTGGTCCACTACCGCTACAACTGGTATCTCGATGCCTGGTGCCATGTACGCAAGGACCTGCGCGTGTTCGCGGTCGATGCGATCAAGAGCGCCCTGGTCGTGGAAGAGCCTGCCCGCGAAGTTGCCGACGAGAATATGGATCGCGTACTGGGCGCCGGTTATGGGATCTTCTCCGGCGCCGAGACGCAGACTGCGGTGCTGCGCTTCACCCCGGAACGCGCGCGCTGGGTGGCCGATGAAGTCTGGCATTCACGCCAGACTGGCCGCATCGAGGCTGACGGCAGCTACGTGCTCGAATTGCCCTACAGCCAGGAACCGGAACTCGTGATGGATCTCCTGCGCTATGGCGCAGGCGTCTGCGTGCTTGCGCCGGAGACACTGCGCGCCACGGTCGCGCGCGAGCTCGCGGCTGCGGCGCGCCAATACGCCTGAACGCGGGGCTGGTGTACTGTAGGTTGATGACAAATTCATTTGCACGCTGGCTGATCCCGGTGCTCGCGGCCACCTGGTTCGCCGGTTGCCCATCCGATCCCGGACCTCAGGCGCAGGCCCCAATCGCCGCAAGCCATAAGACGATCGTGGATCTCGAGGCAAGCTTTGCTTCCGCTTCCCGGGAGCACGGCGCCAAGGCGGCATTCCTCGAATTCCTCGACGAGGAATCGATCGTGCTGCAACCGGGTCCGACCTGGGGACGCGCGGCCTGGACAGTGAATGACGATCTGCCCGGTACGCTCGACTGGTCCCCGGATCGCGCCCAGATCTCGGCCGATGGTGATCTCGGTTTTGCATCGGGTCCCTGGATCCTCGAGCCGCGCGATCCGGAAGGCGGCCGGGTCGAAGGGCGCTATGTCACCGTCTGGAAGAAGAGCGCCGCAGGCTGGCACGTGTGGTTCGACGGCGGATTCGGACGCAAGCCCGCCGGCGCCTGGGAAGCGCGCAGCAAGGAACCGGCAACGGGGCCTTTCGCATGCGAGCGCGGCGCGGCCATGCCGCCGGGCGAATTGCAGCTCCTCGATCTCGCGATCTCGGGCATTCAGGACGGCGAGACTCACCAGCAACGCGTACTCGCGCGGCTGGATGCCGATGCCTGGTTGTTCCATCGCCCGTCGGTCGAAGGTGTAGGCGTTGCGGCCGAACGCGACGCAGCACTGGCGGCATTGCCGGTGGCGCTGCAGTACTGGCCGATGGGCGCTGGAATCGCCTCATCCGGCGATCTCGGTTACAGCTATGGACTGGCCGCACCGGAGCCTGGTGCCAGCGCGGATGCCAGTTATGTCCACATCTGGTGCCGGCATGGCGCGGACTGGCGCCTTGCGCTGCAATTGCGCACCAACTTGCCGTCTGGGTGAATCCGATTGCGACGGTGCGAGCCAATGACGGGCCAGGGCGTTGCGCGCGATTGCGCCGCATGAATATGGTGTGCGGATGAATCTCGGCGCGCTGCACGGCAATCGAAACATGCGGTTCTGGGGCCTGCATACCTTGGGCTGGGTTGCGTATGGGCTCGCCCTGTACGTCGGTTCCGCCATTTACGTCAAGGAAGCCGGCTACCAGAAAGTGATCGTGGTCGCCACGGTGTCCGGATGGCTGCTGTCGGTGCCGCTGCGGTACCTGTATCGGCGCCTGTGGGCCAAGGGGCCGCGGGCCGTCCTGATCGGAGCGATTGCGGCGAGCTGGCCGATCGCCCTGGTGAGGGCCGCGATCATCAACACGTACATCATGGAAATCCTGAAGCCGGTATGGGCGATGGAAAACGAGCCCAGGTCGCTCGAGGTTTTCGCCAACACGATCTACTCGATGCTGCTGCTGCTGTGCTGGAGCGGGATTTATTTTGGCGTCAAGATCTACGAACGCCTGCAGCTCGAGCGCGAGGCGACACTTGCAGCCTCCGCGCTCGCCCAGGAAGCGCAGCTCAAGATGCTGCGCTACCAGCTCAATCCGCATTTCCTGTTCAACACGCTGAACGCGATCTCGACCCTGGTGCTGGACGGCCAGAATCGCATTGCCAATCTCGCCGTCTCCCGGCTGTCGGAGTTCCTGAGGTACACGCTGGACCAGGATCCGATGAAGAAAGTGACGCTGCGCCAGGAACTCGACGCATTGAATCTCTATCTCGGCATCGAGAAGCTGCGTTTCGGCGATCGCCTGAAGCTGGAGTTCGACGTGGATGAACGCAGCGAAACTGCGCTCGTGCCGTCGCTGCTGTTGCAGCCGCTGGTTGAAAACGCGATGAAATACGCCGTCGCGCCGCGCGAAGAAGGCGGATCGGTGACCGTCATCGCCGGCATCGAGGGTAGCCTGCTCAGGCTCGCCGTCGTGGACGATGGGCCGGGCCTGCCGGTCGGGGGCACCGCCGGCAATGGCCGCGGGGTCGGCCTGCGCAATACGCGCGAGCGCCTGAAGGTGCTGTATGGCGACGCGCACCGCATCGAGGTCGCGGATGCAGGCCCGGGCCTGCGCGTGGAGATGCGTCTGCCGCTGGAAATCTGAGAGCGATGGGAAACCGGATTCGCACAATCATCGTCGATGACGAGCCGCTGGCGCGCCGCGGGCTGGAACTGCGCCTGGCGTCTTTATCCGATATCGAAATCGTCGCGCAATGCGTCAATGGCCGCGAGGCGGTGGACGCGGTCGCGACTCACTCACCTGACCTGATGTTCCTCGACATCGAAATGCCAGGTATCGACGGCTTCGAGGTGCTGCGCCGGATTCCACAGACCAGCATGCCGTTGGTCGTTTTCGTCACGGCCTTCGACCGCTATGCGATCGAGGCATTTGATGCCCACGCCCTCGATTACCTGCTGAAACCGCTGATCGATGAGCGCCTCGACAGCGCCATTGCGCATGTGCGCGATCAGTTTGCGCAGCGCCGCTCGATTCGTCATCGCGAGCAACTTGTTGCGCTGCTCGCGAGCATGACGGGTGAGGGCCAGCTCGACGCCGAGGAGTGGCTGGCCCGGGGCGCGGATGGCGTCGCGCGGCGCTGGCCCGACGTGCTGCCGATCCGCCTGGGCCGCGAAACGATCCGGCTGCAGGTCAACATGATCGACTGGATCGACGCGGCGGGCGATTATATGTGCGTCCACGCCGAGGGACGCACCCATGTCGTGCGCGCAACAATGAAGCAGTTCGAGGAACGCCTGGACCCGTCAAGCTTCCAGCGCGTGCACCGCTCGACGATCGTCAACATCCGGCGCATCCGCCGGCTGAAGCCGCATACGAATGGCGAATATTTCCTGACGCTCGAGGGCGGCCATGAGCTGAAGCTGAGCCGCAGCTACCGCGATCGGCTTGAGCGGATCCTGCAGGAACGATAAGGGCTTGCGGCTCAGCGCTGGCTGAGGGCGCTATGCCCGGCGGGCGCCTGGGCGGGCTCGCCGCTGCCGCACCAGCCAAAAAACAACTGGTACAGCACGATCAACATTGCTGCCATGGATTCCATGCTGCCGATTCTAGAGCCGCCCCGGTGTTCCGGGAGCTGCGCGGGCAGTCGCCGGTCGCGCCCCAGGGGCGTTTCGTCGCATCACGCAAGTATCTGTTTCATAAAAAAAATCAGCTACTGCGCGAGCACCCATTCGATCACTGCACCCTGGATCAGCTCGCCAACGCCATTCTGGGCACCCGGGTGGTTGACATCGACGACGACGACGTAGTGCTTTCCCGACTTGCCCGTCACGTAGCCCGCAATCGTGCTGACGTTCTTGAGCGTGCCGGTTTTCATGCGGATGCGGCTTGGGTCATCCACGTTCTCGAAACGCTTGCGCAAGGTGCCGTCCAGGCCGCCGAGGGACAGCGACGCCAGGAACTCGGGCGCATAGCGGCTCTTCCAGGCGCTTGACAGGAGCCGTGCCATGCTGTCGCCGGAAATTCGTGCGTCGCGCGAAAGCCCCGATCCATTGCCAATAATGAGTTCCGGAAATTCGAGCCCGCGGCTTGCGAGCAATGCCTTGATGGATGCCTCGCCGGCGGAAGCAGTCGCAGGTGTTCCGCTGGTTTCGGCGGCCACGGTCAGCAGCAGGGAGCGCGCCATCATGTTGCTGGAATACTTGTTGGTGATGCGCACGATCTCGGCCAGTGACTGGGACTCCTGGGTCAGCAGCAGGCGAGCCGTCGGCGGCGTGGGGGCGCGCAGCATGCCGCCGCGAAACTCGCCGCCCGACTTGTGCCAAAGGGTGACGAAGGTGCCGTAGGCGTATTCCGCCGGCTGCATGACTGCGCGCCGGAATGTCTGCGCCCCGCAACTGGCCGACAACCGGCCGCTGACGTGGACCTGTTCCAGGCCATCGTCCGGACTCGTTATCAGGATCCGGCGGTTGCGGCCCGCGCAGCGACCCGCGGTCAGGGCCACGCGATTCTCCACGACGAGACCCGCAGGAAACGGCTCGATTGCGACTTCGACGCTGTTGCCGTCATCTGCCGGCCGCACCACGAAATCCACCATCTGCAGATTGACCAGCAACGCATCGGGCAGCACGTTGTAGGTGCGCCAGGGCTTGCCGTCGAAGTCCTCCGCTCGTTCGTCCAGCGCAGCGAACCGTGTCTGGTCGATGACGATATCGCCCTCGATGACCCGCAACCCCGTCTGGCGCAGGTCCGACACGAATCGCCACCACCGCTCAATGGTCAGGAGCGGATCACCACCGCCCTGCAGGTACAGATTTCCGTTGAGGTCGCCCTTGACGACCGGCGCGTCGGACCAGGCCCGGGTCTTCCAGGAAAATGCAGGCCCCAGCAACTCCAGTGCCGCCCAGGTCGGCACCAGCTTCATTGTCGAAGCTGGTGGCCGCGGCATCGTGGCATTGAGCTCGATGAGACTTTCACCGCTCGCCAGGTCGCGGACGACGACCGTGACCGCCGAGTCCGGCACCAATTGCTGGTTCAATACGGTGCGCGGGCGCTCGGGAAGGCTGTCGGCATGGGAAACATGCGCCGCAATCGTCAGGCACGTGAGCAGGCTCAGGGTACGGCAGATCATTTGGTGCAATACTAATGTGCGTGATTGCAACTTGCAGGATTCGCGACAGTCAGAGCGCTGCATCGGATGTCATCCCCGGAGACTCAATGACGAGACTCACGAAATTTCTGTGGCCGATAGCCCTGTCCATGGCCCTCGCGGCATGCGGCGCGAAAGCGCCGCCCGCCGCGGCAGTTGCCGAGGCGCCAGCGTCCACGGTGGCAGATATGGCGCCGCCGGTTGGTCAGGCTCCGGCCATCGTTACCGGCCTGCCCGATTTCAGCGGACTGGTTGCGGCCTATGGCTCGGCGGTCGTCAATGTGACGACTGTTGCGCAGAGCGAAATCAATGACGGGGGGGCGCCGGGCCTTTCCCCGAACGATCCGCTCTACGATTTCTTCCGGCGCTTCGGCTTCGGGCCACCGCACGGCCAGCCGCCACCGCTTGCGCGCGGCGAGGGGTCTGGGTTCCTGATCAGCGCCGACGGTTATATCCTGACCAACGCCCACGTCGTGGACCGGGCGCGCGAGGTGACCGTGAGGATGACTGACCGGCGCGAGTACAGCGCGAAAGTGGTCGGCGTGGATGTTCGCACCGATGTCGCGGTGCTGAAGATCAACGCCGACAAGCTGCCAGTTGTCCGTATCGGCAGTCCCGCGGCGCTCAAGGCCGGACAGTGGGTCGTCGCAATCGGCTCGCCGTTCGGCTTCGACAATTCCGTGACTGCCGGCATCATCAGCGCGACTGCGCGCTCCTTGCCGGGCGACGCCTACACCCCGTTCATTCAGACCGATGTTGCCGTCAATCCCGGCAATTCCGGTGGGCCGCTATTCAACCTGCAGGGCGAGGTGGTCGGCATCAACTCGCAGATTTACAGCCGCACGGGCGGCTATCAGGGCGTGTCATTCGCGATCCCGATCGACGTCGCGATGCATGTCAGGAGCCAGCTGGTCTCGACGGGACGGGTCGAGCGCGGGCGTATTGGCGTGACGATCCAGGATGTCAACCAGGCGCTGGCTGATTCATTCCGGCTGCCGCGTCCGTATGGCGCCCTGGTCAGCCAGGTTGAGGACGGAGGACCTGCGGACAAGGCCGGACTGAAGGCGGGCGACGTGATTCTCACGGTCGATGGCCGCGCCGTCGAGCGCTCCGGCGAATTACCGGCCATCATCGCCGGCATCAAGCCCGGTGCCGAGGCCACGCTCGAGATCTGGCGTGACAAGGCGAAACGCAAGTTCCGGATCAAGGTTGGCGAGCTTGAAGATGACCCTGAGATAGCATCGCGGCAGCCGGCTGGGAACTCCGATACCGGCAAGCTCGGACTCGCAGTCCGGCCGCTTTCCGGCGACGAGCGTCAGCAACTGCACACCGTGGGTCGCCTCGTGGTCGAGCAGTCGGGCGGCCCGGCGGCGGAGGCGGGCGTAGAGCCGGGCGACGTGTTGCTTGCGGTTAATGGCGCACCGGTCACCTCGGTGGGCGAATTCCGCAACTCGGTGACCAAGGCGGGCGATACCGTGGCGCTGCTGATCCAGCGCGCAGGCGCCCAGATCTACATTCCCGTGAAAGTGGGGTCCTGATGCGACGCCGGGCGGCAATGGGTCTCCTGCTGCTGGGCGCTGCGACCGGTCTTCAGGCAGCGGACACGCCGCGCGCGCCTGGCACGGCATTTCGCGACTGCGAGACCTGTCCTGAGATGGTTGTCGTTCCGGCAGGCGGCTTCGTGATGGGCACGCCGGCCGAGACAGGATCGGTCGTGATCCACGTGCGGCACAAGTTCGCGCTGGGCCGCAATGAAGTGACGCGCGCCGAGTTCGCGCGCTTCATCGCCGAAAGCGGCCACGAGCCGCGACCCGGCTGCCGCAACTGGGATCCGGTACTCGCGCGATTCAACGACGACGCGCGGCGCAGCTGGCAGAATCCCGCGACACCCGTCGTGCCGGTGGACGAGCATCCGGTGACCTGCGTGACATTCACGGATGCCCGTGCCTACGTGGAATGGCTTGCTCGCCAGACCGGCGAGCGCTACCGGCTGCCATCCGAGGCGGAATGGGAATATGCGGCCCGCGGCGGCACGACGGCGCGCTACCCCTGGGGCGATGCGCCGGAAGATGGCTGTGAATCTGCGAATACCTATGACGTGACGGCGGACGCCGCTTATCGTCTCGGCTGGGCGCACGCGGGCTGCCGTGACGGTTTCGCGGACCTTGCCCCGGTCGGCCTCCTGCAGCCGAATTCCTTCAACCTGCACGACATGATCGGCAACGTCCGGGAATGGGTGCAGGACTGCGCGACCGATAGCTTTGTCGGCCGGCCGCGCGATGCACGTGCCTGGGAATGGCTGGGCGGTTGCAAGCGCCGCATCCAGCGCGGTGGCAGCTGGTTAACGACTCCCGATGCCAGCCGCAGCGCCCACCGTGTTGCCGCGCCCGAGGGCGAACGCTCCGATGACACGGGGTTCAGGATCGCAAGGGATCTCGATCAGCGCGCCGCCGCGCGTGAAGAGGACCACTGATGCGCCGGCTCATTGCCATGGTGCTGATCCTGGTCGCCCGCCCGGTATTCGCAGAGCCGGCGGAGCCGGTGCCGCCTTCTGGAAGCGCGGATTGCCCGGTCTGCCCGGATCTCGCGCTGGTCCCGCCCGGCAGGTTCCCGCTGGGCTCGGCGCCCGACTCGATCGAGCTCGATTCGGCCACCGGCGAGTCGCCGGCGGTCGCGATATCGTTCATCAGGCCGTTTCATGTGGCCCGCCGCGAAGTCACGGTCGCGGAATTTCGCCGCTACGTCGAGGCGACCGGCTCTGAACCGGCGCCCGGTTGTCGGGTATGGCTCGGGGGCCAATGGGTCCTCGAGCGTGATCGCAGCTGGCGCGATCCGGCATTTGCGCTGCCACCGCAGGACGCCGAGCCCGTGGTTTGCGTCAACTGGGACGATGCACGCGGCTACGCTGAATGGCTCTCCAGGGAGAGCGGCAAGCGCTACCGGCTGCCGTCGGAGGCGGAGTGGGAATACGTCGCGCGCGGCGGAACGTCATTCCCGCGCTTCTGGGGCGAGCACGATTCGCATGAAAGCGCAGTCTTGTCGCTCGCCTGCGATTTCGCAAATGTCTACGACTCGTCCGCCGTCGATGCGTATCACTTTCCATGGCCCAATGCGCGCTGCAGCGACCACTTTGCTGCGCTCGCGCCGGTCGGGCAATACAAGCCGAATGCCTTCGGCGTGTTCGACATCATCGGCAATGTTCGCGAATGGGTCATGGACTGCTATACGGCGAGTTACGCGGGACGGCCCGAGGACGCGCGTGCCTGGACCTGGCAGGGCGGTTGCGAGTTGAAGGGCGTGCGTGGCGGTTCCTGGGCGAGTCGGCCGCGCAATGCACGCGCGCCTGCGCGCGGCTCCGAACCAACCGCGCTTCGGCAATCCGACCTCGGCTTTCGAGTCGTCCGCGATTACGAGTAACGCGTCACGCGAAATCACCATGGGCCCTGGATGCCGGGGCTTATGTCTGATCAGTACACCCGGCAAGGTGGAATTCGTCGCAAGCCCGCGACAGCGGACTGATGCTGGACGCTGGCGTTGCGACTAGGCTCGATCAAGCTCACGAGCCACGCTGCCGGGGTCATTGCAATGCCAGCTTCGCGCAGTCGAACAATAGCGTCATTGCTGGCGCTGTTCGCCTTGGTTCTGACGGCGCACGCGGAAACCGGCAGGCCCACTGAAGGCGCCGCTGCCCAGGGTCTCGAGCAGTACCTCGGCCCCCGATTCAAGCCTGGCAACGACTCGAACAGCATTCTCAGCCGCATCACTCCGGATCGCCGCAGCAATACCGCGATCGACACGCTGCGCTTCTGGAACGATGTCGCCGTGAATGCGAGTGGACTCGATCACACGCCAGTCGCGAGCGGCGAGGACCGGGTGTTTGGCGAGCAGCTCGGCCCGGGCCGCGCGAGCCGCGCAATGGCAATTGTCCATATCGCCATATTCGACGCGGCGAATGCGATTCTCGGCGGTTATCACAGCTATACGGGAATGCGCCGCGTGCGATCGCCGGCTTCCGTCGATGCTGCCATTGCACAGGCGGCGCATGACACGCTGGCCGCGATGTATCCGTCCCAGAAAGCTGCCTTCGATGAATTGCTCGAGCGGGACCTGCGTCAATTACGCACGCGCGACCGGGGCGCCCGCGAACTGGGCATCAGGGTCGGGCACCAGGCGGCCAACGCCATACTCGCGAGGCGAATCCGTGACGGAGGCGTACAGAAGGATCCCCTGATGGGATCGGAGTACGAGCCAGGCGATGAGCCCGGCGTCTGGCGGCAGGATCCGGTCAGCCGGGCGCCGATCGCATTGGGCAAGGACTGGGGCCGGGTCAGGCCGTTCGTGCTCCGGTCCGGCAGCCAGTTCCGGGTTCCGCCATCGCCGGCCATGGACAGCGCTGCATACACGAATGCATTCGACGAGGTGCAGCGGATCGGCGGCGATGGCACGCACACGCCGACTGAGCGCACTGCCGAACAGACCGAAATCGGCATCTACTGGGCCTACGACGGGACGCCGAGTCTCTGTGCGCCGCCGCGACTTTACAACCAGATCGCCAGGGAAGTGACCAGTCGCAGCAGCGACGTGATGAAGCTCGCGCGGGTGCTGGCGCTGGTGCACACGGCGATGGCCGATGCGGGCATAGCAATCTGGGAATCAAAGTACTACTACAATTTCTGGCGACCGGTCACCGGCATCCGCGAAGCGGATGAAGGCACCGGGTCTTCGGGCGAGGGCGACGGCAATCCCGACACCCATGGCGATCCCGGATTCTTCCCACTGGGCGCACCGGCGAGCAACCTGACCGGGCCGAATTTCACGCCGCCATTCCCGGCCTATCCTTCCGGCCACGCAGGATTCGGCGGCGCACTGTTCCAGATACTGCGCAACGTCTATCGCAGCGACCGCGTGCCATTCACATTCACGTCCGATGAGCTCAATGGCATCACGACCGGCAATGACGGAGTGGCACGGCCACTGAAGCCGCGCAGCTTCAACACCTTCTCGCAGGCGGAGGAGGAAAACGGCCAGAGCCGCATCTACCTCGGCATCCACTGGTCCTTCGACAAGACCGCAGGCATTTCGCAGGGACGCCAGGTGGCGAACTACGTCTATCGCAATGCGTTCCAGCGGGAAAGGTGAGTGGCGCGGAACCCGCAGGTCGAATGACCGCTACAGCCGGATGCGGCGCCAGGCTCCGTGCCGCCAGCGCAGCCAGAGAGCAATTCCGATCGCCAGGACGTAGACCAGGAGCGCGGTCCAGCCGCCGACGGCGCCGTGGCCATAGCCCGGGGCATCCTCGATCCAGCCGCGGCCCGGCGAGAATGTCAGCAGATGCGCCAGCGGCAGGAACAACAAGGTCGCGCACAAGAATACGATCAGCGCGGGCACGCGCGCGTCGCCGGCGCCGCGCAGGCAGAACGCGCTGGAAAAATTGACGCCGTCGAAGAACTGGTAAGCGGCGGCGATCCACAGCAGCGAGGAGCAGAGCGCGATCACATCGGCGGCGCGCGGATCGGCGGCGTTCACGAATAGCGGCATAAGCCATGGGCCGATGAGCGCGATGACGATACCGAGACCGCCCATGAAACAGGCGGCTATCGCGATGACGCGATTGCCGAGGCGCTCAGCCCAGTCGCGATCGCCGGCGCCGATCGCCTGGCCAACGAGCGTTGTGCCGGCGAGCGCCAGCCCGATGCCCGGCATGTAGGCGAGCGACGTGAAGATCGTGACGATCTGGGTCGCCGCGCCATCCACGATGCTCATGCGCACCTGCATCAGCTGGAACACGGCGGCGGCGCCAATATCGGCGGAGGCAGTCATCGCCATTGGCAGGCCGAGGGCGACGAGCGAAATGATGCGGCCGACCCTCGGTCGCCAGGTCAGGTGCGCCTGGAAGCGCGCGGGCTCGACACGCAGGATCATCACGATCGCGAGCAGGACGCCCATAAGTTCCGCAAAAGTCGTCGCCCAGGCCGCGCCCGCAATTCCATATCCGAACCGGAAAATCAGCAGTTCATTCAGCACGACATTTGAGAGTGTGACGACCAGGCCGACGATGAGGGGAATACGAGTGCGCCCGATCCCGTTGAAGTACGCGACGGCGGCCCACAGCGCCGCGGCAAGCGGCCCGCCGATCATGCGCGGCCCCCAGAAATCGAGCACCAGCGCCTCCACATCGGCCGGCAGACCGAAGGCATGGAACATCCACGGCGCGATGATTATCGTCAGAGTGAAAGCGGGAATCGTCAGCACCGCGGCCCACAGGCCCATCCAGGCCATCTGGCTGGTGCGGCGGTAGCGGCCGGCGCCATAGGCCTGCGCGACCAGGGTCTGCACGCCCATCGCGACTCCCCCGATCAGGAATAACGCCAGCAGCGAAAGCCAGTGCGCGGCGGAGACCGCCGCAGTGGCCGCGGTGGACAGGCGTCCGATGAACCAGGTGTCGGTCAGGTTCAGCACGGCCTGCACCGTGCTGTTCAGCACCATCGGCAGCGCGAGCGCCGCGATGGCGCGCATGTCGATATGACGGGCGCCGTCGGCGCTGATGCGCATCGCTGGCAGGGCCGGTTTGCGGCTGACTGTGTGGGCCATGAGGCGCAAGCCTATCATCGGCTAGAATGCCGGCCCCTGATGCGATAACGCGTTGGGCCGCGTGCGAGGAACCCCGTGAGTGAAGCCGTGAATCGCGACGTCATCAACACCGAATGCGTGATCATCGGCGCGGGCCCGGTTGGCCTTTTCGCGGTCTTCGAACTCGGTCTGCTCGGCATCAAGTGCCAGGTCGTGGATACGCTCGCGCATCCGGGCGGTCAATGCACCGAGCTTTATCCGGACAAGCCGATCTATGACATTCCGGCGCTGCCGGTCTGCGGTGCGCAGGAACTGGTCGACCGGCTGCTGGAGCAGATCAAGCCCTTTAATGCGGGCATGCACCTGGGCCAGGAGGTCGCCGAACTGGCGCGGCGCGCCGATGGGCGATTCGACTTGGTGACCGGCACCGGCACGCGTTTTGATGCGGGCGCCGTGATCATCGCGGCGGGGCTTGGTTCTTTCCAGGCGCGCAGACTGATGGTGCCGGAGGCGGATCGCTTCGAGGGAAAGCAGATTCATTATCGCGTGCGAAGCGCCGCGGAGTTTCATGGCCACGATCTGCTGATTGCGGGTGGCGGCGACAGCGCGCTCGACTGGACACTGGATTTCTGCGGCAAGGCACGCTCGGTTACGCTGGTGCACCGGCGCGCCGAATTTCGCGCCCAGCCTGCAAGCGTTGCGCGCATGAGGGATCTCGTGGCCGCCGGCCGGCTGCGGCAACACGAGGGCACGATCAACGCGCTGACCATCGACGGCGACCGGCTCGTCGGCGCGAAAGTGCTGGGCCCGGACAAGACATTGACCGAGGTCGGTTGTGAACATCTGCTGGCATTCTTCGGCCTGCATCCAAAGCTCGGCCCAGTCGCGAACTGGGCTCTGGCGCTCGAGAAGAAGGCGATTACAGTCGATACCGAGAAATTCCAGACCAGCGTGCCGGGTATCTTCGCAATCGGCGACATCAACACCTATCCCGGCAAGAAAAAACTGATTGTGTCGGGCTTTCATGAAGCGGCGCTCGCGTCGTTCGGCGTCCAGCACCATGTCTATCCCGAGAAACGCCAGTTCCTGCAGTACACCACCACCAGCCCGATCATGCGGCAGCGACTTGGCGTCGCGCCGCCCGATTGAATAGCGCCGGAATGGACAAGCGCCTGACGGAACTGCTGGGCCTGCTGGACCTCGAACGCCTGGAGGACAATCTGTTCCGCGGTCAAAGCCGCGACGTCGGCGCGCCCCAGGTTTTCGGCGGACAGGTGCTGGGTCAGGCCCTGGTGGCGGCGTCGCGGACCGTCGACGGACGCCTGGTGCATTCGCTGCACGCCTATTTCCTGCGCCGCGGCGACGTCAACGCACCGATCGTGTTCGAGGTGGATCGCAGTCGCGACGGCGGCAGTTTCACGAGCCGCCGTGTCGTCGCCATCCAGCACGGCCAGCCGATCCTGACGATGTCGGCGTCATTCCAGATCACGGAACCGGGCCTGGACCACCAGGTGCCGATGCCACAGGCGCCACCGCCCGAAGAACTGCGCGATCTCGGCGAGATCAATGCGGAGTTGCTGGATCGCGTACCTGAAAAAGTGCGCAGCTTTTTCCAGCGCCAGCGCCCCTTCGAGTTCCGCCCGGTGAATCCACGGAACTACTTGGAGCCGGTGAAGACCGCGCCCGCGACGCAGGTCTGGTTTCGCGTTCTCGACCGGTTGCCGGATGACCAGCCGCTACACCGCTGCCTGCTGGCCTATGTCTCCGACTTTCACCTGCTCGAAACCGCGACGCTGCCGCACGGCGTATCGTTCATGCAGTTGCAGATGGCGAGCATCGATCACGCGATCTGGTTTCACCGTGACGTTCGCGTGGATGAGTGGCTGCTGTACGTGACCGACAGCCCGAGCGCCTCGGGTGCGCGGGGCTTCGGCCGTGGCGCGATCTACTCGCGCGAAGGCATGCTGGTCGCAAGCGTTGCCCAGGAAGGCCTGATCCGCCAGCACAGCGAATGGACGAGCCCGGCGGGCCAGCAGAAGTGACGCGCGCGCGTCACTGGTAGGCGGTCACTGACATGTACTTACCTCGGCGAGCCGGGGTGGACCGCGTGACAGCCAGGGGTCCAGTCCGTCACGCGCCCGGTTCGAGCACCTTGCCTGGATTCATGATGCCGAGCGGATCGATCGTCTCCTTGATGCTGCGCATCAGGGCAAGCGCCACCGGATCCTCGTAGCGCTGCAACTCTGCGACCTTCAGCTGGCCGATGCCGTGCTCGGCGCTGATGCTGCCGCCATATGCGGCCACCAGGTCGTGCACCGCGCGCTTGGCCTGGTCTGCGGCTGCCGCGAGTGAATGGTCTGCAGCACTGGCAGGACTCAGGTTGAAATGCAGATTGCCGTCACCCAGGTGCCCGTAAGCGACCAGTCGCGCTTGCGGCACGATTTGCGCGAGCAGCGCACGGCCCTCGTCGATGAATTGCGGGAGTCGCTGCGGCTCGACAGAGATATCGTGCTTGAGGCCGGTGCCTTCCTGGCGTTGTGCCTCGGGGATCGTCTCGCGCAGCCGCCACAGTGCCTCGCGCTGCGCCTCGGACGTGGCCGTCACGGCGTCAACTGCACGCCCAGTTGCGATCGCATCCGCCAGCGCCGTCTCGAAGCGATCGGCCAGGTCGGAGTCAGCCTGTGGCAGTGAAATTTCCGCCAGTACGTACCAGGGGAATTGCGCGCCGAACGGATCGCGCGTTCCGTCGATATGGCGGCAGACGAACTCGAGTGCAATGCGCGGCAGGATCTCGAATGTCGTGACAGCCGCGCCGAGCCCGCTTTTGAGAGCGGCCAGCAGGTCGAGTGCGGCGGCAGGCGATGCCAGCGCGATCATTGCGGTCGCCATGCCAGCAGGTCTCGGGAACAGCTTGATGCAGGCGGCGGTTACGATGCCGAGTGTCCCTTCTGCGCCGATGAACAGTTGCTTGACGTCATAGCCGGTATTGTCCTTGCGGAGCGCCCGCAGCTGGTCAAGCACGCGGCCATCGGGGAGGACGACCTCGAGGCCCAGCACGAGATCGCGCATCATGCCGTAGCGCAGCACCGCCGTTCCGCCGGCATTCGTGGAGATGATGCCGCCAAGCGTGCAGGAGCCCTCCGAACCCAGCGACATCGGCAGCAGCCGGTTCGCAGCCGCTGCCGCTTCCTGAAGCGTCGCGAGCACGCAGCCTGCGTCGGCAGTCAGCGAGTCATTCAATGCATCCATCGAGCGGATGCGATTCATGCGGCGCAGCGTCACCACGATCTCGCTGTTGCCTGCGCGCGGCGTCGCTCCGCCGCAGTAACTCGTGTTGCCGCCCTGCGGTACGATTCCAATCTTGTGGTCCGCGCAGTAGCGCACGAGTCGGACTACCTCGGCGGTGGACTGCGGCAGCGCAATCAATGGCGACTGTCCGCGATGAATCCCGCGAAAGTCGACTTCGAATGGGGCACGATCCGCCTCGGATTCGAGGCAACCCTGCGGTCCGAGCAGTTCCTTGATGGCCTGCAGGCAGGAGGAGGGAATTGCCTTCGCTGCGGAGTTCAACGGCGGCGCCGGATATCAGGCCAGCGGCGCGGCGCGGAGCGCCGCGATGCGCTCATCCAGCGGCGGGTGGCTCATGAAGAGCTTCCTGAATCCCTGGCCCATGCCCCCGGCAATCCCGAATGCCGCCATGCGGTCCGGCAGCGCGCCCGGTTGACTGCGCTTCAGCGCCTCGAGCGCGCCGATCATGTTGTTCCGGCCCGCGAGGCGCGCGCCGCCGGCGTCGGCGCGGAATTCGCGATGCCGCGAGAACCACATGACGATCATGGTCGCGAGGAAAGAGAGTACGAGTTGAGCGGCGATCGTCGAGATCCAGAATGCAGGCCCGTGGCCGCGCTCATTGCGGAATACGACCTTGTCCACGACATTGCCGATCACGCGCGATGCGACGAAAACAAAGGTATTCACCACACCCTGGATCAGCGTCAGCGTGACCATGTCGCCATTCGCGACGTGGCTTATCTCGTGCCCGAGCACGGCCTCGACCTCCTGGCGGTCCATCCGGTTCATCAAGCCGGTGCTGACGGCGACAAGCGCACTGTTGCGCCTGGGGCCGGTCGCAAATGCATTCGGTTCCGGCGAGTCGAAATAGCCGACTTCCGGCATGCCGATGCCGGCTAGTTGTGCGTGGCGGCGCACGGTCTCGAGCAGCCAGGTTTCGGGTTCGTTGCGCGGCTGCCCGATGACCTGCACGCGCATCATCTTCCTTGCCATCCACTTCGAGATGGCAAGCGAGAAAAATGCGCCCCCGAAACCGACCAGCGCGCCGACCACGAGCAGCGAATTGAAATTGATGTCGTGCTGGTTCAGCCAGGGCTCGAGACCGAGCAGGCGAAGGCTGACGCTCGCGACCATCAGGATTGCGAAATTGGTGAGGACGAAAAGCAGGATTCTGTTCATGACTTGCCCAGATGGATGCGCCTGCCGGCCGATTCAAGTATTGGCCGGCGACCGCGTCAATTATCCATCATATTTCCGACCGCCATTGCGCGAAAACGCGATCGTAAACAGGTAGTTCCCGGCCCTGGCGGGTGGCTACTCGATGATCACCTTGCGCGGCTTTTTCACTTTCTTCTCCATCACCGCCGCGAGACGCTCATCCGTGAGTTTTTCCAGCCTCAATACCCGGCATCTCTCGATGCGCCCGAACTGCTGGTAGGCGATGTCGTCCCGCCCATAGCCGCAGATCCGCCCATTGCCGTCGCCGTCGATGGCGGCCAATTGGGACTGGTGGGAGAGGTCGAAGCAGCCAGGCGTGATTTCTGCCAGATAGGCGTGCTTGTTTCCGATGCCGTCATAGAGGATGACGCGACTGTCATCCAGCGCCTTGAAACCCGAGATCGACGAGTGAAAGACGCAGGCATCGGTCCTCGCAGTCCGCGGACCTTCTTCCTGCGGCGGTGTTGCAGCGCAAGCCGAAAGCAGGGCCATCGGGATGGCCAGCAGTGGGAGTCTCATAGGCATCCTCCAGCGAACTGATGCCCGTTGGACCGGCTGGATCAGTGCCGGTTCCGGCGGGGGCGCTCAGTAGTCGTCGCGACCGCCGTAATCCTCGTCGTCGTCGTCCTCATCATCGTCGTCGTCATCGTCATCGTCATCCTCATCATCGTCCTCGTCATCGTCGTCCGATCCCGACCAGCCCTCGGGTTCCTCAGTCAGGTCCAGATCGAGCTCCTGCCAGGTCTCGTAGTCAATCTCCTCGACATCACCGTCCTCGTACTGCAACTCGATGAGCTCGGCGTCCTCGTCGACCGAGAGGACCTGAAAGGTTTCCTCGTCCTCGAGGCTCTCGTACCACTGTCCGGGTACTGGGTTGTGATCGCGGCCCATCAGTCATCCTCGCTGCGGCTCACGAAGTGGCAATACGCTCGAATCGCCCCGATATTACGGTCGCGGGCCAATCCGAAGCAACGCCGGCAGCCGCTTCGGCATTGATTCCCGCTTGAGTTGGCCGTGGCAGCCCCCATGCAGGTACCCGACATCGCCACCTTTTCATGGAGGGATCAAAATGACTCTTATCCGCTGGGAACCGTTCAGGGAACTGGACGATTTCATCACACGCTGCAACCCGTATTTCGGACGCCTGCCGGCGGGCCGGTCAGTTCCGGCGGAAGCCGGACAGCAGGCGGCGACTGCCTGGGCGCCTGCCGCCAACATTTCCGAGACCGAGGCCGAGTACCTGATCAAGGCGGAATTGCCCGAAGTCAGCAAGGAAGACGTAAAAGTCACCGTGGACGACGGCGTGATTACGATCAGCGGGGAACGCCGCAACGAACTCGAGCACAAGGACGAGAAGCTGCACCGGATTGAAAGCTTCTACGGCAGCTTTTCACGCAGTTTCCGCCTGCCGGAAGATGCTGATGTCGGCGCTATCCAGGCCGAGAGCAAGAACGGCATCCTGAAGGTCCGCGTGCCAAAGCAGCCCGCAGCGCACCCAAGGACGGTCGAAGTACAGGTAAACTGAAGGACCCCGGCGGCGGCGCCACGAGTGCCGCCGCCGACTGGCCGGTGCCAGGAGGTCCCATGGCGATCGAGTTCGATGATATCCGGCGGAAGCTCCTGCAACAGAAGCAGGAGTTGCTGACGCGCGCCGCCAAGGTGCACGCTGATATCACGCGTTCGTCAGGCCCGCTGGACAAGGACTTCGCCGAGCAGGTCGTCCAGATGGAAAATGACGCGGTACTCGCCGGAATCGGCGAGGCGACCAAGCAGGAGCTTGCGCAGATCAACCGTGCGCTCGCGCAGCTCGACCAGGGTACCTATGGTCACTGCAGTTCCTGCGGCGAGCCGATCGGCCCGCGCCGCATGCAGGCCCTGCCACATTCCGACCTCTGCATTTCCTGCGCCGAAGCGGCAGGCTGATCCCGCTCAATCAGTCGCGCGCCCATGCCCCAGTACAAGGTGCCCCTGCGTGAGTTCCGCTTCGTGCTCCACGAGGTGCTGCGCGCAGAACAGCATTACCGCGAGCTCGGTCGCGACGACGTCAACACCGAACTGATCGACAGCGTGCTCGACGAGTGCGCGCGATTCGCCGAGGACGTCGTCGCACCAACCAATGAATCCGGTGACCGCATCGGCGTCCGCCGCACCGACGACGGTCGCGTCCTGACACCTCCCGGCTTCATTGAGGCCTACCGGCAATTCGTCAACGACGGCTGGGCCGCGCTTTGTGGTCCAGCGGAATATGGCGGCCAGGGCCTGCCCGAGAGTTTTGGCGGCCCGATCGGCGAGATGCTTGTGTCGGCCAACATGGCCTGGAAGCTTTACAGCGGCTTGACCGACAGCGCGGTCCTCTGCGTGGAGAAGCACGCGAGCGAAGATCTGCGCCGCCTGTACCTGCCGAAGATGATCCGCGGCGTCTGGAGCGGCACGATGTGCCTGACTGAATCCCATGCCGGCACGGATCTCGGCATCATGCGCACGCGCGCCGAGCCGGACAGTCAGGGTTCCTACCGGATCAACGGCACGAAGATCTTCATCACGAGCGGCGAGCACGACCTGGTCGAGAACATCGTGCACATGGTGCTGGCCAAGTTGCCCGATGCACCGGCGGGTTCGCGTGGCATCAGCCTGTTCCTGGTGCCAAAATTATTGCCGGACGCGGAAGGCAAGCCTGGCGCCGCCAATGGTGTCAGCTGCGCAAGCGTCGAGCACAAGCTCGGCATCCATGCGTCGGCAACCTGCGTGATGAACTTCGAAAATTCGCGCGGCTGGCTGATCGGCGAACTGAATGGCGGGCTCAAGTGCATGTTCACGATGATGAATCATGCGCGGCTCTGGGTCGGCCTGCAGGGGCTCGCGCAATGCGAACGCGCCTACCAGGTTGCACTCGCCTACGCACGCGAACGCCGGCAGGGTCGCAGCCCGGGCGGCGGCGGCAATGCCGGGGCGGATCCGATCATCGGTCACCCGGACGTACGCCGCATGCTGCTGACCCAGAAAGCGCTGATCGAAGGCGGCCGCTTACTGACCTATTTCGCCGGGATGCAGATGGACAAGGCGCTGCACGATCCCGATCCCGCTGCCCGCGAACAGGCCGAGGGCCTGCTCGCGATCCTGACGCCGGTCGTCAAGGGCTTCGTGACGGACATGTCGCTCGAGTGCACGAACCTGGCGATCCAGGTGCACGGTGGCCACGGCTATGTGCGGGAAACCGGTGTCGAGCAATACGCGCGCGACGCGCGCATTACCGCGATCTATGAAGGCACGAATGGCATCCAGGCGCTGGACCTGCTCGGCCGCAAGGTGCTGGGCTCCGGTGGCGAGCTGGCGCGGCTGCTCGGCGGCGAAATCGGGAGTTTCTGCGAGCGTCATGCCAGCTCGGAGGTCATGGCCGAATTCGTCACGCGCCTGACCGGCCTGCTGAAGGAATGGAGCGAGGCGACCGAGAGCATTGCCAGGCGCGCAGCCCGTGATCCCAACGAGATGGGCGCGGCCGCGATGGACTACCTGCAGCTCACGGGCTACCTGTGCCTCGCATGGTGCTGGGCCAGGAGCGCGGCGGTGTCGGCTGCGGCGCTGCACAAGGGCGTTGCCGATGCGGATTTCTACAAAGCGAAACTCGCGACCGCACGATTCTATTTCACGCGCCTGCTGCCGCGGGCCGAAGCGCATCTCGACGCGCTCAGCGCCGGTGCGAAATCATTGATGGATCTTCCGGAAGGCCAATTCGCCTTCTGAGCCCGTATCAGCCCTGCCTCGCGAGCCCGCCCTGCAGGGACCAGACATTGCCACTCCCACCGGCGCGCAGCTGCTCCGCCGCCGCGCGGCTGCGGATGCCGTGCGCGCAGACCAGCAGGTAACGCAGTCGCGGGTCCAGGGTCGATGCGGCGTCCAGCAACCTGGGAAGCGGAATTGACTCATGCCCGCCGAGCGCCAATGGTGATTGAGCGCATTCCTCAGGGTTGCGGATGTCGATGATGCGATAACCCTGTGCCGCGGCCTCGGCCAGCGGCAATGCGATTTCCAGTTCCGGGGTGGGCGCCGCTGCGTCAACTGACCTGATGCGCGCGCAGCGATCATTGCATTCACGGGCGCGCGGCGCGCTGAGCCGCCGCTGGCCAAGTTCCAGCAGATCGACGAGCAGTACTTCGTCCCGCAGCTGGCCCGGCAGGTCGAGCAGCAGCTTCAGCACCTCCATGGCCTGCAGGCTGCCAAGCACGGCCGGCACCGGGGGGAGCACGCCGCTTTCCGTGCAATTACCGACGAGCCCGTCGCGTGTGGCTTCTGGCCACTGGCAGCGCAGGCAGGAGCCGCGGGCATCGGCGCGCACGACCTGAAGCTGCCCCTCATATTGATAGACACTCGCGAGCACCGCAGGACGGCCGGATAGTACTGCTGCATCGTTGACCAGGAATTTGGTCGCGAAGTTGTCGCTGCAGTCGACGACGACATCACCCAGCACGACAATCTCTTTCGCATTGGCCGCGGTCAGGCGGACCGGCATCGGCCGCAGCCGGATCGTCGGGTTGTATGCAGCCAGGCGCGCCGCAGCGGCACCGGCTTTCTGGCGTCCGACGTCATCCGGCGTGTATAGCGGCTGCCGATGCAGGTTTGCCGGATCGACTACATCATCATCGACGATGACGATCGTCCCGATGCCCGCGCCCGCAAGACCGGAGAGCACGGCGCAACCAAGGCCACCGGCCCCGATCACGATCACGGTCGATTGCGCAAGGCGCTGCTGCCCGGCCGTGCCGATCTCCGGCAACACGAGCTGACGCGAGTAATCGAAGTCGGGAACACGCGCCGCCTCGGCGCAGTGCGTGCAATTCACCCAGCCGCTGTCGCCGTCGGCGAAATGCTCTTTCTTCCAGATCGGCAGGCGATGCTTGATCTCGTCGATGATCTGCCGGCAGGCCGCGAACGCCTCTGCGCGATGGGCCGCCGCGACGCCGACCCAGACTGCGACTTCGCCGACCGCGAGCGCACCCAGCCGGTGCACGCAGCGGGCGCGCAAGGCGCCATGGCGGCGCAGGGCTTCGGCAACGATGCGTTCGCCCTCTCCCTGAGCGAGTTCTTCGAATGCCTCGTATTCCAGCCTGCTGACGACCCGGCCGTCATTCTGATTGCGGACCCGACCCTCGAAGGCCGCGAATCCGCCCGCGGCAGGATCGGCGAGAGCGGCGGAGAGCGCCGCAGGCTCGATCGGCTCATGGGTGAATTCGAATGCGTTCATCCGCCGGCCACCGGTGGAATGAATACGACCTCATCTCCGTCAGCGAGCGCACATGTCCAGTCGGTGAAGGAGGCGTTGACGGCCACCTTGAGCTGGGATTGCGCCAGGCGGAAACCGTGCCGCGTCGCGAGTTCTGCGTACAGGGCTTCCGGCGTCTGCGCCGCCGTTTCGACCGTCTCAGCCTGGCGGCCCGCCTGTTCGCGCAGGAGCGCGTAGTAGCGAAGATGGACACGGGCCATCAGGCTGACTCCAGCGCAGCGAGCGCCTGGCGAACAGCAGCGAGTTCTTCCGGCGTATTGGCATTGGCGAGTGCCGATGGACTCGCCGGCGGCAGCAGGGCGACATCGTGTCTGATCAGGAATTTCCTCGGGCAGGAAATGCCGGTCGCCACGAAATCGAGGATGGCCTCGCGACTCGCCGGCTCATAGATCGCGCACAGCGGCTCCGGCAGGCCATCGCCCGCACTCCGGAATGCGGTTGCGAGCCGGCTGCTGTCCCGCCCTGCAATCAATCCGGCAAGCGTTGTGGCATCCAGCAGCGGCAGGTCACAGGCAACGACCAGCCACGCGGCCTGTGGATGCGCGGCCTGCGCGGCGATGATGCCGGCAATCGGGCCCTCGGCCCCTGGACCATCGACGATCTGTGGAAATGCGGCGCGTAGCGGATCACCGCGCTGGTCTTCGCGCACCGATACCCAGGCGCGCGAAACAAATGGCGCCAGCAGTTCGAAAGCCAGTTCGAGTTGCGGCCGCCGGCGATAGGTCAGCGCCGCCTTGTCCTCGTGCATCCTGCTCGAGCGTCCGCCGGCCAGCACCAGGCCGTATAGCGCATTCATGATTCCGCACTCGCGCGATAATTGCTCTTGCCGCCGCTCTTGCTGAGCAGCCGGGTCTCTTCGATGACGATATCGTGCGACAGCGCCTTGCACATGTCGTAAATGGTCAACGCAGCGATCGTGGCGCCGGTCAGCGCCTCCATCTCGACGCCGGTGCGATGATGCACGGCGGTCGTACAACGGACTTCGAGGCCCGCTGCATCCGCTTCAATCGTTATTTCACAGCGCTCGAGTCCGAGCGAGTGGCAGAAAGGGATCAGATCGTGGGTCCGTTTCGCCGCCATGGTGCCGGCGACGATTGCCGTATTGAACACCGGACCCTTCGCAGTTTCGAAACCGCATGACTTGAGCTGTTCGAAGACCGCGGCAGGAAATCGCAGGCGAGCGATGGCAGTCGCGATGCGCAAGGTCTCGTACTTGGCCGTCACGTCGACCATCGCCGGTCTGCCGGCGTCATCCACGTGACTTAATGCCGGCAGTTTTTTATCCGCCAATGTAGTGCATCTCGATCTTGCGCAAGGGCTGCCCGGTTGCCGGCATGCGCCTCAGTTCGCTGTAGCGATCGTCACGCCGCCGCCAACTGCCGCGTATCCGGTCCAGCAGTGCATCATCGCTCGCAGCTTCGCGCAGCGGCGTGCGCAGGTCCGTGCCATTGACCGCGAACAGGCAGGTGTAGAACACGCCGTCCGATGACAGGCGCGCACGCGTGCAGTCGCCGCAGAATGGCTGGCTTATCGACGATATGAATCCGATTTCACCGGCGCCATCCGCATAGGCATAGCGCTCGGCCACTTCGCCGCGATAATTGCCTGCGACAGGTGTGAGCGGATACTCGGCCACGATCGCATCCCGCAGTTCCCGCGAAGGCACGACGCCGCCCGGGTCCCAGTCATTGCGGTTGCCGACGTCCATGTACTCGATGAAGCGCAGGATCACGCCGCTGCCGCGGAAATGGCGGGCGAGGTCCAGCACCTGGCCGTCGTTGACACCTCGCTGGATCACTGCATTGACCTTCACGGGCGCCAGCCCCGCCTCGAGCGCCGCGCGGATGCCGTCCTGCACGCGTTCAAGTCCGTCAAATCCGCCGCTCATCCTGCGGAAGGTCTCGCGATCCAGCGTATCCAGGCTCACTGTGACGCGCCGCAGGCCGTTGGCGGCAAGCTCGGCGGCATGCTGTGCGAGCAACACGCCATTGGTGGTCAGGGCCAGATCCTCCACGCCGTCGATCGACGACAGTTCGCCGACCAGGTCCGCAAGACCGGAGCGCAGCAGCGGCTCGCCGCCGGTCAGGCGCAGCTTGCGCACGCCCTCTGCGACAAAGAGCCGCGCAAGGCGCGAGATCTCGTCAAATGACAGGCGCTCGTTCGCGGCCAGGAAGCGATAGCGGTCATCGAAAGTCTCGCGCGGCATGCAATACGGGCAGCGGAAATTGCAGCGGTCCATCACCGAAATGCGCAAGTCCGAAAGCGGCCGCCCACGCGTGTCGGTCACCGCCTTCGGTGCGGAGAGTGCGATCAGCTTGCCGGTTTCGTTGTCGTGCATTGGCTACCAGCTGTAGAAGGGAGTGACGAGACCGGCTGGATGGATCGCGGGTCCCTGCGGCAGTTCCACGAATCCGTCCGTGCCGGCGAGCGATATGAAGTCCCCGGAACCGCCGGTCGGCCTTGGTACGGCCAACGTCCGTCCCCCTGGATCGTACTCCAGCGACACCGGCAGGAAACAGGTCAGCGCGGCGCGGAACTCGAATTCCCGGGCCAGGGAGGCTGTCCGGCGCAAGCTTGCCCTTGCGCCGGCCGCTGCCAGCAGTGCCGGTATGACATAGCGTGCGAGGCAGACCAATACCGAGACCGGATTGCCGGGCAGGGCAAAGACCATGACTCCCCGGTCGTGCACGCCAAACCACAGCGGCCTGCCCGGGCGCTGCGCCACCTGATGAAATACACGGCGTATGCCGATTTCAGCGAGGACCGCAGGCACGTAGTCATGGCGGCCTGCGGAAACCCCGCCGCTCAGTACCAGCACGTCATGTCGCTCGATTTCCGCGGTCAGCCTCTCGACCAGCAGCGGCCGCTGATCAGGCAGGTGCAGGTCGGTCGTCGGTGGAAAGCCTGCGAGTCTCAGTGATGCCGCGAGGCCATAGGAATTCGAACGGCGCACCTGGTGATCAAGAACCGGCATGCCGGGCTCGACCAACTCGTCACCCGTGGAGATCACGGCGATCCGCGGCAGTCGCGTGACCTTCAGCATCGATTGTCCCGCTGAGGCGGCGATCGCAAGCTCCGGTCCGCCGAGAAGCGTCCCGGCGCTGAGCAAGCGATCTCCGGTCCGGGCGTCGGCCGCGCGACGGTGCACATGCATCCAGCGTTCCGGCGCGTAGGCTGCTTCAATCGATGCGACACCGGCCGCGACGCCGATGCGTTCAACCGGCACGACGGTGTCGCAACCAGAAGGCAGAGATGCGCCGGTCATCACCTCGATGCAGTCGGTCGGCGATTCGAGTGAAGCAGGCGCCTGGCCCGCGGCCTGCATGGCCGCGACACGAAATTCACGCCGGCCGCTTTGGAATGCGGCAATTGCGATCGCGATGCCATCCATCGCCACGCGGTCGAATGGCGGCGCGTCGCGCTCGGCATGGATGTCCTGGCGCAGGACCCGGCCCGCACAGGCCGGCAGCGTCAGTACCTGTTCCGGAAACTGCGTGAGGTGGGCGGCGATTGCCGCATCAGCCTCGGCGGGAGTCAGCATCAGGCCACACGGTCAGTCTTTCTTGTCGCGGGCCTTGAAGATACGCAGCTGCTCGTTGAACTGGTCGGCAACTGCCTGCACCTCGTCGACCGCCGCATTGTTCTTCTTGGCCTGCATGGCGCGTAGTTCCATGAGGCGATTCGCGTCGAATTGGCCGCTCTGCTCCAGCGACGCCATTTCCATGTCGAGGCAGACGTTGTAGGCGGTGACATCCTCATTGAACTGCTTCACGGCCTGCTGTGCGGTGACCATTTCATCGTAGATCGCAGTCTTGCCGTCCGGGATGTGCTCGGGTGCCCGTGGATAGATGCAGGTCGCCTGTGCGCTTCCCGCGGCCAGGCAGGCCAACAGGGCGGCGAACGCGATCGTTTTCCTCAACATGGCTCGGTCTCCGTGGCGTACGGCGATTCTAACCTACCCGACAAAGACCGTCGGTCCGGCAGGACAGTTCCACCGACGGGCCGCAAATCACGGCACGATCGGCACGGGCGCGCTGGTTTTCAGGGTCTCGAGCACGAGGCTCGAACGCACGTCACGCACGCCGGGAAGCTTCAGAAGCTGGTGCAGCGTGAACCGCCCCAGGGCGTCGAGATCCGGCACGACGACGTGCAGCAGGAAGTCCATTTCGCCGGTCATTGCATGGGCCGCGACGACTTCCGGCCGCTCATCGAGCGTGCGCCGGAAACGCTCGATGACATCGTCGGTGTGGCGCTCGAGCTTGATCTGGATATAGGCGGCCACGTTCTGGCCCACACGCTTCGGATCGAGAACGGCGGCATAACCGCGGATGATCCCGGCCTGTTCAAGGCGCCGGACGCGGCGCGTGCAGGGAGTCGGCGAGAGCCCCACGCGCTCTGCGAGTTCGACGTGGCTCAAGCGGCCGTCGCGCTGCAACTGCTCGAGGATCTTCACATCCGTGCGGTCGATGGCGTTCATTTGGTGATAAACACTTACAAAATCTTAGGAATTAGAGACTATCACTAAAATCTCTGTACTCGCACAAGAAATTAGCCAAAAAACACCCCGCATGCATGAGTACGATGACGGGTCGCAGGGCCCGAAGGTATTCCCAATGCCCGCCAGCGCAAGCAGGCCCGTTCAGACCGGATCCGCCGCGACCATCGACTGGCGCCGCGTGCTGCGCACCACATTCCTTTCGCGCGCCCTGGACCGCCTCGAAGAAACCCGGCTGGTGCCGGAGCGCAAAGTGCTCTACCAGTTCTCGGCACGCGGGCATGACGTGACCCAGGCCTTGCTCGGCATGCAGCTGACCGGCGCGCGCGACGCAGTCGCGCCGTATTACCGCTCACGGCCGCTTGCACTCGCACTGGGCCTGTCCGCAGAGGAAGCGCTCGCGTCCACGATGATGCGCACACAGGGCATGTCGGCCGGCCGGGACATCGGGGTCGTCATCAACCTGCCGAATCGCCAGGGTCCCTGCATGCTGCCGGCCTGCGGCGGCGTCGGTACGCAGTACACGCCCGCGACCGGTTGGGCGCAGGCGCTCGCCTACCGTGTGCGCGTGCTGGACGACCAGCAATGCGCGGGCAGCATCGCAGTCGTCCACGGTGGTGATGCGTCAACTGCGACCAATGGATTCTGGGCTTCGCTCAATATCGCGACGACCGGACGGCTGCCGCTTCTGTATTACATTGAGGACAACGGCTACGGAATCTCGGTCAGGTCGGACCGCCAGACACCGGGCGGCGACATCGCCGCGAATCTGGCCTCGTTCCGCAACCTGATAATTTTCGATGGCGACGGCTCGGATCCCGGCGCTGCCGCGACCTTGATCGAGAAATCGATTGCCGCGGTGCGTGCGGGCGATGGACCGGTATTGCTGCGCCTGACGGTGCCGCGCCTGTCGGGGCATTCGGGACAGGACACGCAGGCCTACAAGTCATCCGAAGAAGTGGCGGCCGAGCAGGCACGCGATCCGCTGCTGCGGCTGCGTGCGCAAATCGTCCCGCGAATCGTGGTGGAGGCCGAGTGGAAGGCGTTGGAATTGGAAGCTCAGGCGGAAGTCGAGGCTGCACTGCTGCGCATCGAGGCGCGACCTGCGGCCGAAATGGACGCAGTGACACGCTATGCATTCACGGAATATCGCGATGACGGCTCGCTCGAATTGCAGCGGCAGGGCGGTCTTCTTGCTGAAGGCATCCTGCCTGCTGCTGGCAGCGATGTCCCGCGGCCGGATGGCCCGCGCATCAATATGCTGACGGCGATCCGACGCACGCTGGAACACGAGCTCGAGGTCAATCCGCGTGTGCTGGTTTTTGGCGAGGATGTCGGGCGCAAGGGCGGCGTGCACGCGGCGACCCTCGGTCTGCAGGAGCGATTCGGCGAGCAACGCGTCTTCGATACCAGCCTGTCAGAGGAGGGCATCATCGGCCGCGCAGTTGGCATGGCGCTGGCGGGGCTGATGCCAGTCCCCGAAATCCAGTTCCGCAAGTACGCCCCGAAATCCAGTTCCGCAAGTACGCAGAACCGGCCGCCGAGCAGCTGCATGACTGCGGTACAATGCGCTGGCGCACGGCCAACCGCTTTGCCGCACCGATGGTCGTGCGGATGCCTGGCGGCTTCTTCAAGTGCGGCGACCCCTGGCACAGCCAGTGCAATGAAGTGGAATTCCTTCATGCAACCGGCTGGCGGCTTGCGATGCCTTCCAATGCCGAAGACGCCGTGGGGCTTTTGCGCACGGCCATGCGCGGCAATGACCCGGTCGTCTTTTTCGAGCATCGTTCGCTGCTCGATGGCGCGGCGGCAAGGCGCCCTTATCCCGGCGACGATTTCATGCTGCCATTCGGCATCGCGCGCACGCTTCGCAGCGGCTCCGAGCTCACGGTCGTCAGCTGGGGCGCGATGGTC
>JAENJD010000035.1 GCA_016844605.1 Steroidobacteraceae bacterium
GACTCTACAGCCACATTAGCCGCGCAGCGACGGAAGATCGGCGATTTCAACGCAGAGCAATTTCGAGCCCGATTTCGCGAAGTCATGGAGTCCCTTGGATGCTCGCGATCCGCGGTCTAACTAGGCGATGCAGCGTTCGGCGCTTGTCGTCACGCCGCTTGCAACCAGGGCAAGCGGCGCGCCAACTGCGCGCCGCCGCTGATCGCGAGCGTTAGCTGCCGACCGCGAGCCGACGCGCGCCACTCACAAAGGACAGCATCAACCCACCACAACTTCGCTTATTTGAATCACCGGAGTCTGATCGGTGTATTTCGGAATGTCCGCCATGATCTCGTTCGCATGTGGCCCGAAGCCGGCCTGAAAGGCTTCGACGGAGTCGCAAAACAAGTGACACATGCCAATATAGGTTGCAGGAGCCCCCGGTGCTCCGCCAGCGAGGCCCTTGTCAACCGTGTAGTACTTGCAGTTTGCGCCCATCCGGCTTTTGACGAGCGGCATGTGCTTGTCACGGTAATAGTCGTGGTCGAATCGCGCCCCAGGCGTGTTGGGGTACATCACACTAACTTTAATCATGTCTCTCCCCCTGGCGATACACCCGCAAGCATAGGAGAGCGAACCACGCGATACAAGCAGGTAGCCATGCGACCATGCGACCAGTGCCAGAACGCAAAAGGCAGCTAACAACGTGTTGGAGCAAACGCGCGGCTGGCAGCTTCGGTGAGGTAACAAGGATGTCGATGATCTGGATAAAGTGGCTTCAATCAGCGTCCGCGATGCCGCGCGTCGCTCAACGCGGACGTTAAGCATCACTTTTCATGAATACCGAACGCTGTCCATTTCTAGTTGGTGACTGCGTGACCTTCACACCTTCAGAACGTACCCGCGGTCACTACCAGAACATAGAGCGGTTTGGAGTGCGCATCGGCGATACGCTGACCATTCAGGAAGTGCGCGATGGAACCTATCTTTACTTCGACAATGGGGCTGGTGGCTGGCCATGGAGCGAATTCACCAAGGCGCGCTAGCGATCCGCGCCTAGCTTTGAGCAAAGTGATGCCTAACTATGCGTTCGACCGGTCCGTGAGAGCTTGGCAGGGGTGCGCCGCGGGCGCGGGAGACATTGTCGCGCCCGCGGCGCTTGGTTCGGCTCTACCGCGGCCCGCTCAACGCGGGCGTTAGACGTCGTCGAAGAAGGCATCAGCAATGCTGAATCGGGGTGTGTTAATAGTACGTCCCGCGCAACCATTCCTGGACTGGGCCGCCGGCCTCGACGACAGCGGCATTGTGCCAAACCCCGATGAAGAGCAAACCGTCTATCTCGTGCCCAGCTTTGAGGATGACGAGGAAGCTGCGCAAGTACTCAAGCTTGTCTTTGCTGAGGTGTTCGAACGCGAGCTCTTTGCATGGCATACCGACGACATGGCGTGGCCGAAGCAGCGCACGCTCGCCACGTTCAAGCGATGGTTCAAGGTCGAAATGCATTCCATGGTCGAGGACTTATGCAGCGATGAGCTTGTCGAGGAGGACGACGTCTGACTATGCGTTGGAGCAGTCCGTGACAGCTCGGCAGGGGTGCGCCGCGGGCGCGGGGACAATTGTCGCGCCCGCGGCGCATAGTTCGGTTTTCCCGCGGGCCGCTCAACGCGGGCGTTGGCCGTCGCGTTGACGTGCACCACCTGTGAATTTCTGTCTATCGGCGAGAGTGAGGGACGATTATGAAGCGCATTCTATTGTGCCTAGCATTTTCCGCGGCACTGCCTCTCACGCTGGTACTGCCGACGCACGCGGACGAGCCGCGACGCATCACGAATCTCTATGATGCATTCGGTGCACCATCGGCCCTTCAACAGGACTGGGGGTTTGCGGCGCTGGTCGAATACGGCGGGAAGCGCATTCTCTTTGACACGGGCAACGACGCCGGGATCTTTGAGCACAACGTCAAGCAGCTCGGCATCGACCTCAGTCGACTCGATGCCGTGGTCATTTCGCACCGCCATGGTGATCACACGAGTGGACTCAAGTACCTCCTGGAGGTAAACCCGGGCGTCAAGATCTATGCGCCGCTAGAAGGAGCATTTTTCAAGGGTGCTATACCGCCGGGATTCCTGGCGCGCTATCCAGAACTACCGCCGAACCTCCAGTACTACGGTGGCAAGCAGCCCGAGCGGTGGCTATATGGAACACCGTGGGAGCAGGCGAATTTCGAGGGCGTAGCACAGACCACCGAGATCTTTCCAGGTTTGTATATTCTCACCACCAAATCGCAGAAGCAGGGCACACTTGACATGAATGAGCTCTCGCTTGCGGTGCAGACCCCGAAAGGACTCGCTGTAATCGTCGGTTGCTCGCATCCGGGCGTGGAAAACATTCTCGCGGCAGCCGCCAAGATCGATCCCCATCTGTACTCCGTCATGGGCGGCTTTCATCTCGTTTTTACGCCGGAAGTGGAGGTGCGGCGTGTGGCGCTGGTGCTTCACGACGAGCTCCGAGTGGAGCGGGTCGCGCCTGCTCACTGCACGAGTGAACTCGGATTCGCAGTGTTTCTGGAGCGCTTCAAAGATCACTTCGACGCGGCAGGCCTCGGTGCGGTCATTCCTCTGCCGTAGGTTTCAGTGCTTCCTAGACGCGTGCGACGGCTAACAACGCGTTGGAGCAGTCGCGCGGCCAGTAGCTTCGGTGAAGTAACAAGGATGTCGATGTTCTGGATCAAGTGGTTTCGATCAGAGTCAGCGATGCCGCGCGTCGCTCAACGCGGGCGTTAGCGGCCGCGATGGGTCTTCGTATAGCAAGCGTTTTGGACATAGGTGCCATGCACAAGGTGCGATTGGCAGTGCGCGAGAACGTCCTTGCCGATCCGCTTCGGGTTCAACCTGCGCACTATCGGGCGATGCTCGAAGAGCACGGCCAAGGCTGGGTGTATGAGGTAGACGGAGAGATAGTCGGATTCGCAATTGCTGATCACACTCGCCGCAGTATCTGGGCACTATTCGTTGCGCCTGGCGCCGCGGGCCACGGCATCGGTCGAAAGCTCCACGACGCAATGATCGGGTGGCTGTTTGAGAAAGGGAGCGAACCGGTATGGTTAGGTACCGAACCGAATACTCGAGCAGCAAAGTTCTACGCGGCGGCTGGTTGGCGACACACGCGCGTCGAATCCAACGGCGAGCAGCGATTCGAGCTCACCACCGAAGCGGCCGCTAGCAACGCGTTGGAGCGCGCCCAGGAAGGATAAAAATGCCAGAATCCATCACACAGCAGCGCGTCGTTCAACGCGAGCGCAAGGCGTCAGTACCGACATGTCTCTAGCATCCGACAATCTGGACATTCTTGAAAGATTGCTTGAGGCGTTCAACGAGCACGACCTCGACAAGATCATGGAGTTCTTCTCCCACGATTGTTCACTGGACATGCCGCGAGGTCAGGCGCCGTGGGGAACCCGGTATGTGGGCAAGACTGCAGTTCGCAAGGGGTTGCAAACCCGCTTTGAGATGTTGCCAGATGTCCACTATGGGAACGGACGCCATTTTGCGACTGAGAAGATGGGAGTTTCCGAGTGGCTCGTTACGGGGACGCTACGGTCGGGAGATACCATTGAGGTTCGGGGTTGCGATCACTATGAATTGCGTGACGGGAAAGTTGTACGAAAGGATTCGTACTGGAAGATCGTGGAGTGACGCCCAACAAGCGAATGCAGCGAGCGCGTTATGGATAAAGTGCCATTTCAGAAACGTGGGCGGCGCGTCGCTGATTCGCGGCGTTGGGCGGCCGTGTTGACGACGTTGGGTGCATACTGGCGCGCTTCTGGGGGATCGAAGTCATGATCCGGAATCCATTCGTTCTCAACTTCGTCGTGCTCGTATTGTCACTGGCAGCCGTTCCAACCGGGACGACGGGCGAGTTGCAGGCGCAGGCTCCCCGCACGACCGGACACGAGCACCTGACCGAAGTGGCTTGCGTGGACGTGCCGCCGGGCGAGAAGCGGCCCGAGTTTGGCTGCTTCAACATCGGCACTGTCAAGGAACTCCAGTTCCGTCAGGCAGCCGTCTACTGGCATCTCCACGCGTTTGGAAGCAGAAAGGCTGCCGAGGCGGCCAGGAGTGCGACCGGACTCGTTGTGGAGGAAGACGGCCGCGTGTGGCTCTCTGAATTTGGGGCGCGCGACAGCGCTCCGCGTGGGGGTGAAGCTGTCGCCGTCGTCGGACCGCTGCAGCTTCCAGTAGCAAGGAGTTACAGTGTCGTTCTCTCGTACGCGGTCATGCGGCCGGGCGACAGTTCGAGAGTACACACACACCCGGGCCCTGAGGGCTGGTATGTGCTCGCGGGAGAGCAGTGCCTGGAGACTCCCGCAGGCGCGAATAGGGGTGGCGCGGGACAAACCATGACGGTACCGCCGAACGTTCCAATGGAACTGAATGTAACCGGTACGACGCTTCGGCGGGCGTTTGCCCTGGTCATCCATGATTCGACTCAGGAGAGGGGTGCTCCATCCGACTGGAAGCCATCCGGGAAATGTGGCTCGTGACGTTCGTGTTGGGGTGCGCCGCGACCGATCAGTGGGTTTCCGCGGCGCCAAACTGCCGTGCGAGCATCTCGAGAATTTGAGTCCACCCCTTGGTGTGCGATTTCACAGCGTTGTCGTCTGGTAATTGCTCATGCGTCAATACAACCTCGGTCGTCCGCCGACCAGCATTAAAGTCAACAGTGACGAGCGACTGCGTTTGCTTCGTTCCGGCTGAAATCCAGGTAAAGACCAGGCGTCGCGGGCGCTCAATGATCCGATATTCGCCGCTATGCACAATCGGTCCCGCGGCGTTGTGCATCACAATTTCGAAGGCCCCGCCGATCTTTGGATCGACATGCGCTACCGAATGGCTTATGTCTCCGGGACGCATCCACACGGCAAGGCTGGCTGGGTCGAGCCAAGCGTCGAACAATTCGTCCGCTGGCGCCTTGATTTCGCGCCGGACGATCACCTTCGGCAGATTTGTCGTCTGGATCACTTCTTCTTCCTTCCTTTTGGAATGCCGCGTTTCTTGGTTACCAATATCTCAAGTGCTGCGAGCCTGTCATCCCAGAACGATTTGTAGTGGTTGATCCAGGCTGCCGCTTCCGCCAGTGGCGCCGCGTTGAGAGACAAGACATGGTCACGACCTATCACTTCGCGGCGGACGAGCCCCGCGCGCTCGAGCATCTTTATGTGCTTTGAAGTCGAGTTGAGCGATATCGGGAAATCGGCGGCGAGATCCGTGACGCGGGCGTCCGAGCTTGAGAGCCGGGCGAGAATCGCGCGCCGCGTCGGATCGGCAACAGCGACGAATAGCCGGTCCAGAGGCAATGTTCTATATTCACCCATACGGGTGAAGATATGCCATGACCTGAAGCCTGTCAAGCTGTTCGCGGACCAGCCAGCGGACTGCCTTCGGCAGGCGCTGGACTCAAATGTTGGACGGCAATGCAGTGCATACTTGCCGTTAATTTGAAGGAGAGATGACGCATGGATAACCCCATCATTGGTCGTTCATTACAGGTGTTCCCGTTTCTTCTGTTGGGCCTCATCAGCTCCTTCACGAGCGCGCAAACGCCGGTTATTGAGCAGGCACTGACACAAAATGCCGACGATGCGCAGATTCAATGGGGGCCTTGCCCACCATTCTTGCCAGAAGGATGTGCGATCGCAGTTCTTCATGGCGATCCGGCGCAGGACAACCTTGACGTTTTCTTCAAAGTGCCTGCCAAGTCGACCATCCCACTTCATTGGCACACCTCGCCAGAGCGCATGGTGCTGGTAGCGGGCGAGCTTCATCTCACTTATGACGGCCAAGAGATGGCCATTCTCAGGCAGGGGACCTATGCGTACGGCCCCGCCAAACGTCCTCACCATGGCTACTGCGCAAGTGCCGACCCATGTGTCCTCTTCATTGCCTTTGAGTCGCCGTTAGATGCAGTGCCGGTCGAGAGCGCAGGACAATAGGCGGTGAACCTCACCTGATACCTTTGATCCCGATTGCCCTCACCATCGGCTGCCTGCTCGCCGTTTCCGGGCTGGTTTTCGCCGAGAGTCGAAATCTCAGCGCCGCAAGGCGGTTTTCAAAGATTTCGGCCAGCACGGCCTTTGTTCTTCTTGCGCTGTCGTTGCACGCTGTGGCTTCAAGCTACGGCCAACTCGTTCTCCTTGCCCTGGTACTCAGCTGGATAGGCGATGCATTCCTGCTTAGCCGACGCAGCGTAGACTTTCAGTTTGGCCTGGGCTCTTTCTTGCTGGCCCACGTTGCGTTCTCCGTGGCGTTTGCAAGCGGCGCACTCAGCACGAGCGCGTTCTTTGTTGGACTGATCTTCGCCTCGGCAGTCGGTGCAATCACGCTCCATTGGCTATGGGGCCGGCTCGACGCACGCTACAAGCTGGCAGTTACAGCCTATGTCGTTGCGATAGTGGCCATGTGCACGATGGCAGTCGCTCATAGCGCAGCGTCTGAATCGTGGTTGGCAGCGATTGGTGCGCTGGCATTTGCAGCATCAGACATTTCAGTTGCGCGTGATCGCTTTGTGGTGTCAGCCTTCCTCAACAAGGCATGGGGTCTGCCGGTCTATTATTCCGCTCAGTTGCTTCTAGCCTGGTCCATCGCGTAGTGCCTGCCCGATGTGGGCCTTTCAAGGCAGGCGCTCGCACCTACAGCAACGCCTTCATCGCCCGATCGAGACCACTCAGCGTCAGTGGAAACATCCGGTCCTCGAATAGTTCCCGGGTGATCTTGACCGACGGGGTCCATTCCCAGCGATCCCGCGGCTCCGGGTTGAGCCAGACATGGTGCGGATAGTTCGAGAGCAGCCGGCGCATCCACGCGGCGCCTGCTTCCTCATTCCAGTGCTCGATGCTGCCGCCCGGCTGCACTATCTCGTAGGGGCTCATGGTGGCGTCGCCGACCATCACGAGCTTGTAGTCGTGGCCGTAGGTGCGCATGACCTCGACGGTGCGCGTGCGCTCGGTGTGGCGGCGCCGGTTGTCTTTCCACACTGATTCGTAGACGAAGTTGTGGAAATAGAAGTATTCGAGGTGCTTGAACTCGCTGCTTGCCGCCGAGAATAATTCCTCGCAGATACGCACATGATCGTCCATCGAGCCGCCGACATCGAGGAACAGCAGCACCTTCACCGCGTTGTGCCGCTCGGGAATCATGCGGATGTCGAGTAGGCCTGCCCGGCGCGCAGTCGAGTCGATCGTGCCGTCGAGATCCAGCTGCTCGGCCGCGCCCTGGCGCGCGAAGCGCCGCAGCCGGCGCAGCGCCAGCTTCACATTGCGCGTGCCGAGCCCAACCGTGTCGTCGAGATTCGCGAACTCGCGGCGATCCCAGACCTTGACTGCACGGCGGTTGCGTGAACCCTCCTGGCCGATGCGCACGCCCTCGGGGTTGTAGCCGTGGGCGCCGAATGGCGACGTGCCGCCGGTGCCGATCCACTTGCTGCCGCCCTCGTGCCGGCCTTGCTGCTCCGCCAGCCGGCGGCGCAGCGTCTCCATCAGCGCATCCCAGCCTCCGAGCGCCGCGATGCGCGCCTTGTCTTCGTCGGAGAGCGAGAGTTCGAGGCTCTTTCGCATCCAGTCGGCCGGAATCTCGGCGACCAGCGCCTCGAACGCCAACTCGATGCCGCGGAAATGCGCGGCGAACACCTGGTCGTAGCGGTCGAAGTGACGCTCGTCCTTGACCAGCACCGCGCGCGCGAGATGGTAGAACTGCTCGGAAAAGGGGAGGCCGGAAAAGGGGACGCTACCCTTTTCCCAAGAGGAAAAGGGTAGCGTCCCCTTTTCCGGCCTCCCCTTTTCCGGCCCGATCAGGCGCGCCTGCAGCGCTTCCAGGAGCGCGAGGAACTCGGTGATGGACACCGGCACGCCGGCGGCGCGCAGCATCAGGAAGAAGCGGATCAGCATCGGCTGCCCCCGCGATTCGTCACCCGGGCCGGCCGGCCCGCCGATTCAGGAACACGAGCTGCTCGAACAGGTGCACGTCCTGCTCATTTTTGAGGAGCGCGCCATAGAGCGGGGGAATCGAGACCTTCTGGTCATCCGAGCGCAGGGCCTCCGGCGGGACCTCTTCTGCGAGCAGCAGCTTGATCCAGTCGAGGAGTTCGGATGTCGAGGGCTTCTTCTTGAGACCGGGCACGTCGCGGATCCGGTAGAACGCCGTCAGCGACTCGGCCAGCAGTTCTTTCTTGAGGCCGGGGAAATGCACATCGACGATGGCTTCCATCGTCTCGCGGTCCGGGAAGCGGATGTAGTGGAAGAAGCAGCGACGCAGGAATGCGTCGGGAAGCTCCTTTTCGTTGTTGCTGGTGATGAACACGATCGGGCGGTGCCTGGCTTTGACCAGTTGCCGCGTCTCGTAGACGTAGAACTCCATACGGTCGAGCTCGCGCAGCAAGTCGTTCGGGAACTCGATGTCGGCCTTGTCGATCTCGTCGATCAGCAGCACCGCCTGCTCATCGCTCTCGAACGCGCGCCACAGCATGCCCGGCACGATGTAGTTGGCGATGTCCTGCACCTTCGCATCGCCCAACTGCGAGTCGCGCAGCCGTGAGACGGCGTCGTATTCATAGAGGCCCTGCTGGGCCTTGCTGGTCGACTTGACGTGCCACTCGAACAGCGGCCGGCCAAGGGCACTCGCGACTTCCTGCGCCAGTTGGGTCTTGCCGGTACCGGGCTCGCCCTTGACCAGCAGCGGCCGCGAAAGCGTCACTGCCGCGTTGACGGCGAGCGTCAGCTCAGCGGTCGCGACGTAGCTGTCGGACCCGGCGAATCGCGTGGCGGGTTTTTTCAACTGGCCTTGGCAGTCGTGGCCTTGGCGGCCAGCTGCTTGAGGTCGGTCAGCACCAGCTCCGAATGACCCTTCGGATCCACGCTGACGTAGTGCTTCGCCACGTTGCCCTGCGGATCGATGATGAAGGTGTCGCGCCGGGCCATTTCGAGCGTGCCCATGTACAGCTTCAACGTACCGTAGGTGGTCGTCACCTTCTTGTCGGCGTCCGCAAGGATCGGGAAGGGCAGGTTCTGCTCATCGGAGAACGCCTTGTGCGACTCGACATCATCGACACTGACACCGAGGATCACGGCGCCTATTTCACGGTAGGCGAAGATGTTGTCCCGGAATTCGCAGGCCTGGGTCGTGCAGCCCGGCGTGCCGTCCTTCGGATAGAAATACAGCACGACCCACTTGCCGGCGTAGCCCTTGAGGGAATGCCACTTCCCGGTCTGGTCCTGGAGTTTGAAATTCGGGGCGGCGGCGCCGACAGCGGGTGATTCCTGCGCCACAGCGCCGGTGCTTAGTATCAGGGTCACGCAAGCGATGGCGGTGCTCTGCAACAAACGCATCATGGCGGTGCCTCCGGTTCGGGCGATTGGCGCGCGGTTTTCTGGGGTAGCTGCGGGTAGCATAGTATCGCGGGCTGCAGCCAGATGACCATGACGTGGCCCAAGGGTTCCCGATGACGAGCATGGATTCGACGGGCAGAGGCGAGGGCCGGCCACGCATCGCGCTGATACTGCCCGGCGGCGGTGCCCGGTCGGCTTATCAAGTCGGCGTGCTGAAGGCGATCGCCGGCTGGTGCCGGCCCGGTCAGCCACTGCCATTCTCGATCCTTTGCGGCACCTCGGCCGGTGCGATCAATGCCGCCGTGATTGGCGCGGGCGCAGCCGATTTCCCGCGTGCCGCCGCCGAACTGGCCCGCGTCTGGGGCGCATTCCGGGTCAGCCAGGTCTTCAGGAGCGGTGCCGTGGACATGCTGCGGTCCGGCCTGCACCTGCTGCTGGCACTGGTCTCGGGCGGCTGGCTGGTGGCCGTGCCGCGGTCGCTTTTTGACAATACACCGCTGCGCGCGCTGCTCAAGCGCGAAATCGACTTCGCGCGGCTGTCACAGGCCACCCGAAGCGGAGCGCTCGACGCGATCGCCGTGACGGTAACGGGCCTCGGCGGCGGCGAGTCGGTCACTTTCATCCAGTCCGCAGGACCATTCGAGCCCTGGAGCCGCGCTGGCCGGCGTGGCGTCGCTGCGGACATCAACATCGATCACCTGATGGCGAGCTCCGCGATTCCGCTGCTATTTGCAGCCGTGCCGATCGGGCACTTTCACTTCAGTGACGGCGCGATGCGCCAGGCCGCGCCGCTCGCGCCGGCAATTCACCTGGGGGCCGATCGTATACTGGCGATCGGGGCGCGCAGTTCGCGCATTGACCCGCCGGTCCCTGACAAGCCGCCCGACATCGGCGACATGTTCGGTTTCATGCTCGATACGCTGTTCACGGAGGGGCTGCACGCTGACCTGGAGCGGGTCGATCGCATCAACGCCTTGCTCGATCATCTGCAGGACTGTCCGAGGCCGCTGGGCCTGCGGCGGATAGAGACGCTACTGATGCTGCCACGCTGCGATCCAAAGGAAATTGCGATCGCGCACCGCGATGCCATGCCGCGCACCTTGCGGGCGCTGCTGCGCATACTCGGTGTCGCCGGCAAGCGCGGCGGCAAGCTGATGTCGTATCTGTTGTTCGAAGCGCCCTATACCCGCGAGTTAATCCGGCTCGGAGAAGAGGACGCCAAGGCGCGCCGCGCCGAAATCAGTTCATTTCTGGGTCTGGATCGTCACTTCGGCAAGGCGTTGTGACGGACCAGCAATTGAGGGTAGCGCTGCCTGAAGTGGGCGGCGAGGCGCTCGACCAGGTAGACGGAGCGGTGCTGGCCACCAGTGCAGCCGATCGCAACGGTCAGGTAGCCGCGATTCGCGGCTTCGTAGTCCGGGATGCGGCCGTCCAGGAATCGCACCAGGTCGTCGGCCATGCGGTGCACCTGGGGGCTCGCCTCGAGGAACGCGACGACCGGCCCGTCGCGCCCATTCAGCGCCTGCAGCGTGGGTTCCCAGTACGGATTTGGCAGCGTGCGCGCATCGAACACGAAATCGGCATCGCCCGGCGTGCCGTGCTTGAAGCCGAATGACTCGAACAGGATGGACAGGCGGCCGGGGCCCTGTGGTTCGACGCGCTGGCCGATCAGGTCGCGCAGCTCGTGAACGCTCATGCGCGAGGTGTCGATGACGAGATCCGCGCTGTCGATCAAGGGATGCAACAGGCGTCGCTCCTCGGCGATCGCATCGGCCAGACTGCGGCCAGCGCCCGCCAGCGGATGGCGGCGGCGCGTATCGGCATAACGCCGCAGCAGTACTTCGTTCTCGGCGTGCAAATACAGGATCTCGCAGCGCAGGCCGGCCTTTGTCAGGTCCGAGACCAGTGCGGGGATCGATGCAAGGTCATCGGGACGATTGCGCGCATCGAGGCCGACGGCCAGGCGGCGATAGATTGGCTCCTCGGTCTGGACCGAATGCGCGACCAGGCCCTGCACAAGGCCGGCTGGAATATTGTCGATGCAATACCAGCCGAGGTCCTCGAGCATGTTGAGCGCGACGCTCTTGCCCGAACCTGAAAGACCGCTGACGACGACGAGACGGATCATGAAGTCGGGCGGCTGCGCACGACGTCGGCTGCGTGATGATCGGTCAGCTTTTCCTTGTGCTTGCGCATGCGCCGGTCAAGCTTGTCGGCCAGCGCGTCGATCGCGGCGTACATGTCGCCGTCGATCGCGTCGGCATGGATCACGGCTCCACTGACCCCCAGCGTCGCCTCGGCCTTGTGTTCGAGTTTTTCGACCGTCAGCACGCAGTGCACGTCGATTACATGGTCGAAGTGCCGCACGACGCGGTCCAGCTTTTTTTCGACGTAGTCTCGCAGGGCCGAAGTGACATCGACGTGGTGGCCAGTGAGCGTCAACTGCATGGTGAACTCCTTTTTTGTGTGGTGACCCGCCGACGCTCGCTCGAAGTTGGAATTCCGAGCGCCTCGCGATACTTGGCGACCGTTCGTCGCGCGACCTGGACCCCGTCGGTGGAAAGCATCTCCGCGATCCGATTGTCGGACAACGGCTGAGCTGGTGATTCCTGGGCGATCAACTTGCGTATTTTCGCACGAATTGCCGTGGATGAAACGCCGGCGCCATCGTCGCCCGGCACCTGGCTCGAAAAGAAATAGCGGAATTCGAAGACGCCGCGCGGTGTGTGCAGGTACTTGCCGGTGGTCACCCGCGAGACCGTGGATTCGTGCATCTGCACGGCTTCGGCGACGTCGCGCAGGATCATCGGCTCCATCGACTCCTCACCACGGTCGAGGAATGCCGATTGCCGTTCGACGATAGATCGCGCCACGCGCAGCATCGTGTCATTGCGGATCTCGAGACTGCGCAGCAGCCAGCGGGCTTCCTGCAACTGGGAACGCAGTACCGCGTGATCGGCGGTGTGCGTGATCATGTTGGCGTAGCTTTCATTCAGGCGCACGCGCGGCACCGACGCCGGATTAAGCTCGACGATCCAGCCCTGCGGCGAGCGGCGCGCGTACACGTCCGGCACCACGTATTCGGTTCGTATCGGCTGGATTGTCGATCCGGGCCGCGGGTGGCAACTGCGGACGAGCGCGAGCGCAATATCGAGTTCCTCGCCGCTGCAGTGCATCTGCCGCTGCAGCAGCGAAAACTGGTGGTCCGCCACAAGTTCAAGGTGCTGATGGGCCAGGACAAACGCGGCATCGAGACCCGGCGTGGCCGGATCGAGTTGCCGCAGTTGCAATTCGATGCATTCGCCGACCGTTCGCGCCGCGACGCCGGCGGGATCGAATTGCTGGATGGTCGCCAGCACCGCCTCAATCTCTGCCTCACTCGCGCGTATTTCAGGTGCGACCGTGTCGGCGATGGCCTGCAGCGACTCGGTCAGGTAGCCGTCGTCATTGATTGCATCGATCAGCGCGCGGCCGATCGTCATCGCGGTCGCGGGAAGATGAGCCAACCCCAGTTGCCAGATCAGGTGATCCTGGAGCGACTGGCAGGCCTCGTCCTCGAAATCCTGCGCACTGTCGCCGCTGCCCGACCGTGGTGTTTCCGACTCGGCTGCGGTCGGTTCGGTCCATTCGTCGCCGATCTCGACCACCGGCTCATCGCTGTCCGCCGCATCCCCTTCGCCGCGGTCGTCGTTCACCAGGGCCTCAAGCGAAGCAGTGGACTCGAAGTTTTCGTCGGCCTCGAGCATGACGTTGGTCTCGAGCGCCTGCTGGATCTGGGCCTGTAGTTCGAGTGTCGTAAGCTGCAACAGCCTGATCGCCTGCTGCAGCTGCGGCGTCATCGTCAGCTGCTGGCCGATCCGGAGCTGCAGGGAGTGTTTCATCATGCGCGCGTGTGGCGCCTCGACGCCGCTCGGTCAGAGCCGGAAATCCTGGCCTAAGTAAACCTTGCGGACCTCCGGATTGGCAAGGATCTCATCGGCAGATCCGGCGGCCAGTACCGTGCCCTGGTTGACGATGTACGCACGGCTGCAAATTCCCAATGTTTCCCGGACGTTATGATCGGTGATCAGAACTCCGATACCGCGCTCGGCCAGGTGGCGGGCGATGCGCTGGATGTCGTGCACGGACAGCGGATCGACACCGGCAAAGGGTTCGTCCAGCAGGATGAAGGCGGGGTCTGCCGCCAGTGCCCGGGCGATCTCGACGCGCCGCCGCTCGCCGCCCGAAAGGCTCATGCCCATGTTTTCGCGAAGGTGCGCGACATGCAGCTCTTCGAGCAGGTTCTCGAGTGCCTCATTGCGCGCCGCTTCGTCGAGATCGCGGCGGGTCTCCAGTATCGCCATCACATTGTCGGCGACGCTCATGCGCCGGAACACCGAGGCTTCCTGCGGCAGGTAACCGAGTCCGAGGCGTGCGCGTGCGTGCATCGGGAGGCGCGTGATGTCCTCGCCGTCGAGCTCGATGCGCCCGCCGTCGCAGGGCACGAGACCGACAATCATGTAGAAGGCCGTGGTCTTGCCGGCGCCATTGGGCCCGAGCAGGCCGACAACCTCGCCGCTCTCAATCTGAAGCGACAACGAGCAGACGACCTGGCGTTTCTTGTAGCTCTTTTCGAGACCTGTGGCGGTTAACAGGCTCATTCGGGCGTTTTCGGCGCGGCCGCGGGCGTCGGTTCCGGCTCGCGCGGCTTGATCGTGATGACGACCTGCTCCCGCGAAATCACACGCTGGGTCCCGGTGCTGTAAACGAGCGTCGCACCAGTGATCTCATTGCGCCCGTCCGAGATCCAGGCATCGCCGGCGAGTTCAACTGTGCCGCGGTCCAGATCGTAGTCAATGCGATTCCCGCGCCCCTGTGAAAGCTGTGCCTCGCGGCGCTGCTCGAATGTCGCGGGTGTGCCGGTCACGGTCGCGCTCTGGATCTCGCCCTTGGCGAAGCGCACCCGGGCCGTGTCGCTCGCGAGCGCACCATCGGCCAGCTTGATGCGCACCGAACCGCTGAATTCCCAGCCGCTGTCATCGAAATCGAGACCGCTGGCCCGGGCCCGTTGGGCCGTGATGCGGACCGCGCCCTGCACGATCGTCACGTCGTTGAACACCAGTACGCTGTTCTTGTAGTCGAAGTCGGAAGATCGTGCTTCGACCGTGATCGGTAACGTGTTGCGGTCCTGTGCCATCGCCGCGCAGGCGGCGGCGCCGAACAGCACGGCGGCGATCGCGGACCTACGGATTGAACAGGCCATTGACGTCGGACTCCAGCTGCAGATTGCCACCCTTCAGGTCGACCTGCATGCCGCGGGCATTCATGACATAGCGGCCGAATGTGAGCGTGACCGGCTCCTTGGTCTCGGCGTGTTCGCTCGCGGTGTCGAGTATCAGTCGCGCGGTGCTCAGCTCGCCAAGCCCCGGCTGATCGCCGGCGCGTCCGCTCATGCGCACATCGCCGAGGAAGTCGACCGCATGGGCTCCGCGCGGCACGCGGGCTTCATTCGATGTCAGGTGCCAGCGCTGGCCTTCCAGCGCGTGGTAATCGACCGCGACTTCGCGGAGCGTCACGACCCCGCTGACCGGATCCTCGTTGGCGGTTGCGGCCTGCAGGCCGAGCCGCAGTTTTCCATCGGCGCCAAAATCCTCGAGACCGATGCCTTTCAGGTAATAGCCCGGCCGCGCGGGCTCGCCGGCCTGCGTCGTCTCTTCCCGCCCGAGCAGGCGAAATTCGATCAGCACCGCGATCAGCGCGATCAATGCGGCCAGCAGGAGCAGCCGGCCGGTCATCGCTTGTCGCCCCTCGCGGCCAGCAGCCAGTCACAGAATTCTCGTGCGGCGCCTTGCCCGCCGGCGGCCCTGGTCACATGGCTGGCCGCGGCCAGCACCCTGGGATGCGCATCGGCCACCGCGGCCGGGAGGCCGACCGCGGCCATCAATTCGAGATCCGGGGTATCGTCGACCAGGCAGGCGGCGTGGCGCGCATCGATCTTCGTGCGTGCCAGCAGTTCACTGAGGGCGCGGGACTTGTCGTTGACGCCCTGCGCGACGTCGTTGACACCGAGTTCGCGCATGCGCTCAGTGACCGCGGTCGAGCGCCGCCCGGAGATCACCGCGACACGGACACCGGCGGCCATCAGCATCTTGATGCCATGGCCGTCCCGGACATGGAAGGATTTCAGGGTCTCGCCGTCCGGCCCGAACAACAAGCGGCCGTCGGTCAGCACGCCATCGACATCGAAGATCACGAGGGCGATGTCGGCGGCGGCCGTCACATGACCCCCGCGCGCAGCAGGTCGTGGACATTCAGGGCACCGACCAGCCGGCCCTTGTCGTCCTTCACGAGGAGGGCGTTGATGGCGTGTTTTTCCATCATCTGCACGGCTTCGGCCGCGAGTTCCCGCGGGCCTATCGAGCGGCCGCCCTTCGTCATGACATCCACCATGCGGCTTTTCTGGATGTTGATGCGCCGGTCGAGCGCGCGCCGCAAGTCACCGTCAGTGAAGATGCCGACGACATGCTGTTTCGAATCGACAACGGCCGTCATTCCGAGGCGCTTTCGCGACATCTCGAGGAGCCCTTCGGACAGCGGCGTGTTGGGTCGCACCATCGGCAGGTCGTCGCCGCTGCGCATGACATCGGAGACATGCAGCAACAGCCTGCGGCCCAATGCGCCGGCGGGGTGCGAGCGCGCGAAATCGGCTTCCGTGAATCCGCGATGGCCCAGCATCGCGACCGCGAGCGCATCGCCCATCGCCAGGGTCGCCGTCGTGCTCGCAGTCGGCGCGAGATTCAGCGGACAGGCTTCCGCGGGAACGCTGATATCGAGATGCACGTCGGCTTCGCGCGCGAGTGTCGATTTCCCATTTCCGGTCATGGTGACGAGCGGCGCACCCATGCGCTTTATGAGCGGCAGGATGGTCAGGAGTTCGGCGGTCTCGCCGGAGTTCGAGATCGCGAGCACCGCGTCGCCCTTGGTCAGCATGCCGAGATCGCCGTGGCTGGCTTCGGCGGGATGCAGGAAGAACGACGGCGTTCCGGTGCTTGCGAATGTGGCGGCGATCTTGCCGCCGACGTGGCCGGACTTGCCCATGCCCGACACGACGACACGACCGCGGCAGTCGAGGAAGATGCGGCAGGCAGCGGCGAAATCGTCGCCGAGGCGATCGACGAGCGCGGCCACCGCCTGCGCCTCGATGCGTAGCGCCCAGCGTCCCTTGTCGATCAGGCTCTTCCCGTCTGCAGGCTGTTTCATGCGCTTTGGGTGGCTGTCCGAGGTAATCCGGCATCATACACCGGCACCAATTGCTCTCGGATAAGATGGGGGTCCGTTTTCGAGAGAGAAGTGATGACACCGGATCAGGTGCGCGTTCAGATCGAAGAGGCGTTGCCTGGCGCGACCGTTGAAGTGCGCTCGGAAGACAATGTTCATTTCGAGGCGCTGGTGGTCGCGGAGCAGTTCGCGGGGCTCAGGACGATTCAACGCCACCAGCTCGTCTACCGGGCGCTCGGTGCCGCGGTCGGCAGGGAGATTCACGCCTTGTCGCTCGACACGCCGGCGCCCGACGAGTGGGCACGCCGTGCGGCGAGCTGAGGCGCCTGGCCATGGATAAGCTCCAGATCTCGGGTGGTATCCGGCTTTCCGGCGAGGTGCGCGCGTCGGGCGCCAAGAATGCGGCACTGCCGATCCTTGCGGCGGGACTGCTGGCCGATGCGCCATTGACGATCGGCAATGTTCCGCACCTGCACGACGTCACGACGATGATCGAGCTGCTGGGTCGCATGGGTGTCGGCGTGACGGTCGGCGAGGGCATGCGTGTCGAAGTCGACGGCGCGCGCCTGACGACACCGGTTGCGCCCTATGAGCTGGTCAAGACAATGCGCGCATCGATCCTGGTGCTCGGTCCGCTGCTCGCGCGGCACGGCGAGGCGCGGGTTTCGCTGCCCGGCGGCTGTGCGATCGGCGCGCGACCGGTCAATCTGCACATCACGGGTCTCGAGGCCATGGGCGCAGAAATCGGCGTCGAAAGCGGCTACATCCACGCCAAATCCGGACGGCTCAAGGGCGCCCGCATCGTTCTCGATACCGTCACGGTTACCGGCACCGAAAACCTGATGATGGCGGCGACGCTCGCTGAAGGCCGCACGGTGATCGAGAACGCCGCGCGCGAACCGGAAGTAGTCGATCTCGCGGGCTGCCTCAATGCCATGGGTGCCGCCATCTCCGGCGCGGGCACCGACACGATCGTCATCGATGGCCGCGAACGCCTCGGCGGATGCGAGTACGACGTGCTCCCGGATCGCATCGAGACCGGCACATTTCTGGTCGCCGGCGCGATCACGGGTGGCCGGGTGCGTGTGCGCAGCACGCGGCCGGATCACCTCGACGCGGTGCTCGCCAAGCTGCGCGAGGCCGGCGCGTCCGTTGAAACAGGCACGGACTGGGCAAGTGTCGACATGCATGGAAAGCGGCCCGTTGCAGTGGATATCCGCACCGCGCCATATCCGGGATTTCCGACCGACATGCAGGCACAGTTTGCCGCGCTCGATTCGATCGCCGATGGTGTGGCGACGATTGTCGAGACGATCTTCGAGAACCGCTACATGCACATGCTCGAATTGCGCCGGCTCGGCGCTGAACTGCGCATTGAGGGCCACACCGCGGTGATCCAGGGCGTACCCCGGCTTTCGGGTGCGCCGGTGATGGCCACGGATCTGCGCGCGTCGGCCAGCCTCGTGCTCGCGGGACTGGTTGCCGAGGGCGTGACCGACGTCCAGCGCATCTACCACATCGATCGCGGCTACGAATGCATCGAGGAAAAGCTGCGCCAGCTCGGCGCCAGCATCCGGCGCATACCCGGCGCGCGAACCTGAGGCGGATCAGGCGGCGGGCGAGGCGGCGGCCTGCGCGGGCCGCTCGACGACTTCGATCCGCACGTTATGCTCGCGAAGCGGCCCTTCGAATGGCGGCCCGCGCCACAGGCTGAGCCGCACGCCCTGGCCGGGTTTCAGCATCGCGACGCGTGCCATCAGGTCCTGTGCGCCACGCAGCTGGGTGCCATTGACCTCGATGATCACATCGCCCCGTTCGACACCCTGCGCGTTCGCCGGACTTCCGGCATAGACCTGCCTGACCAGCACCGAGCCATCCGGGATGCCGAACTGCTCGGCCTCGCCCGCGGTCACGTCGCGCGGCACGACCCCGATCCAGCCGCGCACGACCCTGCCGTGACGCAGGATCGCGTCCACGACCCCGTGCACGAGGTCAACCGGAATCGCAAAGCCGATTCCCTCGATGCCGAGCATCCGGCCCGCGATCGCCGTGTTGAGCCCGACCAGTTCACCCGAAGCATTGATGAGCGCTCCGCCCGAATTTCCGAAATTGATCGGCGCATCGGTCTGGATGAAATTCTCGTAGGTGGAGACACCGAGCCGGCCACGACCGGTCGCGCTGATGATGCCCTGCGTGACGGTCTGGCCGAGGCCGATCGGATTGCCGATCGCGAGCACTGGTTCGCCGACGCGCAGCCGGTCGGAACGGCCGATCGCAATCACCGGCAGTTTCCCGAGGTCGATCTTGAGGACGGCGAGGTCGGTGTCGCGATCCACGCCGACCAGCGTGGCGGGTGCTTCGCGGTTGTCCTTGAGCTGCACCTTGATCAGCGTGGCATTCTCGATGACGTGGAAGTTGGTCACGATGTGGCCACGCGCATCGTAGATGACGCCCGAGCCAAGGCTGCGTTCCACGCGTTCGCGGTAGTCCGGCCAGACATCGCCGAACAACCGGCCGAATTCCGGCGGCAGATTGCCGACATTCGGTACCAGTACGCGGCGCTCGGTGGAGATATTGACTACCGCCGGCGCCGAGCGGTCCACCGCGTCGGCATAGCTCACGAACTGCAGTTGC
>JAENJD010000036.1 GCA_016844605.1 Steroidobacteraceae bacterium
CCGCGCTGTGCATCGCCATCGTCCGCGAGCGCGGGCGCGGCGAGCAGCAGCGCAATGGTCGCGAATAGCGCCTTGCCGGCGTCGTTGAATCGCATCTGTTCAGTCTCCGGGTTGCGGCGCCAGGTGGCGCTTCGCGCGGTCCGGAATGTTACGGGCAGCGGGAGTGAATATCCACCCGCATCAGGGTTGACACTGAAGCGCCAGCTCGCCGGCACGGCCGGGCATGGGGCCGGACACAATGTCGCAACGGCCCAGCGTCGAAACATCGATCGTGTCGAACAGGGTGCTCAATGAGATGAAGCGGTATCCCTGCCCGCGCCATCGCCGAAGCAGTGTCTCAAACTCCGCCAGGTAGGCGCCGCCCTCCAACTCCGCATGCAGCGTGAATACGTGTCCGCTCGATGGCTCATTCACGGTCGACTCGGCCAGGCTGTCGATCGCGCCGCGGGACCCGCCGCTCACGCGCCCGATCAGTTCGTCGAGCGTGGGCAGCGTGGTGGGAAGCTGCGGGACGCCACCGGAGGCGGGAATAAACGGGCTCCGGCCGCGCGTGTCAGACGCGAATCGGAATCCGAGCTCCGCCTCCAGGGCCGGCACCTGCGCGTTGATCTGCCAGCCTGCCGCGCCGTGCACGCGTGGTGCGCACTCAAACACATTCCAGAACACATCACAGGCAAGGCGCAACTGCTCGCGCGTCCAGTCCATCGAGGCGCCCACGACTCCGTCCTGCCACTTGACGTGGTCGTACGCGTGAACTCCAATGTCAAAACCTTGATGCATCACCTCGCGCATCTGGGAACGGCACCGCAGGCCAATGCGGGGCCCCGGCAGCAGCGTGCCGTACAGCAATGTCTTCAACCCGTAGTTCGACACAACCGACGTGCGCCGCAGCTTGCCGAGGAAGCCGCGGCGAAAGACACGGCGCAATGCGCGCCCGGTGTGGTCCGGCCCGAGACTGAAGAGAAACGTTGCCGGAATGTCCAGCCGCGTGAGCAGCGCCGCGAGCCGGGGGACGCCTTCGCGTGTGCCGCGCAAGGTATCGGCATCAATCTTCAGTGAAATCGTGCGCATGCGACCGTCACGATGTTAGCTCGATCGGCACGCGTTGCAGTTGCGCTGACACGGAGGCGAGATCGATCGGCCCCCGAGTCGTGCTCGCGGAAAGCAGGAGGAGCTGCTGCCCGTCGGCGCAATCCACGATGCAGCGGCCGTTCGCGCCGGTCAGCCGAGGCCGGCTGACCGGCACAGTCATCGTTCGCGGCAGCACCCGGGTGCGCAATATCATCCATTGCTCGCCGAGAACTTCCGCGAATGCGCCGGGATACGGCGGCGCCACGGCCCTGACGAGATTGTGAATCTCCTGCGCCGGCCTCGACCAGTCGATTCGTCCATCCTCCGGGCGCCGGCGCCCGAAATACTCGCCATCGACAATGCGCTGCGGGGTCGCGCGCGCCGAACCGTCGATCAGTTTCGGCAGGCTGCGCGCAAGCACGATCTCGGCGGCCAGTGCCACTTTTCGAAAGACCGCCAATGCGTCGTCGTCCTGAAGAATCGGCACGGCGAGCTGGTCGACGATATCGCCTGCGTCGGCGCGGGTGACCATGTGATGCAGCGTGGCGCCGGTCTCTGTGGCACCACGTACGATCGCCCAATTGACCGGTGCTCTGCCCCGGAACTTCGGCAACAGCGAGCCGTGCATGTTCAGCGCGCCGCGGCGCGCGGCGGCAATCAGCTGTGGCCCGAGCAGGAACCGGTAATAGAACGAGAAGATGAAGTCCGGCGCGAGGGTAGTCACGCTGGTGATGAGTTGCGGATCATTCGCGTCAATCGGGGCGATACACGGCAAGCCATGATCGGCAGCCAGCTCTGCGACGCTGCCGAACCAGCGCCTTTCCTCCGGGTCATCAACGTGGGTGACGACGAGACGCACATCGACGCCCGCCGACAGCAGAACCCGAAGGCAGCGGACGCCAACCTCGCCGTAGGCGAACACTACAAATGCAGCGCTCACGATGGCTGGGCGCGCGTGGTCGAACCAGTCGTCGTGGTGGGAGCCAGCGCGCTTTCGCCGGTATCGCCGAGGAATTCCGCAACGACGTAGCGGGGCCGGCTGCGCACCTGCTCGAAGATCCGCCCGACATACTCGCCGACCACGCCGAGCCCGAGCAGAACACAGCCCATCAGGAAGAACGCTATTCCAAACAACGTGAACAGCCCTTCAGCTTCGGGACCGAATACGAGTCGTCGGATCGCCAGGTAGAGCACGAACAGGAGCGACGACGCCGCGATCACGACTCCCGACAGCGAAAATACCTGCAGCGGGATCAGTGAATAGCCGGTCATCAGGTCGAAATTGAGCCGCGCGAGGCCATAGCCCGAATACCTGGACGTTCCGGCGACTCGCGCCTCATGCTTTACCGGAATCTCGACGGCGCGCCGCGCAAACGTGTAGGCCAGCGCGGGAACGAACGGGCTCACTTCCTGGCATCGGTTCACGGCATCCACAATTCGCCGATCGTAGCCTCGCAGCATGCAGCCCTGGTCCGTGATGTGAATGCGCGTCGTGTGTTCCCGGATGCTGTTGAGCCAACGCGATGCAAACCTGCGCCACCATACGCCTTCCCGGAACTGGCGAATCGTTCCAACGTAGTCGGCGCCATCGTCGAGCGCCTGCAGCACTGCTCCGATCTCCTCGGGCGGGTTCTGCAGATCGGCGTCCAGCGTGATAATCCGCGATCCCCGTGCGCGCGCAAAAGCGGCGAGGATGGCCAGGTGCTGTCCGACATTGTGCGCAAGTATCAGCGCCCTCGCATTGTCGGGCCGCGCGGCGACGGTGAAGCGCAGCAATTCGACCGAACGGTCGCTGCTGCCATCGTCCACAAAGATGACCTCGTAGCTTCGGCCGAGCGCATCGAGGGCCGGGTAAAGGCGCGCGAACAACAATGGCAGGCTCTCCTCCTCGTTGAAGACAGGAATGACGATCGACACATCCGGCGTCATGTGCTGGCAGCCTTGAGAATGTCGTTGACGGCATCTACGACCCGATCGACATCTGCGATGCGCATCGCCGGAAACAACGGCAATGTGATCGTCTCGCGCCCGACGCGCTCGGCGTTCGGGAACTGTCCCTCGCGCCAGCCCAGTTTCCGGTAGGCGCTGAGCAGATGGATCGCCGGATAGTGAATGCCGACGCCAATCCCTCGTTCATCCATTTTTCCGATGAACTGCGCGCGCGTCATGCCGATTCGATCAACTGGCAGGAGCGGGGCAAACATGTGCCAGCTATGTCCCGTGTCCCCGGGTGCGGGCAATCGCAGCGGGCACGAGGCGCTCCAGCGCGCAAAGTAATGCGCGACGAGCTCGCGGCGGCGGGCGTTGAACTCCTCCAGTCGCGCCAACTGCCCAAGCCCGATGCAGGCGGCGATATCGCTCAGGTTCGCCTTGATGCCGGGATCCAGTACATCGAACTGATCCGGCGCCCGCTTCACGACTCCGTGGAAGCGATGGCTCTCAATCCGGCGAATCTCTGCCGGTGAATCTGCAACGATCGCGCCGCCTTCTCCCGTAGTCATGTTCTTGTTTGGGTGAAAGCTGAAACACACCAGATCGCCGAAGCTGCCGATTCGCCTGCCACGCCAAGCCGAGCCGATCGCGTGCGCCGCATCTTCGATCACGCGCAGGCCGTGCCGCGTCGCAATTGCATATAGTCGATCCATGTCAACCGGCAGTCCGGAGAAATGGACGGGCAGGATCGCGCGAGTGCGTGGCCCGATTTTCCCTTCGACCTGTTCGAGCATCAGGTTGCGCGAATCGAGATCGATGTCGACGAAGACCGGCCGCGCTCCCAGACGCAGGATCACATTCGATGTCGAACACCAGCTCATGGGAGTCGTGATGACTTCATCGCCCTGACCGATGTTGCAGATCGTGAGCGCGATCTCGAGCGCGGCGGTCGCGGACGTCATGACCCGCACCGGACGACTGCCGAGGTACGCGGACAGGGCCGCTTCGAATTCCTGCACCTTCGGCCCGCTCGCAAGCCACCCCGAACGCAGCACTGTCGCGACGGCCTCGATCGTGGCCTCATCGATGCTCGGTCGCGTGAATGGCAGTCTTTCCAGAGTATTCGTCATGTTGTTCCAGGTAGCGACAGGATTGGATACGCCTGGCTGACTGGCACCCGCGACAAGCCGATTATCCAGACCACGATCGAGACGCCATAGGCGAGCATGGCCAGCCAGAACACGGGCACGGATCCGATCTGCTGTCCGGAATTCCAGAGGCTTTCAACACTCGCGTCGATCCGCCCGGTCACGCGCGTTGCCGCCTTGAGACCAAGCTGCGCGCCCGCGTTCAACAATACTCCGAGCAGCAGCCACGCAAGATCGGTCGGTTTCATCGGCGAATCACCGCGACCGTGCGCCCGTCATTGGCCAGGACGCGCCCCGGCAGCTTTGCTTCGACGAGTTTCTGATACAACGCGGGCTCGATGAATGCGATGGCGTCGAGTGACGGATCCCAAAGTTCCCGGAAGCGCTGCAGATCAACTTTGGCCGCATTGCCCGCCTGGTCGAGGCCAAATTCGAGTTCGCCGGTGAACGAAACCACCTGGAGCGTGCGCTCGAGATAGAACGGCAGCGTATTGTGGAATTGCCCGACCGAGAACAGTTCCGTCTTCGGGCTTACATGTGGCTTGACCTGCATCGCGAGCGTCCTGGCTGAAAGGCCGGGCGGCACCATGGAGTACGCCATGATCAAGGTCTGATACGCGATGATCGAGGCCGCGGCAAGTGCCACCCACTTCGTGAGTTGCGATTCCGCGGCGGCCATGCGGAAGCCAACGAACGCCGGCATCAGCCCAATCGCCGCGGCCAGCATCACCCAACCAGCGAGACCAGGATCGACAGCCCCGCTCCGCCGCCAGCACAGCGCCAGAAGAGCGATGCCCACGATGAGCGTGGTGACGCCGAGTGCGATGGCGGCTCGGCCTCTGGCCCTGCGATCCCCGTGTACAGCCTGGGCCATCAACAGCGCGAGCGGTGGCATCATCGGCAGAATGTATGGCGTCAACTTTGACTGGGAGAATGAAAAGAACCCCAGCACGACGATGCACCAGATCCAGAGGAATCGTCCAACCTGGAATTCGCCCACGGCAGCCGGTTTCTGCCGTCCCTGCGCTATCGCAGGCCCGATGCTCCACAAGACCGGTGTCAGCGCGAAAAACAGGACCGCCAGGAAATACCACCAGGCTCCTGTCCGATGGTGAACCGTCGTCAGAAAGCGGGTGAAGTGCTCATGCACGAAAAAGAAGCCGGCGAACTCGGGATTCCTCTGCTGAACCAGCCAGAACCACGGCGCCGCAATGGCGGCAAAGAGCGGCAGCCCCGTCAGAAAGTGCATGCGTCGCAACACCGACACGTCGCGAGTCAGCGTCATATGGATCGCAAGAGTCATACCAGTCAGCACAATGGCCACGATGCCTTTGCTGAGAACGGCGAGCGCGAGGGCTGCCCATGCGCACAACATCCATGACAATTCCTGGTCACTATTCCGGGTCTCTCGCTGCGCCAACGCGAAAGAGAACACCGACGCCACTAAAAAGAATGAGAACGCCTGATCGAGCAGGTTCACATGACCCGTGATGACGAAATACGGATTGATGGCCAGCAGCAGCGCCGCGATCAGGGCGGTGTCGCGTGATTGGCCGATCCGGCGCGAGAACCCGTAGACCAGCGGCAGACACAGAAAACCGAGCGTCGCAGCCCACAGGCGGGAGGTCCATTCGCTTGAACCAAACACCGTATAGACGGCCGCCGTTGCCCAATACTGCAGTGGCGGCTTCTCGAAGTACTTGAGGCCGTCGAGGTGCGGGGTCAGCCAGTCCCCGGATACCCACATCTCGCGTGGAATTTCCGCGTAGCGGCCCTCGTCCGGATCGAGCAGTGGCCGCCACGGCATCGTCGCGAACCACAGCACACCGAGGAACAGCCACAGCCGCCAGGCATTCGCGCCATACCAATAATCACGCGACACCAATTTGACTCGTCAGCGCTCGGGGTTCAAACCTGAACCGGCCGCTGGCGGTCTTTGTCTCCTCCTCAAGGCGCACGTAGTGCTCCATCGTGTTCCGCACCGCCGTCTGCAAGTCCGTGACGGGCACCCACCCGAGATCCCGTCGCGCCGCCTCGACGGCCGGGACACGATTCTGGATGTCCTGATAGTACTTGCCGTAGTACTCGCCCGACGAAACCGAAGATATCTGCGCCGCGGCGGCGCGTTCGCGCAGTTCCGGAAACTCGCGCGCGGTACTCACCATCAGCCGCGCGAGTTCGGCGATCGAAACGCGGTTCGCGGGATTCCCGATGTTGAAGATCCGCCGCGATGCCACGCCACCCTTGTTGTCTATGATGCGCAGCAGGCAATCGGTCGCATCGCTGATGTACGTGAACGAGCGTCTCTGTTCACCGCCATCGACCAGCCGGATCGGGCGCCGGTAGAAAATATTGGACAGGAACTGAGTGAAGACGCGTGAACTGCCCTCTTTAGGCTCATCGATGTTGTCAAGGTTCGGGCCGATGAAATTGAATGGCCGAAACAGCGTGTAATCGAAATTGTCACGAACGCCGTGCGCAAAAATCACGCGATCCAGCAGCTGCTTCGAGGCCGCGTAGATCCAGCGTTGCTTGTTGACCGGCCCATAGACTAGCGGGCTTGTCTCCTCGTCGAGGACGGCGTCGGGCGACATCCCGTAGATTTCGGAGGTCGAGGGAAATACGAGCCTCTTGTGATACTTCACGCAGTAGCGGACGACTGCGAGATTGGCCTCGAAATCAAGTTCGAAGACGCGCAGCGGGTCGGTGACATACTGGGCCGGGTTCGCGATCGCCACTAGCGGCACGACGACATCGGCCGTCTTGACGTGATATTCGACCCACTCGCGGTTGATGGTGATATCACCCTCAACAAACCTGAAGCGGGGTGATGCAGTCAGATCACCGAGTTTGTGATCGGACAGATCGATCCCATACACGTCCCAGTCGCGATCGCGAAGGATGGCTGCGGTCAACGCGCTACCGATGAAGCCGTTCGCGCCGAGAATCATTACTTTGATTGGCATGCGGCTTTGTGTCCGATCTGCCGATAGAAAGATGCTCCAGGCCACCCTCCCAGCGTGCTGGGAGGGTGGCAAACAGCGGCCCAAGCCGCTCTGATCTAGATCATTCTTAGACGCCGCCCGGGCAAGAATCATTCACCGCCGGTCACGTTTTTTTGCAACCGTCAGCTCACAGGACTTTGGCGGCCGCAAGTCTTTGATTATGGGGGCATAGCATAGCGGCGCTGTGGGGTTGCTCCGCGTTTACAAGGCGTCCGCAATGTCGTGCATCAGGCCGTTGTCGCGCGGCTTGGTCGTCGGCGCATAGCGCCTGAGCAGGCGCCCGTCGCGGCCGATCAGGAACTTCTCGAAATTCCACTGGATGTCGCCCGGATGGCCGTTCGCCGGGTCGGTCAGCCAGGTGTAAAGCGGATGGCGGCCGCTGCCGTTGACTTCAAGCTTGGCGCTCATCGGGAAGGTCACGCCATAGTTCGCTGAACAGAAAGTCTGGATCTCCTGCTCGCTTCCTGGCTCCTGCGAGCCGAACTGATTACAGGGAAACCCGACGACCGCGAAGTTTTCCTTGGCGAGTTCTTCGTGCAGTTCCTCGAGGCCGGTGTACTGGGGCGTCAGCCCGCAGCGGCTCGCCACATTCACGGCCAGCACGACCTTGCCCTTCAGGCTGCCAAGCAGGTCGGCATTGCCATCGATGGAGTTCACGTCGAACTTGAAAAAGTTACTCATCACATTTCTCCGCGCGGCGATGCTGTCGACAAATGATAGCCCTATATGCCGATCCTGCCACCGCCCAATGACAAGACACGTGCAGCAGGGTCTCGGGAACCAGCGGGTTGCGGTGCGGCGGTGCGGGTGGCCCGCAGGCGAGCGAATAAAGATTTCCTGAGCGAGCTGCGGGCCAGCCGACCGGAGCGCCGCAACCTACGGCTCGATCGCCAGATCCTTGCTGTACGTGACGTTCATGACGTTGGAGTACCAGCCGACGACGCGCGGCGCGACCAGGCGCTTGGAGACGTAGAAGTAGAGCGGGATCAGCGGGACGTCGTCGAGAAGTTGGCGCTCGGCGCTTGCGAGCAGCTGGGCGCGTTCGGTGCCGCCTGCGCGTGATGCGGCTGCGAGCGCCTGGTCGTAGGCGTCGTTCCGGTAGCGCGGCAGGTTGATGCCGAAGCCGCCCTTCAGCACCTGGAGGAATGAGTAGGCATCGTTGTAGTCGCCGATCCAGCTGCCGCGGAACAGCACGGTCTCGCGTGCGTCGATCGCCTGCTTCAAAACGCGGAAGTCCTCGGAACGAAAGCTCACCTCGGCGCCGAGCACTTCCTTCCACATCGCGGTAACGGCGAGTGCGATTCGATCGTGCAACGGGCTCTTGCTGGTGCGCAGTTCGACAACGAGCGGACGCTCCTTCGAGTATCCGGCCTCGGCGTAGAGCCGCCGCGCTTCCGCGATGCGGGCTTCCTTCGTGAGCTCCGCCCACGCGAAGGTCTGCGGTTCGTAACCCGCAACGCCGGGCGGCACCCAGCTATAGGCAGGCCGCTCGCCGTCACCCAGCACCTGCTTCGTCAGCACATCGCGGTCGATCGCCATCGTCAGTGCGTGACGGAGCGCTTGCGCATCGCGAAACGGCGGCAGATCGAGCGCAAAACCATAGTAATAGACGCCGATATGCGGCGCGACGTGCAATTGTCCCGGCAATTCGCGCTCGAAACGGGGGAGTTCGCCCGGCGGGATTGTGTAGGTCACGTCGAGATCGCCCGCGCGGAAGCGCGTCAGTTCCGTCAGCGGATCGGCCACGTGCACATAGCGCACCGACGCCAGGCGCGTCGCGGCATCATTCCAGTAATGTGTGTTGCGCGCGGCGATGATGTGCGAGCCGATTTGCCAGTCCACGGGCACGAATGCGCCATTGGTCACGGCGATGCCAGGCCGCGCGAAATCTGTTGGATGCGCGGCCAGCGTCGCCCGATGCACCGGGAAGGTACTCGGATGCGAGAGCATCGCCAGAAAATAGGCTGATGGCTCTGTGAGCTGCACAACGAGCGTTGAAGCATCCGGTGCCGAGACGCCGAGCATCTCCGGCGGCTTACGACCGGCGACGATCTCGGTCGCGTTCACGACCGGCTCCAGCATCAATGCGTACTGCGAAGCGGCCTTCGGGTCTACGAGGCGCCGGAATGCAAAGGCGAAGTCCTCCGCAACCAGTGGATCGCCATTCGACCAGCGCGCGTCCTTTCGCAGACTGAAGGTATAGCTGCGCCCGTCCTCGCTCACAGACCAGGACGCCGCGGCGCCAGCGATGATGCTGCCGTCCGCCGCCATCGAGACCAGGCCCTCGTAGCAGTCGCGCAGGATCGTCATCGCCGCTTCCATCCGCGCAAGTTGCGGATCGATGGAATCGGGCTCCGTACCATTGCCGCGCCGAAGCTCCAGCGATGCCGTAGGCGGTGGCAGCGTCTCGTGCGTGGAGAGAAACCAGGCGGTCCAGAGGCCTGCAATCAGAGCGACGATTGCCGCGCCGCGCCGTGGATTCATGCGGCCCGCGCGCGTTTCTTCATGTGCACGAGAAGGATTGAGATCGTTGCGGTCGTGATGCCGGGCAGGCGCGAAGCCTGGCCCACGGTCTCGGGCCTCGATTCGGAAAGCCGCTGGCGCGCTTCGTTCGAGAGGCCCGCGACGACTGCATAGTCAATGGCGTCGGGCAGGCGCGTCTGTTCGTGGCGAAGTTGCCGCTCGATTTCGGCCCGCTGCCGCTCGATATAACCCGAGTACTTCGCGCGGACCTCGACCTGCAGCGCAACCTGCGGTGTCAAGCGTTCGTCATCATCCGCGGCAAGCGTTCCGATCGCGGCGAGCGAAGTCAGTCCGGCGTAATCCACATCCGGCCGGCGCAGCAATTCGAAGGCGCGTTGTTCGCGCGGCATTGGCACACCGAGAAGCCCCGCAGCCTGGTCGCCGGCAGGCGTTCCCGGCCGCAGCAATATGCCGGAAAGTCTTTCGATCTCCGCCTCGGTCGCCTCGCGCTTGCGGCTGAAGAAATCCCAGCGCGCATCTTCCACGAGTCCGAGGTCTCTGCCGACCGGTGTCAGCCTGTAATCCGCGTTGTCCTCGCGCAGCAGCAGGCGGTACTCGGCGCGGCTCGTGAACATGCGGTACGGTTCGATCGCGCCGCGGGTGATCAGGTCATCCACGAGCACACCGAGGTAAGCCTCGTCGCGACGCGGCCACCAGGGATCGCGGCCCGACACGGCGAGCGCAGCATTGATGCCAGCGAGCAGGCCCTGGGCCGCTGCTTCCTCGTAGCCGGTCGTGCCATTGATCTGTCCGGCGAAGTAGAGCCCGGCGAGCGGCTTCGTCTCCAGGCTGTACTTCAGTCCGCGCGGATCAAAGTAATCGTATTCGATCGCGTAGCCGGGTCTTGTCAGCCCGGCCTTTTCGAAACCGCGGATGGTGCGCACGAAGTCTTCCTGCACATCGAGTGGCAGGCTGGTCGAGATGCCGTTCGGGTAGATGATGTCGGTGTCGAGTCCTTCCGGCTCGACGAACACCTGGTGCGAAGTCTTGTCGGCAAAGCGCACCACCTTGTCCTCGACCGACGGGCAGTAGCGCGGGCCGATGCCTTCTATGAGCCCGGTGAACATCGGCGAGCGGTCGGTCGCGGCGCGGATGATCTCGTGGGTGCGCTCGTTAGTCGCCGTGATGTGACAGACGACCTGTTTCGGGTGTTCCTCGCGCCGGCCCAGGAAAGAAAACACGGGACGTGGCTCGTCTCCGGGCTGCGCCCGCATCACGGAATAATCGAGCGTGCGGCCGTCGATGCGCGGTGGCGTACCGGTCTTCAGGCGCCCGACCTTGAGTGGCTGCTCGCGCAGGCGCGCGGCGAGACGATTCGACGGCGGATCACCGGCGCGCCCGCCATCGCGGCTCTCGAGCCCGACGTGCATGCGCCCACCGAGGAAAGTCCCGACTGTCAACACGACGGCGCGTGCCACAAGTATCTGGCCCGTCGAGGTCACGACGCCGATCACGCGACTGTCAACGACGTTAAGGTCGGCTATTTCCGCCTCGCGCAGCTGGAGTCCGGGTTGTAACTCGAGCAGTTCGCGGATTGCGCGCTTATAGAGCGTGCGATCCGCCTGTGCCCGCGTCGCGCGCACCGCCGGGCCCTTGCTCGCATTCAGGGTGCGAAACTGGATGCCCGCGCGATCCGCGGCCCGCGCCATCGCGCCGCCGAGCGCGTCGATCTCACGGACCAGGTGTCCCTTCCCGATGCCGCCGATTGCCGGGTTGCAGCTCATCTGGCCGATCGTCGCCAGGCTCTGGGTCACCAGCAGCGTGCGCGCACCCATCCGGGCCGCCGCAAGGGCCGCCTCGGTGCCAGCGTGGCCGCCGCCGATGACGATGACGTCGAAGGAATCCATGTTGCCAGTGTCAGAAATCCGGGGCGCCATGGTACCGTGCCCGGCCATGGCTGGCATGCGCCTTGAATTCATCGCGGTATTCACGCTCGGCGCGCTGCTCTCGCCCGACTGGCTCGCCGCGGAAACTCCGGCCGCGCCGAAACTCGAACTCGCGCCCTGCCGCATCAGCGACATGCGGGGCCTCGTCTCGGTCACCGCGCGTTGCGGCAAGTTCTCGGTGCCGGAAGACTCCGAGGACCCGGATGGCAGGCGGATCGAGCTTGCGGTGGCGGTCGTGCCCGCCATTGCGACCCGCGCGAAACCCGATCCGCTCTTCCTGCTGGCCGGTGGTCCCGGTCAGGGCGCGATCGAGGGATTCGTCCCGCATCTCGACGAATTCGCCGGCATCCATCGCGAACGCGACCTCGTGATGGTGGACCAGCGTGGCACGGGCGGCTCGAATCGGCTCGATTGCGATATGCCCGATGACGCCTGGGAATCGGATGAGATTTCGCCCGCGGAACTTCGCAAGCTTGCGCAGGAATGCCTGGTGAAACTGCCTGGCCGCCCGGCCTTCTACACGACAAGCATCGCCGTGCGCGATCTCGACGCGGTGCGCACGGCGCTCGGCTACGAGCGCATCAACCTGTTCGGCGGCTCCTACGGCACGCGCGTCGCCCTGCATTACGCGCGCCGCTATCCCGAACGCACGCGCACAATCACCATCGACTCCATCGTGCCGCCGGCCCTGCCGCTGGTGCCACTGATCGCCATCGAAGCCCAGCGGGCGCTCGAGCGGGTGTTTGCGCGCTGCGCCGCCGACGCGGAATGCAATGAACTGTTTCCCACGCTCGCCGACCAGTTTGCGCGTGTCGATGCGCGGTTGCGGCGCGGCCCCGTAACTGTGGCATTGCCGGATCCGGTGAATGGGGAGATCAGCAGTATCAAGGTGACCCGCAATCACCTCATCATGATGACCCGCATGCTCTCCTACTCGGCCAGGACCGCCTCGCTGTTGCCGCTCCTGATTCACGAGGCGGCGAGCCGCGGAAATTACGGGCCGCTTGCAGCACAGGCCTTGATGGTTGGCAAGGATCTGGAGCGGATGATCGCAATGGGCATGCACCACTCCGTCGTCTGCAGCGAGGATGCGCCGCGCTTCGATGGATCCGTCAAACGTGCGGAACTCGAGCGCAGCTACATCGGTCCCGTCATGGTCGACGGCATGACTGCGCTCTGCGAAATCTGGCCGCGCGGCGCGGTCGATTCCGACTTTCACGAGCCGCTGCATTCAACGGTTCCCGCGTTGCTCCTGTCCGGTGAGTTCGACCCGGCCACGCCGCCGGATTACGGCGCAATGGCGGCAGCGGGCTTCGAGCAGCACCTGCATCTGGTAATCCCCGGCCAGGGCCATGGGCAGACGGGCCTGCCTTGCGTGCAGCGACTGCTGCGCGATTTCATCGAGCGCGGTACGGTGGATGGTCTCAGCGCGGCCTGTGTCGGCGACATCAAGCCCGCCCCGTTTTTCCTGACATTCAGCGGCACGGCGCCATGATCCGCGTCGAGGGCCTGGGCCGCAGTTTCGGCGCGATCCGCGCGATCGACGGTGTCGGCTTCGAGGCTCGCGACGGACGCATCACCGGCCTGCTCGGGCCGAATGGCGCCGGCAAGTCCACGACGTTGCGTGTCCTCTATACCGTGCTCAGGCCGGATGCAGGCAGTGCGAGTGTGGACGGCATCGACGTCATCCGCGATCCGCTCGCGGCGCGGCGCACGATTGGTGTCCTGCCGCATTCCGCTGGCATCTACCCGCAACTGACGGCGCGCGAGAACATCGCCTATTTCGGCGCCCTGCATGGGCTATCCGGCGAGCCGCTCGCCAGGCGCGTGGACGAGCTGATCTCGGAACTGGACATCACGGATTGCGCCACACGCCGCGCGAAGGGCTTCTCGCAGGGCCAGCGCATCAAGGTCGCGCTCGCCCGCGCGCTGGTGCACAGGCCGCAAAACCTGCTGCTGGACGAACCAAGCAACGGCCTCGACGTCATGGCGACCCGCGCGTTGCGCGCTCTGATCCTGGCGCTAAAGGCCGCCGGTCATTGCGTGTTGTTCTCGAGTCATGTGATGCAGGAGGTAGCAAAGCTCTGTGACGACATCGTCATCATCGACCACGGACGGGTCGTCGCCGCCGGCACGCCCGAGCAATTGCTCGCGCAGTTCCGCGCCCCGACGCTCGAGGACGCCTTCGTTGCGGCCATCGGCGACGCCCGGGGGCTCGAATGAGGCCAGTTGCAGTGATCGTCATGTTGAAGGAGCTGCGTGAGAGCCTGCGTGACCGCCGCACTTTGCTCACCAGTCTCGTACTCGGACCTGTATTCGCGCCGCTGTTCTTCATCCTGATCCTGAAGCTCACGCTCGCACGCTCGGTCACGGCCCAGGATGAGGCGACACCCGTCACGGTCGCGAATGCAGCATTCGCGCCGAATCTCGTGCAGCAGCTGCGCGAGAATGGGCTCACCGTCACGCTGCGGGATGGAACCGAGCAGCAAATCCGCGCCTGGATCTCCGATACCGACGGCCTGGTCGTGCTGCGGATTCCCGGGAACTTCGGCGAGCGTTTCGCCGCCGGGCAGCCCGCGCCGGTCGTGATCTACGCCGACGGCTCGGATTCCCGGGCGGAGCGGCGATCGGCGCGCGTGTACCAGGCTATCGCTGGATACTCAAGGCTGATCGGTAGCCTGCGACTGCAGGCGCGTGGCGTCTCACCGACAATCATGCACGCGGTCGTTGTGGACACCGTGGACGTCTCGACGCCCTCCGCGCGTGCGACGCTGCTGCTCGGCATGCTGAGCTACGTGATCCTGCTGGTCACGCTGCTGGGCGGGCTCTATCTCGCGATCGATGCGACGGCCGGCGAACGCGAGCGTGGTTCACTCGAAGCGCTGCTCACGGTGCCGGCCGCGCGGGAGCAACTGATCTACGGCAAGGTCGCAGCCGCTGCAGTCATGATGATCCTGGCGCTCGCGCTCGTTACCACCTCAATCACGGTGGCGCTGCGTTATGTACCGCTCGAGACCTTCGGCATGACGGCTAATTTTGGTCCCGGGGTTGCGGCGCGCGTGTTCCTCGTGACACTGCCATTCGCGCTGATCGGTGCCGGGCTCCTGACCGTCGTCGCCTCGTTCACGCGCAGCTACAAGGAGGCGCAATCCTGGCTCGGCGTCGTCATGCTGGTGCCGACCGTGCCGATCGCGATCGCGAGCGTGCTCTCGGTGCAGCCCACTGCAAAGTTGATGCTGGTTCCGAGTCTTTCGCAGCATCTCGTAATCCAGGGCCTCATGCGCGGCGAGCCGCTGGCCGCGGCCTGGGTCCTGTTATCCATTGCGAGCAGCCTGCTGCTCGGCGGGTTGCTCGGCTGGCTGGCCGGGCGGCTCTATCGACGCGAGGCGATCCTCGGCTGATAATCCGGAACCTTGGCCCGGCGCTCCACGTCCAATACTTCATGAATCGCCTGCTCCACGCGTCAATTACCGCGCTCGCGCTGCTGGCCCCCGCATCGACCGCTTATGCGCAGATCGAGACCGTGCCGATGAAGGGGCTCGGCAACGAGTGGGTCAAGAAACTCGAGTTGCGCGGCCGCAGCGATTGGGAGTGGCTTGAAACCTATCCGGAACAGGTTTATTTCGCGACCAGGGTCGAATCGGAGCGCGCTGGCGACATCATCACGATGTGGCTGCGCATCGAGTACAAGAATCCACAAAGCCCGGGCGCACACAAGAGCGCGGTGAGCCGCGACGACTGGGACTGCGTGAAGCGTCAGCGCTCGACGCGCGGCCTGATCTTCTACAAGTGGAACAACCTGCAGGCCGACGAGCCGGTGCGCTCGACCAACCTGCTGCGCTACTGGGAGAAGATCGAACCCGGTTCGATCGGCGAAACGCTGCTCGAGTTTGCCTGCAGCATCAAGACCGTGCAGCCGCTGATCACCCCGGCGACACCGGCATCTTCATAGGGAACCATTGCCAGCGTCCGCAAGTCGTATGCGTACGACCTTAAATGAAGCGGAGGTTCCCATGTTGCGTTTCATAACCCTGCTTGGCTTATGTTTTGTTGCGGGTCTGGCGCAAGCCGCCGATAACGGCTTCTATGTCGGCGCAGGCGTCGTGCAAAGCGAATACGGCCTCGCGAATCCCGGGGCCGCCCTGCCATTCGACGACAAGACCAGTGGATACAAGCTCATCGTCGGTTGGCGGCCGCTCGACAGCTTCGGCGTCGAAGCAAGCTATGTGGATCACGGCGACGCGACCGTGCCGTCGGGCATCGTCTGCATCCAGTTCATCACCGTGCCTTGCCCCGCGAGCACCAGCCTGACGGCGGAGACGCTTTCCGCCTTCGCGGTCGGCTATCTCGACCTGCCGCTGGTGGACCTGTTCGCCAAGGTGGGTGTCAATTCCTGGAAGTTCGACGGCCAATCGATCGGGGGCTTCGTCCCTGTCTTCAGGGTCAACGAGAGCGGGACGGAGCTCGCCTATGGCGCCGGCATCCAGGTGCGTTTCGGCAGCCTCGGTGCGCGGCTCGAGTACGAGCGCTTCAATATCGTCAAGGACGAGGGCCTCGATACAGTTTCGCTGAGCCTGACCTACACATTCCTGTAGGGCTCAGGCCCACTCGGTGAGGCCTTCGCGCGCGTAGAGCGTCTTGAATGACGGGCGCGCCTTCATGCGCGCGACGTAGTTCGCGAGCGTCGCCCATTCGGTCGCGGGCTTCGGCATGTTGCGCGACCAGCGCATCAGCATGGTCGCCAGGAAGTCCGCGGCACTGATCCGGTCGCCGACGAGATAGGGACCGCCTGAGCGGATCTGGGCCTCGACGCGATCCCAGCATTCTTCGATTTTCGCGCGGGCGCTCGCCTTGGCCCCCTCGACAGCATCTGCGCCTGCCGGCCGCTCCGGATAGAACCAGTCCTTGAAAGCAGCCTGCAGCGTGTTCGAGAGGTGAAACATCCAGGTCACGTAGGGGCCGCGCTGCGGGCTGCCGGGTGGCGGCGCGAAGCCGGCCTGCGGATGGCGCTCTGCCAGCAGCATCAGGAGGGCCGCGCCCTCGAAGAGCGGCGTGCCATCCACGATCATGGCCGGCACGAGGCCATTCGGGTTCAGCTTCCTGTACTCGGGCTGGCGATGCTCGCCGGCCTCCATGTCCACTTTCTTCAGTTCATGTGGAACGCCGAGCTCGATCAGCATCCAGTGCACGGCGAGACTTGCCGCCCCAGGCGAGTAATAAAGCGTGTACATGGACTCAAATCCTGCTTTAAGGTACCTCAATGTACACGGGAAGCTGCCTTTGCGGGACCGTGCGCTACGAAGTCGACGGCCCGTTCGCGATGATGGCTAATTGCCACTGTTCGATGTGCCGCAAGCACCATGGCGCGATGTTCTCGACCTTCATCTCCGCCCCGGATACCGGTTTCCGATGGGTCTCGGGCCAGGACAACATCGAGACCTACCCCTCCTCCGAGCGCGGCCGCCGGCCGTTCTGCCGGACCTGCGGGTCGGTGACGCCCATGCTGCTGCCGGCCATGGACCTGGTATTCGTGCCGGCCGGAAACCTGCAGGAGGATCCCGGACTGAAGCCGCAGATGCACATGTTCACCGGCTCACGCGCGGCCTGGTATCCGATCACCGATGCGCTGCCGCAGCATGAGGGTTATCCGCTGCAGTTCGGCGGCGGCGCTGGCCTGGACCGTCCGCAGCCGCCGACGATTCCCGGCGTCACACACGGTGGCTGCCTGTGCGGCGCCGTCGAATGGGAGCTCACCGGCAAGCCGGAGCGCATACAGAATTGTCATTGCTCGCGCTGCCGCCGCGCGCGGAGTGCCGCGCATGCGACCAATGCCTTCTACTTGCGAGAGCAGCTGACGTGGCTGCAGGGCGAGGCTGATGTAAAGCACTACGCGTTGCCCGGCGCAAAACATTTCGGCCAGGATTTCTGTGGCCGTTGCGGCAGCCCGGTGCCGCGCGTCAACGTCGCTACCGGCCGTGCCGTCGTACCCTGCGGAAGTCTCGACGCCGATCCGGGCGCACGACCGCTCGGCAACATCTTTGCGACGAGCAAGGCCCCCTGGTTCGAGATAACCGACGGGCTTCCGCAGTGGGAGGCCTATCCTGCGCGCACGTAGCGCCCTCGCCGCCGCCTGGTTTCTGGCGGCCTGCGGTCCCGCGGCCACGCCCGAAGATCAGATCCGCGCACTGATCGAAACCGCGGAAACTGCGGCTGAAGCGCGCGATGTGGGGGCCTTGCGCGAACTGATCGCCGATGACTACCGCGACGGTAACGGCCGCAGCGCCGACGAAATCCGCCGCTATCTGCACGGTTATCTCATCGCCCACCAGTCCATTCATCTGATCACGCGCATTGATGCGATCGAGCTCGAGGGCAGTGAGGTTGCGCGTGCGCAAGTGACCGTCGGCATGCTGGGGCGCGAGTCGGATTCGAGCTGGGATCTGGCAGCCGATGTCCAGCGCTTCGATTTACGACTGGCGCGCGAGGACGGTGAGTGGCGCGTCACGCGCGCCGGCTGGCAACAGGAGCGCTAGTTTTCTTCTTCGAGCGCGTTCCAGCGCTCGCGAAACGCCTGCACGGCCTCGCTGTAGATCACCGCATGCCGGCGCGACAACAACAGTGACGAGGGCGGGCAGACCCGCGCGCGGATCACGCCGAGATCGGCAGCCGCATCGAACAGGCTGGGATACCAGCGCTCCCAATCCGGCAGGAGCGCTTCGACAAGATCACGCAGGCTCATCGGGCGGTGTATCCGTCGCTGGTGGCGGCGCATTGGAGCTCCACATATCGCGGTGGATCAGCCATTTGCCGTCAATTTTCTTCCACAACTCGATGAACTTGCCCGTTACGACCACCTGGCCATCCGGGCCCTTGGCCGTGAAACTGCCCTGGCGGTGGGCGTAATTGCCGAACACGAGAGTTTCGACCGTCGCGAATTCGAATTCCGGGCTGCCAGGCGGGTTGGTCTTCGCGACGAATTCCTGGATCGCCGCGCGGCCGCTGACAACTTCCATGTCGGGCGGCAGCAGTTGCGCATCCTCGGTGTAGAGCGCCGCGACTCCCGCAGCGTCATGGGATGTGAATCGCTGGACCCACCGCCCGCAGACAATATTGCCAGCAGCATGATTGCCGAAGCGCGGATCATCGCGGCACTCCTATGTCACCGGCACTGTCGGCGGCATCTCCGCCGGTGGCGGCGCGTTCGGGCTCCACATGTGGCGCTCGATGAGCCAGGCGCTGTCGACCCTCGTCCATAACTCGATGAACTTACCGACCCGCGGTTCACCCTCGGCCGGATACAACCCGCCATACGTGCCCTCCCGGAACCAGTGGTCCCCGAGTTTCCGTGTTTCGACCTCGGAAATCTCAATGCGCACGTTGCCGGGATTGAAGGTCTTCCAGAACTCCTCGATCGCCCCGGCGCCACTGACGATTGGCTGGTCCGGTGGCAGGATCTTGGCTTCCGGGCTGTACATCAGCGCGAGTCCCGCGGCATCGCCGCTGTTGAACGCGGCGACCCAGCCATCGGCGGCGGCCTGTGGAAATTGATCCGGCGCCTTGGCACTCTCGCAGCCGGCCAGGCTGGCCAGTGTCATCAAGGCGATCCATCGGGCGAATTGAAAGCCTTTCATGGCGCTCCCCTCTGGTCTGCCTCAGCCGATCATACTCGCGTCGCCGCCGGCTGGAAGTGGCTTCAGTTGCGCCGCCGCGCGAGTGTCAGGCCGTCGCCGATCGGCACCAGCGACAGGTCGATGCGCTGGTCCGCCAGCAGATGGTCATTGAACTTCCGTATGGCCAGCGTATCGGCGTCGTCGGCCCCGGGGTCCGCGACCGCGCCGCTCCAGAGTGTGTTGTCCACGGCAATCAAGCCGCCGGGACGGATCAAGCTGAGCAGCCGCTCGTAATAGGCGCGGTAGCCGCCCTTGTCCGCATCGATGAATGCAAAGTCGTAGCTGCCGGCCTCGCCCGCCGCGAGGCGGGCATCCAGTGTCGCAAGCGCGGGCGCCAGCACCAGTTCGATCTTGTGCGCCATGCCAGCGAGTTTCCAATGCCGGCGCGCGATGGCTGTGTACTCCTCGCTGACGTCGCAGGCGAGCAGGCGCCCGTCATCCGGCAATGCTAGCGCGACCGCGAGACTCGAATAGCCCGTGAACACGCCCACCTCGATCGTGCGACGCGCGGCCGTAAGACGCACCAGCAACTGCATGAACTGACCCTGCTCGGGCGCGATCTGCATGTTGACGCGCGGGTGCGATGCTGTTTCGGCACGAAGCGCGGCGAGCGCCGCCGGTTCGCGCAAAGACTTGCCAAGCAGATAGCTGTAAAGACGCTCGTCGAGCGGCAGCGTGCGGTTGGACAAGCTAGTAGCCCTTTTCGACGCTCACCTCGGACAGGAGCTTGCCGCCCGCCGCGTAGCGGCGCAGGTTTTCGCGTGCGATCAGCCAGCGCGGTTCCTCGCCCAGGTCGGTGGCCGCCGCAACGTGCGGCGTGATCAGCACGTTCGGTACCCGCCACAGCGGATGATCCGGCGGCAGCGGTTCCGGATCAGTGACATCGAGCCCGGCGCCGCCGATGCGCCCGTCCTCGAGTGCGGCGAGCAGGTCAGCCGTCACGACGGTACCGCCGCGACCGACATTGATGAACAGCGCGCCGTGCTTCGCCGCATCGAAGGCCCTCCGGTCGAAGACTCCCTTCGTTTCCGGCGTCAGCGGCAGAGCATTGACGATGACGTCGGCGCGCGCGGCGAAGGACAGCAGGTCGCCGGGGAGTCCTTGTTCGCTGACGAACGGCGGCTTTTCGCTCGGCGTGTTGCGCGTGGCGATCACATTCATGCCGAGCGCGTTCGCGCGGCGGGCAACTTCCATGCCGATGCCGCCCAAGCCAGCCACAAACATTGTCTTGCCCTCGAGCATCCAGAGGCGGCCTTCCGGCACGGCGTCCTGCGCCCAGTCACCAGCCGCCTGCCGGGGAACGTAAGCCGCAAGTCCACGCGACAGGCCGAACATCAGCGCGAGCACATGCTCGGACATCACAGGGCCGGCAATCTTCTGCATGTTGGTCAGCACGATGCCGCGCGACGCGAAGCCCGGTATCGAGACACAGCGCTCGACGCCGGCAGAAAAGTGCTGGATCCAGCGGAGGTGCGGGCCGGCAGCCAAAAGGTCGGCGGCGCAGCCTCCGATCACCGCGTCGGCGTCGACAACTTCCCGGAGCGCCTCCGCGCGATCGCGCGCAACGACGACGGTCAGGCCCGGCGCCGCGGACTGCAGCGAAGCCTGCCGCCCGGCATCGGCGCCGATGACCACGACCTTGCGGGGCGCTTTCCAGCCGGGCCGGTCAGCAAGAGCGGTCGCTGACTCCTTCAAGCCGAGTTCCGCGATCAGGCGGGTAGTATCGGCATCCGCCGGCTCAGCCCAAGCCTGCGATCCGTTGAAAATCAACAGGCTCGCGGCCATGAGCGGCAGCGTGTTTCTTCGAATGAATTTCATGCGGTCAAAGATACTCCAACATTCTGCGCGAGGTGATTAGAATGTGCGCGCTGGAAGTCGCACCGGGGATAAATCATGCGCCTCTTGTCAGTACTGATGCCGCGCGAACGGCAGTTCTTCACTCTGTTTAACGCCCATGCTTCGCTCGTCGTCCAGGGCGCCGCTGCTCTCGTCGAGATGCTGGCCGATTATTCCAATAATGGCCGGCGCGACGCTTACGTCGCGAAGATCCAGGGTTTCGAGAAAGCGGCCGACGACATCACGCACCAGACGGTCGCGCTGATGCACAACACTTTCGTCACGCCCTTCGACCGCGACCAGATCAACAAGCTGATCCAGCGCATGGACGACATCCTGGACTTGATGCAGGACACGGCGGAGTCGCTGATGCTCTACGACGTCCATGTGCTGACGCCGGAAGTATCCCACCTCGCCGACCTCGTGCAGGTCTGCTGCAAACGCGTCGAAGCTGCCGTCACCCAGCTGTCGTCGATGGACAATGGCCCGGCGATCCTGAAGATTTGCCAGGAGATCGATGCACTGGAAACCGACGCCGACCGGGTCACGCAATCGGCAATCTCGAAGCTGTTTCGCCAGGAACAGGATGTGCGTCAGCTCATGAAACTCAAGGCCGTCTACGAACTCCTCGAGCTGACGACTGACAAGTGCCAGGACGTCGCGCTCGTGATCGAGGGCGTGGTGCTCGAGAACGGCTGACGATGGACGCCGGCGCCGTCACGCTGACGCTTGCGATGCTGGTCTTGCTCGCGCTCGCGTTCGACTTCCTGAACGGCTTCCATGACGCCGCGAATTCGATCGCGACCATCGTTTCGACCGGCGTGCTGAAGCCCTACCAGGCCGTCATCTGGGCCGCATTCTTCAATTTCGTCGCCATCGCACTGTTCGAACTGCATGTCGCTGCGACCGTCGGCAAGGGCATCGTCAATCCGGACATCGTGGATAACTACGTGATTTTCGGCGCCTTGATCGGCGCAATCGCATGGAATGTCATCACCTGGTACTTCGGCATTCCCTCGAGCTCTTCGCACGCACTGATCGGCGGCATGCTGGGCGCCACCATTGCGAAAGCCGGCACCGGGCCATTGCTCGCGCCGGGCATCATCAAGACATCGACTTTCATCGTCGTGGCGCCGGTACTCGGCATGCTGCTCGCGGGGCTCATTACGGTGGCGGTGTCATGGACCTGCCGGCGCCAGACCCAACGCGTGACCGACCGCTGGTTCCGTCGCCTGCAGCTCGTATCCTCGGCGCTTTACAGCATTGGCCACGGCAGCAACGACGCCCAGAAGACCATGGGCATCATCTGGCTCTTGTTGATCTCCGCCAAGTTGACGACCAGTGACCACCTGCCCTACTGGGTAATCATTTCCTGCTATGTCGCGATCGCGCTCGGCACGTTGTTCGGCGGATGGCGCATCGTCAAGACGATGGGCCAACGCATCACCAAGCTGAAGCCGGTCGGCGGCTTTGCGGCGGAGACCGGCGGCGCCATGTCGCTCTTTCTCGCATCCAGTTTCGGCATTCCGGTCTCGACGACGCATACGATCACCGGCGCCATCATCGGCGTCGGCTCCACGCGACGGGTGCGCGCCGTGCGTTGGGGTGTCGCTGGGAATGTTGTCATCGCGTGGGTCCTGACAATACCGGCTTCCGCGTTGATCGCAGCCGCTGCCTGGTGGGTCGGCCTGCACCTTTTCTAAGCGCGCTCAGCGACCCCGCAGCCGCAGCGCATTGCCGACCACCGAAACCGACGACAAGCTCATCGCCAGCGCCGCAATCATCGGGCTCAACAGCACGCCGAACCACGGATACAGCAGCCCCGCCGCCAGCGGCACGCCGAGCGCGTTGTAAAGAAAGGCGAAAGCAAGATTCTGGCGCATGTTCGCGACGGTCGCAGCCGAGATCGCGCGAGCGCGCGCGATTCCGCGCAGGTCGCCCTTGACGAGCGTCACCTGCGCGCTCGAGATTGCGACGTCCGTACCGGTGCCCATCGCGATACCAACGTCTGCGGCGGCAAGCGCCGGCGCGTCATTGATGCCGTCACCCGCCATCGCGACGCGCCGGCCTTCAGCGTGCAGCCGCGCGATCAGCGCGGCTTTGTCCGCCGGCTTCATCTCGCCGTGTACTTCCTCGATGCCGGTGGCGGCCGCCACCGCCTTCGCGGTCGCGGCAGCGTCGCCGGTCGCCATGATCAACCGGAACCCCGCGCGACGGAGTTGCGCGAGCGCCTCGGCAGTCGTGGCCTTGACCGGGTCCGCGACAGCGATGAGCCCCGCGAGCGCGCCGTCTGCAGCGAGAAAGACCACGCTCGCGCCGGTCTCCCTCAGTTCGGCGGCGCGAGTCGCGAGCGGCGCCGTCTCGATGCTCAATTCGCCCATCAGCACGGCACTGCCAAGCGCAAGCTCGCGCCCCTCCACACGCCCACGCACGCCAAGACCGGTTCCGGATTCGAATGTCTCCGGTTTCGCGAGCGGCAGCCCGCGCCGGCGCGCTTCGGCGACGATCGCGTCCGCCAGCGGATGCTCGCTGCCCTGATCCAGGCTCGCGGCGAGGCGCAGCATTTGCGCCTCGTCAAAGCCTGCCGCCGGGATCGCAACTCTAAACGCCGGCCGGCCCTCGGTCAGCGTGCCGGTCTTGTCCACAATCAACGTGTCCACCGTGCGCAGCCGCTCGATTGCTTCCGCATCGCGAAACAGGACGCCCGACTGCGCGCCGCGCCCCATGGCGACCATGATGGACATCGGTGTCGCGAGGCCGAGCGCACAGGGGCAGGCGATAATCAGCACCGACACCGCGTTCAGCACTGCGTAAGTCCAGGATGGATCCGGCCCAAACCATCCCCAGGCAAAAAATGTCAGCGCGGCGATGCCGAGCACCGCCAGCACGAACCAGTAGGACACGCGATCGGCGAGCTTCTGCATCGGCGCACGCGAGCGCTGTGCCTGGGCCACGAGTTGCACGATCTGCGCAAGCATCGTATCGGCGCCGACTCGATCAGCGCGTATCACCAGGCTGCCGTTGGCATTCTGCGTCGCACCGATCACGCGGGCACCGGGCTGCTTTTCGACCGGCATGGACTCTCCGGTCAGCATGGACTCGTCGACGCTGGAGCGGCCTTCGAGCACCTCGCCATCGACGGGCACTTTTTCGCCCGGCCGCACGCGCAACTGGTCGCCGACCTGGACCGCATCGAGTGGCACATCCTCCTCGGTGCCGTCATCCCGGATACGTCGCGCAGTCGGCGGCGCGAGCCGCAGCAGTGCCTTGATCGCAGCCGACGTCGAGGAGCGGGCGCGCAGTTCCAGCAGTTGGCCCAGCAGCGTCAACGAGACGATGACCGCCGCTGCCTCGAAGTAGACGCCGACGCGACCGTGCTCGCGGAACGAGACCGGAAACCAGTCCGGCACCAGCGTCGCGGCCAGGCTGTACAGGAATGCCGCGCCGACGCCGGTGCCGATCAATGTCCACATATTCAGATTGCGGGTTGCGATCGACTGCGCCCAACGTTCGAAGAAGGGCCAGCCAGCCCAAAGCACGACCGGCGCCGACAGGACGAGCTCCAGCCAGCTGCGCAGACCGGCCGGC
>JAENJD010000037.1 GCA_016844605.1 Steroidobacteraceae bacterium
GCGAGGGGCGGCAAGGGTGGCTGGGGCAACCAGCGTTACAAGAGCTCCATTAATCGCACGCCGCGGCAGAACACGCCGGGCCTCCCGGGCGAGGCGCGCAGCCTGCGCGTCGAACTGCGCCTGCTGGCCGACGTCGGCCTGCTCGGCCTGCCGAATGCGGGCAAATCCACGCTGATTCGCTCGGTCTCCGCTGCGAGACCCAGGGTTGCTGACTATCCCTTCACGACATTGCATCCGCAGCTCGGCGTGGTCGCAGTCGGGCCGCTCCGCAGCTTCGTGATGGCCGATATTCCGGGCCTCATCGAGGGTGCAGCGGAAGGCGCCGGCCTGGGGATCCGCTTCCTGAAGCACCTGCAGCGCACGCGGATTTTGCTGCATCTCGTGGACATTGCCCCGCCGGATCCCGACGCGGATCCGGTCGCGGGTGCCAGGGCGATTGTGGGCGAGCTCAAGAAATTCAGCCCGGACCTCGCAAAGAAGGACCGCTGGCTCGTGCTCAACAAGATCGACCTGATGCCACCCGAGGAATGCGAAGTGCGCTGTCGGGAAATCGTGCGGCGGCTGCGATTCAAGGGACCGGTATTCCGGATCTCGGGCGTCACGGGCGCGGGAACCCGGCAATTGTGCCAGGCCGTGATGAATCACCTGGATCAGCATCCGGTCGCCATCGCGAGCTGACACTGGGCAACGCGTGGCCACAAAAAAGCCGGTCTGGGACCGGCTTTCTTATTCGTTTGACGGGCGGCCTTACTTGCCGGCCAGCGCCTTGGCCTGGCGGGCCAGACGGCTCTTGTGCCGCGCCGCCTTGTTGCGGTGGATCATGCGCTTGCGCGCCATGGCGTCGATGATCGGGGTCGCGCTCTTGAGCGCCGCGGTCGCTACGGCCTTGTTGCCGGTCTGAATTGCGGCGACGACCTTGCGGACCACGCTGCGAACTTTCGAACGCTGAGTGACATTCTGGGTGCGACGCACGAGGGCCTGACGGGCCCGCTTTTCCGCTGATTTGGTGTTGGCCATAAGGGCGCGCATTCTGCGGATGCAAGGGCGGGTTGTCAACGCGATGGCTTACCGCATTCCTCCGGCTGCCAGACTCAGTTGTCCGATCTGCTGACACGGCTCCACTCGGAGCCCTGGCCATCCCCGGAGCGCCCGAGCAAGCGGTTGTCTTGATCCGGCGTGAATACGATGATCCGGTCGGCAAGCAGCAGTCTCACGTCACCCGTCTTTCGGCATTCCCAACTTGCGGCGGTTGGCTCGCGCCCTCGCGCTTGCCAGGTGGCGCGCCCATTCGGCTCGAGCACCAGTTCGTTGTTGTCCGTAGCCCTCCAACGACCTTCCAGACTTCGGCAGGGATCCTCGCGGCTGCCCATCCTGCTCTTCGCAATGTCAGCTGGTGAATTGCTGACTGTCGTCCCAGGCGACTCGCGCAACCAGCGTGACCCCAGGGCGGGAGGGGATTCACTTCGGCCGGAATTGAGCGACCCAGAATCCACTCGTGGTTCCGTGGACCCGGTAGCGCGCCCGCCACCCTCGCGAGGATTGGATGCCAAATCTGGCGCAGGCGCCATTCGCAAGAGAATTATGGCAACAACGGCAGATAAGCTTGCGAATATGAGCGTAATCAAGATCTTCTGAGATGGACGCATGAAATGGGTATCCGCTATCCCGCGCTTGAGGGACTCTACGTGGACCGCCCAAGGTCGGCGTGGCATTCTGTGGTGCACAGCGGGGACATTCAAATGTCGCAGGGGATGATCCGGCACCCGCGAGCTCAAGTGTTTCGCGGTGTCGTGTGGACTGCGATTGCGCTTTTCTGGGCTGCCGTGAGCATGCCCGCGGGCGCGACCGTCAGTCGCGCGGGTCCCGACCAGACGATTCAACCCGATTCGCAAGTCACCCTTGATGGCTCCCAGTCATCTGCAACGGATGGCGGTGCCCTTTCCTATCTGTGGACGCAGACTGCCGGCCCGCCGGTTCCGCTGACGAGTCCGAACGGGCCGGTCACGCAATTCGCGGCGCCCAGGCCGACGGCGGAATGGGTCATCCTGATCTTCGAACTTCGAGTGACCGACTCGGTCGGTGCATCCGCAGTCGATAAGGCCACAACTGTTGTCAGCGAAAGCCTGGTGACCGCGAACCGGCTGAAGATTGTCAGTCCGCCAGGCGAGTACATGGGCCAGGGACAGTCGTTCGACATGGCGATTGATCCATCTTCGCTGACCCTCACCGCGTTCGACCTGAATCGGATCAACATCGAGATCGGTAATCTGCCCGCGGGACTGCCTGCGCCGCTGCGAGTCTACCTGTCGGAACCCGACCTTCAGCCTCTGGCAATAGGGCGGCACAATCTGGCCTACCGGTCGGGCGACAACGCCGGCAAGCCGTCACTCAGCGCCTGGCGAGGAATCCACTGTTCGCATTCCATCGGAAGCTTCGTCATTCACGATCTGGGCTTCGACGATGCCGGTGCAGTGACGCGCCTCGCCGTCGATTTCAAGCAATACTGCCTCGAGGCAGCGGATCCGAGTCTGCCATTCACCGGCTACATCCGAATCAACTCGGTGGTGCCGATACTGAGCCGTCAGCCGATCGCATCGGCAGGCGACGACTTGATCGTGATTCCCGGCCAAGTTGTGCGCCTTGGATCCGATACCTCGTGGCCCAGCGCCAGTGGAATCGACAGGTATCGCTGGCGGCAGTTGAGCGGCCCGGCATTGCCAGGCCTGACGACCAGCGCGCCCGCGATCGAATTCGTGGCTCCCCAAGTGCCGGCGGCCGGCAGGATTTACGAGTTTGAACTGACCATCACCGATAACGTCGGCATCGCGGAAACGGATCAGGTCAGCGTTCATGTCCAGGGTGCGGATGAACGAAAGACGTACATGTACATCGAGGTCGACGAACTCGAGCCGGACTACGTATTTGATTCTGGGGCATGGCTTTTCGATCGGAATTTCGCAAGGTTCCAGTTCAATGGATTTGGCACGGCTGGGGGGGCAACCGGCGTCCAGCTCAATGTGTTCGAACTGGACTTCTGGACATTCCAGTTCGTCGTCGCGAATGGCAGCGTGCTAACGGCCGGAGATTATCCGGACATCGACAATCACCTGCCTGGGAATGCGCATCCAACGCTAAGCATCGGCGGCAGGGGGCGTGGCTACAGCCTCGTCTTCGGATCCGCGGTCGTCCATGAAGTGGAGACCGATGCCAGCGGAAATGTCACCAGTCTCGCGATGGACTTCATGATCATGGGCGACGGCGGCCCGAGAATTTATGGGGTCATTCGCCTGAACTCGACCGTCCCGTTCATTTCACCGAATGTCGTGGCATCGGCCGGCATCGATCAGTCGGGCATCGCCGGAGACTTCATCCGTCTGGACGCCGAACTCAGCTATGTCGGCTCGGCGACCATCGCGAGCGTTGCGTGGAGACAGATTGGCGGGCCTCCGGTGCAGCTCATATCGACTGACGGCATCAACGCATACTTCGATGCTCCTGATGGTGGCGGGGACTTCGAATTCGAACTGGTCATTACGACGGCCAGCGGACAAGTCTCCACCAGTCGGGTCCGGGTGAGAATCTCGCCTGCCGGGACAAGGCGCTCAGTGCTGGTCGTCGATGGCGACGACCTTGACGTCCTCACGCAGGGCTGGGACGTTTTTTTGCCGCTCGAAAATCAGGAAGTGCAGGTCGTCGAGAACCGCGATAATTTCATCCAGGTCAATTACGGTGGCACGGCGCGGGTAGCGCTTGTCCAGTTGTTTCCAGCGGACGGCGACAGACTGGAAGTGCGCACGTACGAAGGCACGCGCTTCTATCGACGCCAGCATGATATTCCGCATCTGCCCGCGATGAATTTTGCGCTGGATGGCTGGCAGTGCAATCGACCGCGTGGACGATTTGTCATCCGTGAGCTCGAGGAAGACGGGACCGGCAGGATGACCAGCTTTGCGATCGATTTGCAGCAGACCTGTGATCCGACTGGTCTGTACCTGCAGGCCCAGATGCGATTCAACAGTGCGATTCCGATCCGCGAGCGCGCCCCGAATGCTGCCGCAGGACAAGATCTGCAGATTCGCGGCGGGCGCACATTCACGCTGGATGGCGCAGCCAGCGCTTCATGGCACGACCCCGTGCTGGCCGCCGCCTGGCGCCAGCTTTCGGGACCCGCGGTAACCATTCCTTTGACGTTCGAAACCTTGGTCACGGCAATCGCACCCGCCGTTCCCTCGGGCGTTGTGCGGGCCGTCCTGGCGCTGGATGTCGACGATGATTATGGGACGCGCGCCACCGACGCGGTCGAGGTGACGATCCTCGGTTCGGACATGCCTGCCAGCGAACTGGATGTCGTCCACATCGCGCCGACGACAGGCCAGGTTCTCAATCGGCTGCAGCACGATGTCAACAATGCGCATATTTATGCCCCGATCCTGCCCGGCTTCCGGGAGTACGCGGTCGTCTCCGTTTCTGAACACGAATTGGGCTTCAAAGTCCAGGCCAATCAATCGAACCAGATTCCTGTCGGCCTGAAGTCGGTTCAAGCCGGATCGGTGGTCGGTGAGGATTTGCGCTTCGAGTTATTCGACATCGACAACTACAACCAATTTACGAGCTGTAGCGCGCCGGATGGCGCGATGCGAGTCGCGGAAGCCAATATATCCGCAGGTGCGTTGACGGCATTGGCGGTGGATTTCGAATTGCGTTGTCCTGGCGACTCGCTTTACCGGGGCATACTGCGATTCAACAGCGCGGTTCCGGTAGAATCCAATCGCGTTTTCGCGTACGCCGGACCCGATCGACAGGCTTCGGAATCGGTTGCCGTCACGCTCGACGGCACGGCATCTCTGATCGTTCAACAGGCCATTGACCAATACAGCTGGCGGCAGCTATTCGGACCGGCGGTCACACTGACGCCAGCCGGGCGTGGCGTCGCTACCTTTGTTGTGCCGCGGCTGTCCGGCAATATTGACATGCGATTTGAGCTCGAAGTTACCGGCGCCCAGGGTGCTCGAGGCACAGACGAGGTCACGATCCACGCCGAAGACTTCACGCCCCCTGGCGGTGGCGGTGGCGGTGGTGGTGGCGGTGGTGGTGGCGGTGGCGGCGGGTCCGTTTCGGCCTGGATGCTGCCGGTCCTGGGCCTGTTGCTGCTTGCGGGCGGACCGCGGAGGCGATCCAAAGCCTGCGCCGAAACGTAATTCGGCGGACCCGCCGCGACATTGCTCCGGTATCATGCCCGCCGCATGACTCGCGGCTTCCTGCGCAGCACCGGTGTTGTCGGTTCCCTGACCCTGCTGTCCAGGATCTCCGGCGTCGTGCGCGATATGGTCTACTCGCAGGCCTTCGGCGCAGGGACGCTGATGGACGCCTTCCTGGTGGCGTTCAAGATCCCCAATTTCCTGCGCCGATTGACCGCCGAGGGCGCATTCTCGCAGGCCTTCGTGCCGGTGATCACCGAGTACAAGGTGCGCAAGGAGCACGCCGAGGTACGCCGGCTGATCGCTGGTGTCAGCGGTGTGTTCGGCGTGCTGCTGTTTGGTATCACCGCGATCGGTGTGATTGCTGCGCCGGTGCTCGCTTTTCTCTTCGCGCCAGGGTTTCGCGATGACGGCGAGCAATTCGACCTCACGGTCGAAATGCTGCGCTTCACATTCCCGTACCTGTTCTTCATTTCATTGGTGGCCCTGGGCAGCGGGGTACTCAACAGCTATGGCCGCTTCGGCGTGCCTGCTTTCAACCAGATCCTGCTGAACGTCGTCATGATCGTTGCGGCCGGTTTCGTGGCGCCGTATTTCCCGAAGCCGGGCCTGGTGCTCGCAATCGGCGTGTTCGTGGCGGGCTTCTTGCAGCTGCTGGCCCAATTTCCGGCATTGCACAAGCTGGGCCTGCTGCCACGACCGCGCTGGGACCGCGCACACGAGGGGGTTCGTCGCATCGCACGGCTGATGCTGCCCGGAATTTTCGGCTCCTCGGTCGCACAGGTCTCTTTGCTTCTGGACACCTTGATCGCTTCTTTTCTGATGGTTGGCAGCATTTCGTGGATGTACTACGCGGACCGGCTCGTCGAGTTTCCGATGGGCGTGTTCTCAATCGCGCTCGCAACCGTGATCCTGCCGGGGCTCTCCTCGCATCACGCGGGTGAGTCGCCGGAGAAATTCAACGCCACGCTCGACTGGGCATTGCGCCTGACCATAGTCGTCGCGACACCGGCGGCAGTGGGACTCCTGATGCTGTCCGGCCCGATGATGGCGACGCTGTTCGGTTACGGAGCCTTCAGCACGCGGGACGTGCTGATGTCCAGCTATGCGCTGATGGCGTATTCACTGGGACTCATGGGTTTTTCGCTCGTCAAGGTGCTGGCGCCGGGGTATTTCGCGCGCCAGGACACGAAGACGCCGGTCAAAGTCGGCATAATTTCGCTTTCGATCAACATGGCATTCAACCTGGCGGTCGTCGTTCCGGCATATCGGAACGGGTTTCCCGTACCGCATGCACTGCTTGCGCTGTCCACCGGGCTGTCGGCAATCATCAATGCGACGCTGCTGTACCGCGGGTTGCGCCGCCAGGGTGTTTACACGCCTTCAACGCATTGGCGCCGGCTGTTGCCGCAGGTGGGGTTCGCGAGCGCGGCGATGGCGGGCTTGCTGTGGTGGATATCCGGTGACTGGGCTGCATGGACTGAATGGAAGCCGGCGGTCAGGGCATTGCAGCTCACGCTCTGTGTCAGCGGCGGCGTGGTCGTCTATTTCCTGGCTCTGTGGCTCACGGGCGCGCGCCCGCGCGACCTGAAATCAATATAATTCACGCTGGTTCCGGCCGGCGTTCCCAGGCGATGTTGATCACTCGCGGTTTCGATTCCACCCGAGCGGCAAGCCGCGGCTGTGTGGTCGCGATCGGCAACTTTGACGGGCTGCACCTGGGTCACCAGGCCATCCTCGCCCGGCTCGCTCTGCGCAGCCGCGAGACGGGCTTGCCAACCGCGGTGCTGACCTTCGAGCCGCATCCGCGCGAGTATTTCGCGCCGCAGTCGGCGCCGACGCGCCTGATGCGCCTGCGGGACAAGGCGGAGATGCTGGGTGCTGCGGGCGTGGCCGAGCTGCGTGTCCTGCGCTTCGGCGCGGCGCTGAGCGCGTGGGATGGCGTGACATTCATCGAGCGGGTACTGGGCCGGGCCCTGGGAGCGAAACAGGTCGTGATCGGCACAGGATTTCGTTACGGGCAGGGTCGCAGCGGCGACGTCGCGCTGCTGCGGGCCGAGGGCGCGCGGCTTGGCTTCGGCGTCGACGAGTTGCCGCAGCATGTGTTCGGCGGTGAGCCCGTGAGTTCGACACGAGTGCGCGCAGCACTCGCCGCCGGGCGTCTCGATGAGGCGAGGGCGCTGCTGGGCCGTGACTTTCGCATCAGCGGTCGCGTGATTGCGGGCAAACGCCTCGGCAGGCGACTCGGCTTTCCGACCGCCAATATGCGCCTGCATCGGCGCGTTTCACCGGTGGCCGGCATATTCGCCGTGCGTGTGTCCGGCGCGGGTCCCGAGGGGTTGCCCGGAGTTGCCTCGGTCGGCACCAGGCCGACAGTGGGCGGCGTCGAGTGGTTGCTGGAGGTTCACCTGTTCGATTTCGATGGTGATCTGTATCGTCGCCGGCTCGCCGTGGACCTGATCGCCAAGTTGCGCGACGAAGTGCATTATTCCGATCTCGCTGCGATGACAGCACAGATGCATCGGGATGCGAGCCGGGCGCGCGAGCTGCTCGGCACAAGAGGGTAGACGTGGATTACAAGAGTACGCTCAACCTGCCGAACACCGACTTCCCGATGAAGGCGGATCTCGCGCGTCGCGAGCCGGGTTTCGTGGAGGCCTGGCAGCACAACGACATCTATGGGAAGCAGCGCAAGAAGTTTGCCGGGCGCCCGAAGTTCGTGCTGCTGGACGGCCCGCCCTATGCCAACGGCGTGATCCACATCGGTCACGCGGTCAACAAGATACTGAAAGACATCATCGTCAAGTCGCACTCGCTCGACGGCTACGACTCGCCCTACGTGCCGGGATGGGACTGTCATGGCCTGCCGATCGAGCAGCAGGTCGAAAAGAAGCATGGACGCGTGGGCCAGAAACTGGATGCCAATGCCTTCCGCAAGGCCTGCCGTGAATTCGCCACGAGCCAGGTGGAGGTGCAGAGCCTGGACTTCCAGCGCCTCGGCGTCATCGGCGACTGGAACAACCCTTATCTCACGATGGCTGCGCGCTACGAGGCGGAGCAGCTGCGCGCCTTTGCCGCCATCATCCGCCGCGGCCACCTGGTGCGCGGCTTCAAGCCGGTGCACTGGTGCCTGGACTGCCGCTCGTCGCTCGCGGAAGCTGAGGTCGAGTACGAAGAGCACACCTCGCCGTCGGTGGACGTGCGCTTCAAGATCGTGGATCCACTCGATGCCGCGCGCCGCTTCGGGCTCACCAGCAGCGATCTCGCGGATGCTTCGGTCGCGATCTGGACCACGACTCCCTGGACGCTGCCGGCGAATCAGGCCGTGTGCCTGCATCCCAAGCTCGACTATGTGCTAGTGGAGTACCAACGGCCGTCGGGTCTCGAGCGGATGGTCGTTGCCGAGGGCCTTGCTGCCGCTGTAGCGAAACGCATCGGCGTAACCGCGAGTCGTGTGCTTGCGACCACGACCGGCGAGGCACTCGAGGGCCTGCGGCTGGAACACCCATTCTACGAACGTGAGGTCCCTGTGATCCTGGGCGGGCATGTGACGCTCGAGACCGGCACCGGGGCCGTGCACACGGCGCCGGGCCATGGCGCAGATGATTACGAGATGGGCCGCAAGTATGGCCTGCCGATCGACAATCCGGTCGGACCGGACGGACGATTCGTCGCCGGTACACCGCTGTTCGAGGGCCAGTCAGTCTTCGACGCCAATGCCGCGATCATCGATACGCTGCAAAAGGCAGGCCGCCTGATCCATCACGAACCCTACCGGCACAGCTATCCGCACTGCTGGCGCCACAAGTCACCTGTGATCTTCCGCGCGACGCCGCAATGGTTCCTGAGCATGGAAAAGGAAGGCCTGCGGCGCGATGCGCTCGCAGGAATCCGCACGGTGAGCTGGGTCCCGGACTGGGGCGAGCAGCGCATGACCAGCATGATCGAGACGCGCCCGGACTGGTGCATCTCGCGCCAGCGCGCCTGGGGCGTGCCGCTTGCCATGTTCGTGCACAAGGAAACGGGCGAACCGCATCCGCAGACCCCGGAACTGCTGGAACGGATTGCAAAGCTGGTCGAGGAGGGCGGCATCGAGGCCTGGTTCGCGCTGAATCCGCGCCAGCTGCTCGGCGACGAGTCACTCGTCTACGAGAAATGCGACGACGTCATGGACGTGTGGCTCGACTCCGGCGTCGTGCACCATTGCCTGCCGGCACTGCGTCCGGATGTCATTCCATTTCCGGTGGATGTGTACCTCGAAGGCTCCGATCAGCATCGCGGCTGGTTTCACAGCTCGCTGCTCGCTTCCGTTGCCGGCCGCGGCGTCCCACCCTACCGGCAGGTCGTCACGCATGGCTTTGCGGTGGACGACAAGGGCCGCAAGATGTCCAAATCACTCGGCAATGTGGTCGCGCCGCAAAAGGTCATGCACTCGCTGGGCGCCGACGTGCTGCGGCTGTGGGTTGCCGCGACCGACTACAGCTCGGAGATGAGTGTCTCCGACGAGATCCTGAAGCGCACGTCGGACAGCTACCGTCGCATGCGCAATACCGTGCGATTCCTGCTGGGCAATCTGGCGGGCTTCGATCCGGCGCGGGATGTGCTGCCGGTCGAACAGATGCTGGAGATTGACCGCTGGACACTCGCTCGCGCGGCCGCACTTCAGGAGGAAGTCATCAAGGCCTACCGCGATTATGATTTCCACCTGGCCTACCAGAAGGTGCACGGCTTCTGTGTGATCGAGCTTGGCGCGTTCTGGCTGGACATACTGAAGGACCGCCTCTACACGATGGGGTCGACGAGCCCCGCAAGGCGTTCTGCGCAGACCGCCATGTATCACGTTGCCGAGGCGATGGTGCGCTGGCTTGCGCCAATCCTCTCATTCACAGCCGAGGAAATCTGGAAGTACCTGCCGGGCGCGCGCGACGAATCCGTCCTGCTCGCAACCTGGTGGGCTTTGCCTGCGGTCCATGCATCGAAAGCGATCGACTGGGATGCCGTGATCGCGCTCAAGACCGATGTCTCACGAGAACTCGAGCAGCTGCGCGCGGCGGGCAAGCTGGGTGCGCCGCTGGAGGCTGCGGTGGACGTCTATCTCGACGAGGCGCAGCATCGCCGCATGGCGGCCATCGGCGATGAACTGCGATTCGTGCTGATTACGTCTTCGGCGCGACTGTTGCCAGCCGCGGACCGGGGGGCCGACGCGGTGCCGGCGACCTCGGTTGCAAAGACCGGCGCCTGGATCACCGTCGGCGTGCAGGATGCACCCAAGTGCGCGCGCTGCTGGCACCGCCGGCTCGACGTGGGCGTCGATCCGCGGCATCCGGAGATCTGCGCGCGCTGCGTCAGCAATCTGGATGGCCCCGGCGAGACGAGGCATTACGCGTGAAGGACGAACTCTTTCCGAAGCCGACCGGGCTCGTGTGGCTGTGGCTCTCCATCATCGTCGTGGCAGCCGACCAGCTGACCAAGTGGATCGTCGTGAGCCAGCTCCAGCTCTATGAGGTAATGCCGCTCGGTTCGATGCTCGAGTTGACGCGATTGCACAACACGGGCGCGGCCTTCAGCCTGCTGGCGCAGGCCGGCGGCTGGCAGCGCTGGTTCTTTGTCGGCCTCGCCGGGACCATCAGCATCGCGATCACCTGGTGGCTCTACACGCTGCCGGCACGCGGCTATCCATGGCTGACGATCGGGCTCGCGATGATCCTCGGCGGCGCGATCGGCAATGGCATCGACCGGCTCGCGCAGGGGCACGTCGTGGACTTCCTGCATTTCCATTGGCAGCAGTGGTACTACCCGGCCTTCAATGTCGCCGACATTGCGATCACGAGCGGCGCGATCATGCTGGTCATCGACGCACTGATGCACACGCGTCGCACCAAGGGGCCGTCCGGATGAAAGTGTTGCTCGCCAACCCGCGTGGATTCTGCGCGGGTGTCGATCGCGCCATCGACATCGTCGAGCGCGCCATTGCGCTGTTCGGCGCACCCATCTATGTCAGGCATGAAGTCGTGCACAACCGCTTCGTCGTCGATCGGCTGCGCGGCCTCGGCGCGGTGTTCGTGGATGAGATTGACGCCGTGCCCGATGGCGCCACACTGATTTTCAGCGCACACGGCGTCTCAAGCGCCGTGGAGATCGAAGCCGCGCGCCGGGAACTCTCGGTATTCGACGCGACCTGCCCATTGGTCACCAAGGTTCACATGGAAGTCGGCCGTTATGCGATGGACGGCCTCGACGTGATCCTGATCGGCCATGCCGGGCACCCGGAGGTGGAAGGCACGATGGGGCGCTTCGATGCCTCCTTCGGCGGGCGCATCCACCTGGTCGAGACGGTCGCGGACGCCGAGCAGCTTGCCGTGCGTGATGCAGCAAAGCTTGCGCTGGTCACCCAGACCACGCTTTCGGTGGATGACACGGCGCGGATCGTCGCGGTGCTGCGCACCCGTTTCCCGACGCTCGTGAGTCCGCGCAGGGAAGACATCTGCTACGCGACCCAGAATCGTCAGGACGCGGTCAAGCAACTGGTCGCGCGATGTGACGTGCTGGTGGTGGTCGGCTCGCAGTCGAGTTCCAACTCCAATCGCCTGCGCGAAATCGCGACCACGAGCGGCATCCCGGGCTATCTCGTGGATGGCGCCGATGACATGAAGCGCGAATGGTTCGAAGGCCAGCGCGTGGTCGGAGTCACGGCCGGCGCCTCGGCACCGGAGGCGCTGGTGCAACAGGTGGTCGCGCGGCTACGCGAGTGGGGCGGACAGGAAGGCGTCGAGGTGATCGGACGTGAGGAAAAAGTCGTGTTCGGGTTGCCGCAGTCGCTGCGTGGAGTGACGAAAACACAGGCGATCTAGTGCGATCACCAGCAACGACTCGTCGAGTCGTTGCCCGCCGAGTCGTGAGCCTGACGCCGGCCGCTCTCGTCGATCGAAAACTGCCTGCATTCGGTGTCGTCCCCTTGGCCGCTGTTCGCGAGCGGCAGTGCCACCAGCCTAAAGACGCCTGCATCGGCGAGCTCGATCGCCATCTCGTACCGCCGGTGGGGCGTGATTGAAGCCACGGGCAGACCCGGCGGCTCATCTCCGATGACGGAATCCAGCCGGTCGCTGTAGCGCCCATGCGCCAGGTAAAATTTCTCCTGCTCCGCCGCAGCGGCAAGCAGACCCTGGACAGCTTCGAGTCGATAGCTGCGCACGAGGTACCGTCGGTATGAGGTAAGTGCATACGTTGCGGTGATCGCGACGATCACGAGCGCGACCATCACTTCGATCAGCGAGAATCCGGTTCGATTGGCAATTTGCGCCATGAGGTCTTGACCGGGTCGTTGGCAAATCCGGCATCGAAAATTTCGCTGCCGATCAGGCCGAATGGTGTTGCGCGACAATCCGGGCAAGCTCCTTCCCAAGGACCTGGGAATGCGAAACGAAACCCGGAAGGCAGGCCTGAACCAGGCAATTCACGCTCGTCCGGATCTCCGGGCAGGTTCAGCCGGTTTGAAGGAAGCCCGGTTCGCACATCGAGCGTGCGCAGGCGCCGAACCGCCTGCGGCGGTCCGCAGACAGCCGACGCAGGCGCGGTTTCTGGCTGGTACGTGAGGAAATGCAGGCGGTGATCGAAGGTCAGCGATGAGCCGATCACTTTTTCACCGGGGCCGTGCGCGTCCAGTCGCACAAACCAGCCCGGAGCGCTCGCGGGCATTGCTTGCTGGCCATCCGTTGCATCATGCAGATCCGGCTCCCGCAGAGTTGCGCCGGTGGATTGCCGGTCTCTTATCGAGTAAATCCTGTCCGTGATTCCTGCATCACGAGGTCTGGCAAGCCAGCCGGAACCAATCGAGATCGCAGGCACCAGGCCGCTGGATTCCCGGACCATCGCGATGTCGGGTGTTGAGTAGAAGCGCTGGCCTTCGCCGCCAAGGCGTGCCACCAGGCGGGCCTGCGCCAGATTCGCCGCTACAGCGCCATTGCGCAGATCCATCCTCCACAGGCCACCACCGACGTCGACTAAGTAGAGGCGATCGGCGTAGCCATCACCGTCGAGATCGAGAATGCTGGGCGCAGACGCAAGGCTTGCGGTCATTTCTGGCAGCCGAAGGTCGGGCAGTAATGCGGCGTTGCCCGCGGCTCGCCACAACCGATGCCCGCTTGCAGCATCGAAAATGGATAGCGACGCGCCGGCGGAGTTCGCTGGTGCATGCGGGAAATCGAAGGCGCGATCGTATCCGCCCGCCAGCGCGACGACCCAGGAGCTTGTTTGGCCGGCGCCGTCGATCGTCAATCTGGAAATGACCGGTTCCGCCCAGCTCTCGGCGTCGCCACCAAGATCGGTCGGGTCGAGTGACCACATCAATCCTGGCTCGTCTGGCGACGCGACATCCAGTGCGTAGTAGCCGCTGCCGCCGCGGCCAAGCCCAAAAATGAGCCACAGGTGCTCGCCAGCCGACACGTCGATTTGTCCATCTCCATCGGGATCGTAGCGATGCAGGAGCAGTGTTCCATCGATGCCGTGGCTTCTGATGATGGTTTCCTCATCGCGCATGAGTTCCGGCAGGCGCGGCAGCAGCTGTCTGGGAATAAATGCCCATCGCTCGGCGCCCGTATCGCCGTCGAATGAATGCAACAGGCCATCGTGCGTCGCGAGAAATACGGTGTGGGTACCGTCGCCAGCATCGCTTACGGTCGACGGCGCATGCTGGCCCGGGTCGCCGATCCGGCGTTGATTCAACAGCCAGGACATGACGTTGTCCGGATTTTCCTGATCCTGCGGACCCAGACCCAGGAGTCGCGCGTTGACTGTCACATTGCCGGGCACCAGGCGATTCCGGGCAGATGTCAGCACGTCGCTCGTGACATCGCTGTACAGCCGTCGCAATGCCGCGACAGGCAATTGGGCCGCAGCGCCACCAGAAAGCAGGTCATTGCCATCCGGGTGATCGCTCCACGCGCTACTGCTGTCCTGCCGGGGCATGCCCGTTTCCGGATCGAGCGCAGCTTGTCCGTCGCGGCCGATCACCACGGGCGTTGCCAGCAGACTTGCGGGAGCCTGGAGTCCGTAGCGCAGCAGGTTGCCCAGCCAGCGGTGCCGCGGCCGCGGCGCTGACAGGCCGTAAAAGACGGCTGGCTGGCTCGACGATTCGTCCGCAAGGAGCAGGCCGGCTTCTGACAATTGCGGGCCGGCGGCGATTGCCACGCTGTGTTGCAGACTGCGTGCGACGACATTTGCGAAGGCGAGCGGATTTTCCGCAGACTCGACGGTGCCGCCAGCCTGACCCTGTGATTCGGCCACGAGAGTCGGCCGCGGTGATTGAGTGACCCAGTTCAGCGACGCAAATTGCCGCCCCGGCAGATCCACCCGCAAGTCGGCCTGCGCCAGCCATTGCGCAATTGCGGGCGCGCAGTTCGCATCGCAACCACCGGTCAGTTCAGAAAACCCGGGCAGGTCCTGTGCGATGAGCCGGGCCTCCTCGTCCTGCGATGAGATGCCGGGTGTCGTTACGGCAATCGTTGCGGGCCGGCAGGGACTCGCGAACGGTGACAGATAGCGCATGGGATCCTGCGGGTCACGCGCGGCAGCATCAGCACGCGCATCGCCGCCGTAGCGCACATGGTCTCCAGACATCCAGGCCACGATTTCGGTCATCGTCTCGGCGAGCGGTGCGCCAGCGGACGTGAAGAGACCTGTCAACAACGCCGGAATTCTCGCGGCAGCCACCGCGGCGGATGCCGGAGCGAGCATGACGAATCCACCTGCGGCGTCGGGCTCGCGATCGGAGTAGCGGATCAATGCGACGTCCAGTTCATCCGTTGAGTCGATGGCTGCGGTAATCATTGCGATTACCGCAGCTGCGAGAGTCGTTTCAGTTGTCCGGCTGGAGGCTGCCAGGTAGTTCAGGAAGTTGCCCGCATAGAAGATGTATGGAGCACCGTGCGGCGCAGCATCCCAATCAATTTCGGCGGCCGCCATTCCGCTCCACGGCCCGGATGGCCCATCGGTGGCGAACCACGGACCGGCCTCGTGTCCATGGCGTCCGCGGTCGCTCCGGCATTCAACGGCATCAACACTGTCCTTGCGTGGCGCACCCCAATGCTTTCCCATTGGATTCCATTGCGCCGCGCGCGCGGTGACAAAATAACCGTGGCTTGCAATCGCGTGGCGCGCGGAATCGCAGTTCATTCCGGTTTGCGCTGTCGCGGTTTCGATGGAAAGCCCTGTCATCGTTGCGCAGTCCGGCGCCGATCCGGGCCCACGCCTCCAATACACGCGCTGTGAGTCGCATCGGTGCGCTGCGTCGACTGCCGGAGCATAGTCAGTCCGGGAATCGTAGGTTTCGGCAATCAGGATTGGCCGTTCCATCGCGACCGAGGTATCGAGCACGATGACCAGCAACGGCCTGACACCTGCCGGCAATGGCGCGTGCATGAGCCATGCCTCGTCCGGATCGGCCCAGGCCGGGCCCGCAAATGAAATTGCGAGGCTCGCCGCCAATGTCAGCAGTCGTTTGATCGCACGGCATTCACTCATTGGTGTGGAACCACGACATAGAAACCCTGTTCGAGCCGCACCCGCGCATTCCGCGTCGCATGGCCGTCGGACAGGATCAGGTAGTGCTGCGCCTGAAATGCATGATCAGTCGCGCCAATGCTGAATCCCGGCGGCAATGCGCCATCACCTTTGACCTCCGTCGTTTGTGTCTCGAAGCGCGCATCAGCCGTGCCTCCTACGCGGTGCGGCTTTGGTCCGGCAGCGTCCGGGCCCGGATGCTCCTTCGCCGCGATCAATGCATGGGCGACACCAGCTTCCGCTGCCTCGAACGCAAGGGCCGCCGCTTGTTGGTATCCAGCCAGCGCAAGTGCGGTGACAGCGGCGGCGGCCGCTGCGAGAGCGAGCGCGGAGAGGCCAGACAACAATATGAGTGCGACCGCAAGTGCGGCTCCTTTAGCCGCGTGCTTCACGGCCTGCCCTGCATGTTGCGAAGGTCAATGACGCGACTCGAGAGTTTGCGCCGGTACCGACTTGATACGGATGATGCGACACGATTCGAATAGCCAAGTGCCGGGAGAGTCATTGCCGGGTTTTCGGGCGTATCACTGCGCGCACGGATCCACAGACGGATCGCGCGCGGCGTGTCCTGCGCCGGTATTGCCGCCGGTGTGACCCAGCGATCGATGGAATCGTCTGCGTCGTCCATGTCGTCCAGTCCGAACTCCACCTGCATGTCTTCGACGCCCGTGACAAGTTCTTCGTCCTGGAACGCAGGTCGGGTGCCGCCGACCAGGCGCTTGCGGCGCAGCGAAGGCCATCCGCGCTGTGCACTGGAATCGGCGCTGACATAAAAGACGCTGACTTCCAGGTCGTGAACGCGCGCAGCGGTGCCAAGGTATGCAATGCCATCCGTCATCAGGCGGGCCGCACGAAGGCTGGACTCGATCTGCAGGCGACCAGCATCCGGTACAGAAGCGGATGCAGACGCGCGTCGTACAGTCAGCGTGTCCGCGCCCGCAATCACCCGGCCGATCGGCCCCGCCCCGCACCGGAGCGGAGCGGCGGTATCGACCCGGTACGTGCCGTCTGCCGCCGAGATGATCCTGTTGAGGTCGTGAGCCAGCGAATCACCGCAACCACCGGCTACGGCAAGTCCGGGTCCTTCCAGGACACCGATCGCGCTCGAGCCATTGACCGGGCTCCCCGGCGTGGCGAGGCCCAGATAGCCGGCCATGTGCAATTCTTCAACCAGGATCGTAAACGCGGCATCGGTGGTTTCCTCGAGCTTCGCCACTGCCTCGCCGGTTCGCTGCGCCGCGCGGCCACGCGCAACCAACGCCAGTGACCCGGCGCTCGCAATCAGCACGAGCAGCATCGCGATCATCAGCTCGACGAGCGTGTGACCGTTGATTCTTGTCATGTGGTCACCGGCAGCCGGAGTCGCTCCATGCCGCCACCGGCCGCCGGCCAGTCGATCGAGATGAGATATTCCGGAAGCACTGGATCCGGTGCGCCGACACCTGCTGCAGCGCCCTGCGGTAACGACAAGGCCGCGTCTGCGAGCCAGGAAATTCGAATCCATTCAGCGGCACGTTCCGTTTCGCAACTGGGCGGATGCTCAGCACAGGCGACCATTGCCCCGATCCCGGTAATCGCCAGGACCGCACGCCCGTCTGGCCTCCGGAGTGCGCGAAGCTGATCTGCCATCGAAGTCGCGATCCGCAATGCCATGCGACGGCTGCCGGATTCGCGTTCCTGACGCACGGTTTGCAACAGGAGCGCTGCCGAGCCCGCGAGGCCCACAACCATGATTGCTATTGCCACGAGTGCCTCAGTCAACGTGAAGCCGCGCGTCCGGGCGTTCTTCAGCATTGCAGCACCCGATTCGAAGCGTCGTGTTTGCTCACCCTGGGGCGACCGCTGCGGCTCACGATGACAGCGCGCGCGGCGCCACCACCGCGCCGATCACAGACGGTGATTGTTGCGGGGCTTGCATAGCTCGTGCCTGGCTCAAAGTGGATCGACGCGCGGTTGGATTTCAGTGTCGGTCCGTGAGCTGCTTCCGACGAAGAAAGGTTGCGGTGGACGCTGCTGTCTGCGCCGATAACGAGCAGTCCTGTGGACCAATCGGTCCGGCCGGAGCAATGCACGGCATCGAGCGAGCCGCAGAGTTCAACCGACTCATCGCGTGTGGCAGCGAATTGTCGCGCGGCATGCACCGCGTGCAGGGCGGTCATGACAGTCGCATCGCGCCGGCTGTCGAGCAACCACGTGGTGAAGCCCGGATAGGCGATGGTCGCGAGGACCGCGGCCAGCGCGAGCGCGACCAACAACTCGATCAGGGTGAATCCACGTGACATGCGCGGAGGCTAGCCCGGCGCCGCGCAGGCTCTCTGTCGCAATTCGACTGCGTTTGAGCGGATTTCTGCGGGAGCGTATATTTGCGGCCCATGGATGCTGC
>JAENJD010000038.1 GCA_016844605.1 Steroidobacteraceae bacterium
TGGGTGCGGAGTCGGTGGTCAAGCTGGTGGCGGAGATGGACCGCTACATTCCGACCCCGGTGCGGGTGATTGACAAGCCATTTTTGATGCCGATCGAGGACGTGTTCTCGATTTCGGGGCGCGGCACGGTGGTGACCGGGCGCATTGAGCGCGGGATCGTGAAGATCAACGACGAGATCGAGATCGTGGGCCTGAAGCCGACGCTCAAGACCACCTGCACGGGCGTGGAGATGTTCAGGAAGCTGTTGGACGAGGGCCGGGCGGGCGACAACGTGGGGGTGTTGCTGCGTGGCACCAAGCGTGAGGAAGTGGAGCGCGGGCAGGTGCTGGCCAAGCCCGGCTCGATCAACCCGCACACCAATTTCGAGTGCGAGGTATACGTGCTGACCAAGGAGGAGGGCGGCCGGCACACCCCCTTCTTTAAAGGATACCGGCCGCAGTTCTATTTCCGCACCACCGACGTGACCGGGACGATCGAGTTGCCGGCGGGGGTGGAGATGGTCATGCCGGGGGACAACATCAAGATGGTGGTGGAGCTGATTGCGCCGATCGCGATGGAGGAAGGACTGCGCTTCGCGATTCGCGAGGGCGGCCGCACCGTCGGCGCCGGTGTCGTGTCAAAAGTACTGAAGTAAAGGTGCAGCGATGGCAACCAGCCAGAACATCCGGATTCGCCTGAAGGCATTCGATCACAAGCTGATCGACACCTCGGCGCGCGAAATCGTCGAGACCGCGCGCCGCACGGGGGCAACCGTGCGTGGCCCGGTGCCATTGCCGACCAAGATCGAGCGCTTCACGGTGCTGGTCGCCCCGCACGGCGACAAGGATGCGCGCGACCAGTACGAGATACGCACCCACAAGCGCCTGATGGACATCGTCAACCCGACCGACAAGACGGTCGATGCGCTGATGCGCCTTGAGCTGCCGGCCGGCGTGGATGTGCAGATCAAGTTGAACTGATACGACGGGCCGCTATACTAGGCGGCTCGTTTTCGCCCTGAACCGCGCAAGGGACCAGAACCTTCCGCCGTCGCTTTTTGCGGGGACGAAACCGGCCGTGGCCGGGGTGTTTTGGCACCACCGCGGAACCGGTGGAATAGGTTGGGACAGCATCGGCCAATTGCAGCCGGTGCGGTGAATAAAGGATATAAATCATGACCATAGGTCTGGTCGGCCGGAAGGCCGGCATGACTCGGGTATTCACCGACGCGGGCGACGCCCTGTCGGTGACGGTCATTGAGGCATTGCCAAACCGCATCGTGCAAGTCAAGGACGCGAGCCCCGACGGCTATCGCGCCGTCCAGGTCACGGTCGGCACCCGTCGCGCCTCCCGCCTGACAAAGCCTGCCGCCGGCCACTACGCCAAGCCGGGCGTGCTGCCGGGCGAGGGCCTGTTCGAGTTCCGGCTCGCCGCCGGCGAGGGCGCGGACCTGAAGTCTGGCGCCGAGCTCAAGGTCGACATGTTCGCAGCCGGGCAGGTCATCGATGTGATGGGTACGACGATCGGCAAGGGCTTTGCCGGCGTCATGAAACGGCACGGCTTTGCCGGCGGCTACGCGAGTCACGGCGCGTCGGTCGTGCACCGCTCGCCCGGCTCGATCGGCCAGCGTCAGACCCCGGGCCGCGTGTTCCCCGGCAAGCGCATGGCGGGCCGCATGGGTGGCGTGCGCCGCACGGAAGAGAATCTGAAGGTCGTCCAGGTGGACCTGGAGCGCAACCTGCTGCTGGTCAGCGGGTCTGTGCCCGGGGCCCCGGGCGGACGCGTCGTGGTCAGGCCGTCGGTCAAGGCCGAGGCCGGCAAGCGCCGCAAGTTCGTGGCCGCAACGAAAAAGTGACGCAGAGGCGCTAGCGATGAAGCTGAAGCTGGTGAATGGCGGGGCGTCCGGCTCCGAAATCGATGTCAGCGATGCGACCTTCGGCCGTGAGTTCAACGAGCCGTTGATCCATCAGGTGCTGACTGCCTACGCGGCCGCGGGCCGCGCCGGCACCAAGGCACAGAAGACCAAGGCCGAGGTGCGCGGCGGCGGCAAGAAGCCGTGGGCGCAGAAAGGCACGGGCAGCGCACGCGCAGGCTCGATCCGCAGCCCGATCTGGGTCGGCGGCGGGCGCGCATTTGCGGCGAAGCCCCGGAGCTACGCGCAGAAGGTCAATCGCAAGATGTACCGTGGCGCGATCCGCTCGATGCTGTCCGAACTCGTGCGCCAGCAACGACTGCTGGTGACCGGCGCGCTCGAACTTGATGCGCCGAAAACGAAGATGCTGGTCGGCAAGCTGGCCGAACTCGGTCTTGAGAACGTGTTGATCCTGATCGAGGCCTATGACGAGAAGCTGCACCTGGCGTCCCGCAACCTGGTGGGCGTCGACGTGCTGCCGGTAGCAAGTCTCGATCCGATGAGCCTGGTGCGCTACCCGAAGGTGCTGGCGACCGTGGGCGCGTTGCGCATGCTCGAGGAGCGGCTGGCATGAGCGCGATCTCGAAGGAACGATTGATCAATGTGCTGATCGCGCCGCATGTGTCGGAAAAGAGCGCGCGCATCGCCGAGCAGGGCGGCCAGTACGTATTCCGGGTTCGCACCGACGCGACCAAGCCGGAGATCCGCGCCGCGGTCGAATTCATGTTCGAGGTCAAGGTCGACACGGTACGGGTCGTCAACGTCGCGGGCAAGAGCAAGAAATTCGGGCGCTCCCTGGGCCGCCGTTCGGACTGGAAGAAAGCTTATGTGCGCCTGGCCGAGGGCCAGGCCATCGAGATGGCCGGCGCCGAGCGCGCCTGAGCCAGGTCACAGGACAGCATCATGCCACTGAAGAAACTCAAGCCGACTTCGCCTGGAACGCGCTTCCAGCTGCGGCCCGACCGCTCGAAGCTGCACCGCGGTGGGCCGGTGCGCGCGCTCGTGGTCGGCCACAAGTCCACGGGCGGGCGCAACAATGCCGGGCGCATGACCACGCGCCACAAGGGTTCGGGCCACAAGCACAACTACCGGTTGATCGATTTCCGCCGCGACAAGGACGGAATCACCGCAAAGGTCGAGCGTCTCGAGTACGACCCGAACCGCTCGTCGTACATCGCGCTCCTGCTCTACAAGGACGGCGAACGCCGCTATATCCTCGCGCCGAAGGGCGTGGATACGGGCGACGAACTGCAATCCGGCGCCGACTCGCCGATCAAATCCGGAAATGCGATGCCATTGCGGCACATCCCGGTCGGCTCGCTGGTGCACAACGTCGAGCTGAAGCCCGGCAAGGGCGGCCAGATCGCGCGCGCCGCGGGCAGCTCGGCGCAGTACAGCGGCCGCGAGGGCGGAAACGCGATCCTGAAGCTGAAGTCCGGCGAGACCCGCAAGGTCAGCGTGGATTGCCGCGCGACGATCGGTGAGATCGGCAACGACGAGCACAACCTGCGGAGTTTCGGCAAGGCCGGCGCGAAGCGCTGGCGCGGAATCCGGCCGACCGTGCGCGGCGTCGTGATGAACCCGGTCGACCATCCGCACGGCGGCGGCGAGGGCCGCTCGGGGCAGGGCAACCCGCACCCGGTTTCCCCGTGGGGCTGGCACACGAAGGGAAAGAAGACGCGCAACAACAAGCGCACCGATGCCTTCATCGTGCGCAGGCGCAAGAAAGGAGCGTAAACGAGATGCCACGTTCCCTTAAGAAGGGCCCATTCGTCGATCTGCATCTCGCGAAGAAGGTGCAGGTGGCCCGCGAAAAGAACGACCGCCGGCCGATCAAGACCTGGTCGCGGCGTTCGATGATCCTGCCGGACATGGTCGGGCTGACCATTGCCGTGCACAACGGCCGCCAGCACGTGCCATTGCTGGTGACCGAGAACATGGTCGGTCACAAGCTCGGCGAGTTTGCGCCGACGCGGATTTTCAAGAGCCACTCGTCATCGAAGAAAGTCGAGACGACCCCGGAGTAATGCGATGCAGGTGTCAGCAATTCTGCGCCACGCGCGCATCTCACCGCAGAAATGCCGGCTCGTGGCCGACATGGTGCGCGGTCAGCAGGTCGGGCAGGCGCTCGCCGTCCTCGCGTACACGCCGAAGAAAGGCGCGCGCATCGTGCGCAAGGTGCTCGAGTCGGCGATCGCGAATGCCGAGCAGAATCTTGGCGCGGACATCGATGAACTGAAGATCTCCCGCATCGAGGTGGACGCGGCGCCGGTGGCGAAGCGCTTCCACGCGCGGGCGAAAGGCCGTGGCAACCGCATCGTGAAGCGGCTTTCCCACATCAAGGTGACCGTGGCCGACAAGGCCCGGTAAGAAGCGGGAGAACGGAGCAGCAAATGGGTCAGAAGGTCAACCCGATCGGTATCCGCCTCGGCATCACGCGCGACTGGACGTCGCGCTGGTATGCGGATACCAAGAGTTTCCCATCGTACATCCTCTCCGACTGGAGGGTGCGCGAGTTCCTGAGGAAGAAGCTGGCCGACGCGTCGGTCAGCCGCATCCACATCGAACGTGCGGCGCGCAAGGCCAACATCACGATCCACACGGCGCGGCCGGGCGTCGTGATCGGCCGTAAGGGCGAGGACATCGAGAAGCTCAGGGTCGAGGTCGCGAAGCTGCTGAAGATGACGGTGCAGGACGTGCGCCTGAACATCGCCGAGATCAGGAAGCCCGAGCTCGACGCGCAGCTTGTGGCCGAGAGCATCGCGCAGCAGATCGAGAAGCGCGTGATGTTCCGGCGCGCGATGAAGCGCGCCGTGACCAACACGATGCGCAGCGGCGCGCTGGGCGTGAAGGTGCGCGTGGCAGGGCGCCTGAATGGCGGCGAAATCGCGCGGTCCGAATGGACGCGCGAGGGCCGTATCCCGCTGCACACATTCCGCGCCGAGATCGACTACGGGCTGGCCGAGGCGCGCACGACCTATGGCGTCATCGGCGTAAAGGTCTGGGTCTTCAAGGGCGAGGTCTTCGATCGCGAGGAGGCCGAGGCCGAAGTGGTCGAGACCCAGGAAAAGCTGGCCGCCCCCGACCCGGCAGCCGGCTGAACGATAAGGACGACGGGACATGATGCAGCCCAAGCGGACCAAGTACCGCAAGATGTTCAAGGGAAACCTGTCCGGAATGGCGGCACGGGGCAGCTCGGTCGCATTCGGCGATTACGGGCTGAAGGCGATGGACCGCTCGCGCATGACCGCGCGTGAAATAGAGGCGGCGCGCCGCGCGATGACGCGCTACGTGAAGCGCGGCGGCCAGATCTGGATCCGCGTGTTCCCGGATGTGCCGATCACCCAGAAGCCGCTCGAGGTCCGAATGGGCAGCGGCAAGGGCAATGTCGAGTACTGGGTCGCGAAAGTGTTGCCGGGCAAGGTGCTGTTCGAGATCGAGGGCGTGCCGGAGTCGGAGGCACGCGAGGCATTCAGGCTGGCGGCGGCCAAGCTTTCGGTCACCACCGCCTTCGTCAAGCGGCAGGTGCGTTGATGAGCATCAAGGATTTGCGCGGCAAGACCGCGGCGGAACTGCGCGAGGAACTGATCGCGCTGCGTCGCGAGCAATTCAACCTGCGCATGGCATCCGCATCCGGGCAGCCGGCGCGGCCGGACCAGCACGGCAAGGTCAGGAAGAATATTGCACGGGTCAAGACCGTGCTGAAAGAGCTTGGACGCGGCACTGCCGCCGGGAGTAAGGCGTGATGGCCAGCGTTTCAGAGACACCGGTGGTGGAAAAGGCGGCGCGGACGCTGACCGGCACCGTCGTCAGCAACAAGATGAACAAGACGATTTCCGTCTCGGTCGAGCGGCTCGTGAAGCACCCGACCTACGGCAAGTATGTGCGGCGCACGACGAAGCTGCTCGCGCACGACGAGAACAACGAATGCCGCGCGGGCGACACGGTGGCTATCGCCGAATGCCGCCCCTTGTCGCGGCACAAGGCATGGCGTCTGGTGCGCGTGATCGAACGCGCGCCGGCGGAATGAGCGACGGGAGACCAGGACCATGATCCAGCTCAGGACCCGCTTGGTGGCGGCGGACAATTCCGGCGCCCGCGAACTGATGTGCATCAAGGTCATGGGCGGGACCAGGCGCCGTTACGCCGGTGTCGGCGACGTCATCAAGGTCAGCGTCAAGGACGCAATCCCGCGTGGCAAGGTCAAGAAGGGCGAGGTTTACGACGCGGTCGTGGTGCGCACGCGGCGTGGCGTGCGCCGCGGGGACGGGTCGCTGATCCGCTTCGACGGCAATGCGGCCGTGTTGCTGACCCCCAAGCTCGAGCCGATCGGCACCCGGATTTTCGGGCCCGTGACGCGCGAACTGCGCAATGTGCAGTTCATGAAGATCATTTCGCTCGCGCCGGAAGTTCTCTGACGGCGGGGGGTAGGACGATGCAGAAGATACGAAAAGGCGACACGGTCGTCGTGACGACCGGACGCGACAAGGGCCGCACCGGCACCGTGGTCAATATCCTGGCCAGTGGCCGCGTGCTCGTCGAGAACGTCAACATGGTCAAGAAGCACCAGCGCCCAAATCCGGCGAAGGGCGTGACCGGCGCGATCGTGCAGAAAGAGGCGCCGCTGCACCTTTCGAATGTGGCGCTCTGGAACCCGGCGACCAAGAAGGCCGATCGTGTCGGCCGCAAGTTGCTCGAGAACGGACGCAAGGTCCGCTACTTCAAGTCCAATGGCGAAGTAGTGGATTCCTGAGAGTGGAGACCGCAGAAATGGCTTCAACAGCAAGGCTACACAAGCACTACCGCGAGGTCGTGATGCCGAAGCTCCGTCAGGACCTCGGCCTGAAGAACGACATGCAGGTGCCGCGCCTGACAAAGATCACCTTGAACATGGGTGTCGGCGAGGCCGTTGCCGACAAGAAGGTCATGGACGCGGCGACCGCGGACCTGGCGCGCATCACCGGCCAGAAGCCGGCCGTGCGCAAGTCGAAGAAGTCCGTCGCGACATTCAAGATCCGCGAGGGACTCGCGGTCGGCTGCATGGTGACGCTGCGTGGCGCCCGCATGTACGAGTTCCTGGACCGGCTGATCAATGTCGCAATGCCGCGCATCCGCGATTTCCGCGGTGTCAACCCGCGCTCATTCGACGGCCGCGGCAATTACAGCTTCGGGGTCAAGGAACAGATCATTTTCCCCGAGATCGCATACGACCAGATCGACCAGTTGCGCGGCATGGACATCACGATCACGACCAACGCGCACAACGACAAGTCAGGCCGGGCATTGCTCGAGGCCTTCAATTTTCCGTTCAGGAAGTGACCGATGGCGAAGACCAGCATGATCGAACGCGAGAAGCGCCGCGCGAAAGTGGTGAAGAAGTACGCTGCAAAGCGCGCGCTGATCAAGGAACAGATCCGCGACCCGAAGGCGTCGCAGGAGGATCGCATGACGGCGATCGAGTCGTTGCAGAAGTTGCCGCGCGATTCGAGCCCGGCGCGCAAGCGCAATCGTTGTGCGATCACCGGCCGCTCGCGTGGGAACTACCGCAAGTTCGGCCTCGGACGAGTCAAGCTGCGCGAGGCGACGATGCGCGGCGACGTGCCCGGACTTCGCAAGGCGAGCTGGTGAGGAGCGACATCGATGAGCATGACTGACCCCATTTCTGATCTTTTGACACGCATCCGCAATGGCCAGGGCGCCGGAAAGCCCGAGGTGTCACTGCAGTCTTCGCGCGTGAAGCTCGCGATTGTCCGCGTGCTGAAGGACGAGGGTTACATCAGCGATTTCGCGGTCACCAAGGACGGCGGAAAGTCGACGCTGACCATCGCGCTCAAGTATCACGCCGGCAAGCCGGTCATCGAGCGCCTGGAGCGCGTGTCGCGGCCCGGCCTGCGGCAGTACCGCTCGAAGGATGAATTGCCGAAAGTGCTGGGCGGGCTCGGCATCGCAATCGTCTCGACGCCCGCCGGCGTCATGACCGACCGCGCGGCGCGCCGCGCCGGCCAGGGCGGCGAAGTCCTGTGCGTGGTGGCCTGAGGAACCCGGATCATGTCAAGAATTGCAAAATTGCCGGTTGACCTGCCAAAAGGCGTCAATGCGACGTTTGCGGCTGATGCCGTGACCATCAAGGGCGCCAGGGGCGCATTGACGATGCAGATCGCGCGCGGCATCACGGTGGCGCAGAAGGAACAGCAGCTGATGGTCGCCGTCACGGCCGCCAAGGACGCGTCGACACGGGTTGCGACGGCAGGCTCCACGCGCGCAAATCTCGCAAATATGGTGGTGGGCGTTACCAAGGGCTTCGAGAGCAAGCTCGAGTTGGTCGGCGTCGGCTACCGCGCGGCAGTGCAGGGCAAGAACCTGAACCTGACGCTGGGATTTTCGCACCCGATCAGCTATCCGGTTCCGGAGGGCATCTCCATCGAGACGCCGAGCCAGACCGAAATCATCATCAAGGGCATCGACCGCCAGAAAGTGGGCCAGGTCGCCGCCGTGATCCGCGGCTATCGGCCGCCCGAGCCCTACAAGGGCAAGGGCGTGCGTTATGCCGGCGAGAGGATCGTCATGAAGGAAGGCAAGAAGAAGTAAGTATGGAACCTCTGATTTACTCCGGCATGGGCGCGACCGTGTGCGATTTTCGTTCCTGGCAAGAAGCGAGGAGCGACGTGTATCAGGTGATACATGAGCGACGAGCGACGCCGCCAGGGACGAAAATCGCCCGGTCCCGAAGGGTTACGCGCGGGCAATGGCGCGTCGGCGTTGCTCGCCTCGTCCATAGTCCCGACTATTCGACTTCGGCTCGCGCCTTGGCGCGCCATTGCGCGCGCGTAACGCGCCTCATGCCGGAGCAAATCAGAGGTTCCTAATGGCACAGCTGACCAAAAAGGACCGGCGCCTGCGGCGAGCGAAACGCGGCCGCGCCAAGATCCACGAAATCGGCACGGCGCGCCTGACGGTGCACCGCACGCCGCGGCATATCTACGCACAGGTGACGACCGCCGATGGCGCGCGAGTGCTCGCGGTCGCCTCGACCGTGCAGGAAGCCGTCGTGAAGGACCTGAAGGGCACGGGCAATGCGGCCGCGGCGGCCGCGGTCGGTCGTGCAATCGCCGAGCGCGCGAAGGCGGCCGGCATCACGTCGGTGGCGTTCGATCGCTCCGGCTTCAAGTATCACGGGCGCCTGAAGGCGCTCGCCGAGGCGGCCCGCGAGGCCGGCCTCAAGTTCTGATTCCGGGGGAAGCGTAATGGCACGAGTGGAAAGATCCTCATCCGGCGACGACCTGGTCGAAAAGCTGGTCGCGGTCAACCGCACTGCAAAGGTCGTCAAGGGCGGCCGGCAATTCGGCTTCACCGCGCTGACCGTGGTCGGCGACGGCGCAGGCAAGGTCGGTTTCGGCTATGGAAAGGCGCGCGAGGTGCCGACGGCGATCGCGAAGGCCATGCAGCAGGCGCGCAAGAACATGACGACGGTGCCGCTGCGCAGCGCCACGCTGCATTACGCGCTGCAGGGACGGCATGGCACGACCCGCGTCTATATGCAGCCGGCCTCGGACGGCACTGGCGTGATCGCCGGTGGCGGCATGCGCGCGGTATTCGAATGCGCCGGCGTGCGGAATGTCCTGGCCAAGAGCTACGGCTCGCGCAACCCGATCAATGTCGTGCGCGCGACCTTCGATGCGTTCTCGCGCATGAGCGCGCCGGATCGCATCGCGGCGAAGCGTGGCAAGACACTCGAAGAGATCCTGGGTTGATCGCAATGAACAAGGAACAGCTGAAGATTACGTTGAAGAGCAGTGTGCACGGGCAGCTGCGGAATATCCGCGCCTCGGTCTACGGACTCGGGCTGCGGCGGATTCGTGATTCACGCGTCGTTCCCGACACCGCTGAGGTGCGTGGAATGATCCAGGTCGCACGGCATCTGCTGGGCGTCGAGCGCGCGTGACGACCGGAGGAGCGACGAGATGCGACTGAACACACTGAAACCCGCTGAAGGCAGCAAAAGACCGCGGCTGCGCGTCGGACGCGGCGCGTCCGCCGGCCAGGGCAAGACCTGCGGCAAGGGTGGCAAGGGCCAGAAGGCCCGCAAGGGCGGCTATCACAAGGTCGGGTTCGAGGGCGGCCAGGTGCCGCTGCAGCGGCGATTGCCGAAGGTCGGCTTCCGTTCCGCGATGCATGCGACCCGCGCCGAGGTCACGTTGACCGACCTGACCAAGGTGAAGGCCGACGTCATCGATCTCGCCGCGTTGATTGCCGCGAGCGTCGTTCCCCTGCAGACCGAGAAGGCGAAGGTCATCCTGTCGGGCTCAATCGCCCGCGCCGTCACGCTGCGCGGCCCCGCGGTGCGCGCAACCAAGGGTGCACGCGCGGCCATCGAGCAGGCCGGCGGCAAGATCGAGGAGGGCGTCGCAGCCTGATCGGCCTGGCGGCGCGCAACAGCAAGCGATGGCAACGACGGCAGGCAACACGGCAATTGCGCTCGGTGAAGTCACGCGCTACACCGAAATGCGCCATCGCCTGCTGTTCATGGTGGGCGCATTGATCGTTTATCGCATCGGCACCTTCGTGCCGGTGCCCGGAATCGATCCGGTAGCGCTCGCGCGGCTGTTCGACAGCCAGGAAGGCACGATCCTCGGGCTGTTCAATATGTTCTCGGGCGGCGCGCTCGAGCGCCTTTCGATCTTTGCAATGGGCGTGATGCCCTACATCTCGGCGTCGATCATCCTGCAGATGATGGCGGTGGTCGTGCCGTCGATGGCGGCGATCAAGAAGGAGGGCGAGTCCGGGCGCCGCAAGATCACGCAGTGGACACGCTACTTCACGGTCGTGCTGGCGGCGTTCCAGGGATTTGCGGCTGCGGTCGCATTCACGAACCAGGGTGTCGTGATCAACCCGGGATTCTGGTCATTCACCATTCCGGCGGTCGTGACGCTCACCGCTGGCACGATGTTCCTGATGTGGCTCGGCGAACAGATCACCGAGCGCGGCATTGGCAACGGAATCTCGATGATCATCCTGGCGGGCATCATCTCCGGCTTGCCGGCGGCGATCGGCGGCACGCTCGAGCAGGTGCGTTCGGGCGAGATGAACCCGGCCTTCGCGATCCTGCTGGTGCTCCTGATCGGCGCGGTCACCGCCTTCTGCGTGTTCGTCGAGAGCGGCCAGCGCCGCATTCCGGTCAACTACGCGAAGCGCCAGGTCGGGCGGCGCATGTACGCCGGCCAGACCAGTCACTTGCCATTCAAGCTGAACATGTCCGGCGTGATCCCCCCGATCTTCGCCTCGTCGCTGCTGCTGTTTCCGGCGACACTCGCGAGCTTTTTTGGCACGGGTGAGAGCGCCAGCTGGCTGCAGAATGTCGCCGCGGCGCTTGGCTGGGGCCAGCCATTGCACCTGCTGATCTACGGTACGCTGATCGTGTTCTTCTGCTTTTTCTACACGGCGCTCGTTTTCAATTCGCGCGAGACCGCGGAGAACCTGAAAAAGGGCGGCGCCTTCATCCCGGGCATCCGGCCGGGCCAGCAGACGGCTGAATACATCGACAAGGTGCTGACACGGCTGACGGTCTGGGGCGCGCTGTACGTGACGCTGGTGTGCCTGTTGCCGGAGATCCTGATGTCGTATGGCCGCGTGCCGTTCTATTTCGGCGGCACGTCGCTGCTGATCATCGTCGTGGTCGTCATGGATTTTGTCGCCCAGCTGAATGCACACATGATGTCGCACCAGTACGAGGGCCTGATGAAGAAGGCAAATCTGCGCGGCTTTGGCCGCAGCGGCGCGCCTCGCTGAGGATGGCCATGCCGTCCGGGAGTTGGAGATGAAAGTTCGTCCATCGGTCAGGAAGATCTGCAAGAACTGCAAGATCGTCCGTCGTCGCGGTGTGGTGCGGGTGATCTGCACCTCGGATGCCCGCCACAAGCAGCGGCAGGGCTGATCCCATGGTGTCCATAAACTTGAGAAATGCCGCTTTTTCACGTATGCTGCTGCGTTCTCCGCGGCTCAGGGGTCGGTAGCCATGGCGCGCATCGCCGGCATCAATATTCCCGTCAACAAGCACGTCGCCATCGGGCTGACGCACATCTACGGCATCGGCCCATCGCGCGCGAAGATGGTCTGCACGGCCGCGGGTGTCGACCCGTCGACGAAGGTCCGCGACCTGACCGAAGCTGAAATCAACATGCTGCGCACGCACATCTCGCGCTTCCTCGTGGAAGGCGACCTGCGGCGCGAGAACTCGATGAGCCTGAAGCGGCTGATGGATCTCGGCTGCTATCGCGGCATACGCCATCGCAAGGGGCTGCCGGTTCGTGGCCAGCGCACGCGCACCAATGCGCGCACGCGCAAGGGTCCGCGCCGCGCGGCGATCAAGACCAACGTCGCGCCCGCCAAGAGCTGAGCCGGCGCCGCCATACAGATTGACCAGGTAAAGAGATGACCGACGAGAAGAAAATCGAAGAGAAAAAGTCCGACGAGAAAAAGCCGGACGAGAAGAAGGACGCGGCACCGGCCGCCGTCAAGACGCGCAAGAAGGCGAAGCGCCAGGTCTCCGAGGGCATCGCGCACGTCCACGCGTCATTCAACAACACGATCGTCACGATCACCGACCGGCAGGGCAACACGCTCGCATGGGCGACTTCCGGCGGCTCCGGATTCCGCGGCTCGCGCAAGAGCACGCCATTCGCCGCGCAGGTCGCCGCCGAGAAGGCTGGCGTGGCCGCGCAGGAGCATGGCCTGCGAACCGTCGAGGTCAAGGTCAAGGGTCCCGGCCCGGGCCGTGAATCCGCGGTCCGCGCGCTGAATGCCTGCGGTCTCAAGGTGACGAGCATCGCGGACGTGACACCGATTCCGCACAACGGCTGCCGACCGCCCAAAAAGCGGCGGGTCTGAGGTCCACCGAATCATGGCCAGATACCTGGGTCCCAAGTGCAAGCTCTCGCGCCGCGAGGGCACCGACCTGTTCCTCAAGAGCGGAATCAAGCCACTCGAGAGCAAGTGCAAGCTTGAAGTGCCGCCGGGCGGCATCAAGGGCGATCGCCGCACGCGCCTCTCAGGTTACGGCGTGCAGTTGCGCGAGAAGCAGAAGCTGCGTCGCATGTACGGCGTGCTGGAACGGCAGTTCCGCAATTACTACACGAAGGCGGCCGGCCGTCCCGGCTCGACCGGCGAGAATCTGCTGCGATTCCTCGAATCGCGGCTCGACAATGTCGTCTATCGCATGGGTTTCGCCGCAACGCGCGCCGAGGCGCGCCAGCTGGTCGGCCACAAGGCGATTGAGGTCAATGGCGAGACGGTCAATGTGCCGTCCTACCAGTGCCATGCCGGCGACCTGATCACCGTGCGCGAGAAGTCGCGCAGCCAGGCGCGTATCGCGGCGGCTCTCGCGATTTCGACCCAGGTCGGCCTGCCCGAGTGGGTCGAGGTGGATGACAAGAAGTTTGCCGGCACGCTGAAGGCGCTGCCGGACCGCGATCAGATCCTGCCCGACATCAACGAAAATCTCGTCGTCGAGCTTTACTCGAAGTAACAGGTGACGGTAATGCAAGGCTCCGCCACAGAATTCCTCAAGCCCCGCTCCGTCAAGGTCACCGAGACCGCGGCGCGGCAGGCCCGTATCGTGATCGAACCGTTCGAGCGCGGCTTCGGCCACACGCTCGGCAACGCGCTCAGGCGCGTGCTGCTGTCGTCGATGCCCGGCTGCGCCGTGACCGAGGTCGAGATCGACGGCGTGCTGCACGAGTACACCAGCATCGAGGGTGTGCAGGAGGACGTCGTCGACGTCCTGCTGAACCTCAAGCTGGTCGCGATCGAGATGCACAGCCGCGAGTCGGTTGAACTGCGCCTGCACAAAAAGGGCCCGGGCCCGGTCACCGCCGGCGACATCCAGGTCGACCATGACGTCGTCATCGTGAATCCCGAGCTGGTCATCGCGAACCTGACGAAGCCGATCGAGCTCGGCATGACGCTCAAGATCGAGCGCGGCCGCGGCTACCGGCCGGCAGTCCAGCGCCTCGAGTTCGAGGAGCAGAGCAGGCCGATCGGCCGGCTGCAGCTCGACGCATCATTCTCGCCGGTGCGCCGCGTGACCTATGCGATCGAGTCAGCGCGCGTCGAGCAGCGCACCGACCTCGACAAGCTGATCATCGACATCGAGACCAATGGCACGATCAATCCTGACGAGGCGATCCGCCGCGCCGGCAGCATCCTGAAGGACCAGCTGACGGTGTTCGTGGATCTCGAGGGCCATGGCGAGTCGCCCAGCCGTGACGCGGGCCCGCTGCCGGATCCGATCCTGTTGCGTCCGGTCGACGAACTCGAACTGACAGTCAGGAGCGCGAATTGCCTGAAGGCCGAGAACATCCATTACATCGGAGACCTGGTGCAGCGCACCGAGGTTGAGCTGCTTCGCACGCCGAATCTCGGCAAGAAGTCGCTGACGGAAATCAAGGAAGTCCTCGAGAGCCACGGTCTGACACTCGGCATGCGGATTGATGGCTGGCCGCCGGCCTCCCTGCGCCGCGAAGACGAATTGCGCACGGCCTGAGGCCGCGCACAGGAAATCTATAGATGCGTCATCAACTGTCCGGCCGCCAGCTTTCCCGCAACAGCTCCCACCGCAAGGCGCTGATGCGGAACATGGCCGCTGCGCTGCTTCGTGAGGAGACGATCCGCACGACACTGCCGAAGGCCAAGGAATTGCGCCGCGTCGTGGAACCGCTGATCACGCTCGGAAAGAGCGACTCGCTGGCCGGGCGCCGCCGCGCGCAGTCCCAGCTGCGCGACATGACCCTGGTCGAGAAGCTGTTCGGCGACATCGGGCCGAGATTCCGCGCTCGCGCCGGCGGCTATACGCGCATCCTGAAGATGGAACCGCGCATGGGCGACATGGCGCCGATGGCGCTGATGCAGCTGGTCGAGGCCGACGCGGTGCTCACCAGCGCACCCCCTGAAAAGCCCGACCCGAAGAAGGCGTCGAAGAAAGCCGACAAGAAGGCCGCGAAAGAGGCCGCTCCGAAGTCCGCGCCGAAAAAGAAGGCCGCCAAGGCCGAAGCGGAGCCGAAGCGCCGCCGCAAGGCCGCAGCCTGAAGATTTCCATACCTGCCAGCCTCGCCTGACGGCGGGCTCAGTAGTCGCCATGGAGAAAGCCGGGGTCATCCCCGGCTTTTTTTTCTTGCTAGCCTGATAGGCATCGTCAACCAAAGGGGATAAATCATGAGTCTCGTGCAGGAATTCAAGGAATTTGCCATGAAGGGCAACGTCGTCGACATGGCCGTCGGCATCATCATCGGTGCTGCCTTTGGCAAAATCGTGTCGGCGCTGGTCGGTTCGGTCCTGATGCCGTCGATCGGCATGATGCTGGGCGGCGTCGATTTCTCGGGATTGAGCGTCGTGCTCGGCACCGACGCCAAGACCGGTGAGCCCGTCGCCATCCAGTACGGCCTGTTCATCCAGGCCCTGATCGACTTCCTGATCATCGCGTTCGCGATCTTCATGGCGCTCAAGGGCATCAACAGGATGAAGAAGCCACCCGCGCCTGCCGCGGCTGCGGGTCCGCCGCGCGAAGAAGTGCTGCTGACGGAAATCCGCGATCTGCTGAAACAGCGCTGACTCGATTTGGTGCCCGGTCGCAAGTTAACTTGCGACCCGGCACCAATCAGGCGGTGCCGGCGAATGCCTCGCGCGTGAGATTGCGGGGCGCGCCCGCGCCCGCGACCACGTTGTCCTCGATGCGGATGCCGCCGAAGGGCTTCAGGGCATCAACGCGCCTCCAGTCGATCGCGCGGCCCCCGCCATTGGCTTTCGCTTTCGCGAGTAGCGATTCAATGAAGTAGATCCCCGGCTCGATCGTCACGACGAAACCGGCCTCCAGATTGCGTGTGAGACGGAGATACGGATGCCCCTCGGGCTTCGGCCGTGAGCCCCCTTCCGGTCCCGCCATGAATCCGCCGGCGTCATGCACCATCAGGCCGAGCAGGTGGCCGATGCCATGCGGGAAGAACACCGACGTCACACCTTCTGCGACTGCCGCTTCCGGCGTGCCCTTGACGATGCCGTGCTCGACCAGGATGCCGGCGATCGCGCGGTGTGCTGCGAGATGGATCTCGCGGTAATCCTTGCCGGGGCGCACCAATGCGGTCAATGCCTGCTGAGCCACTTCGAGCGCGTTGATCAGGGACTGAAAATCGCCGCTGGCACTTGCGTAGGTGCGCGTGATGTCGGAACTGTAGCCAGCGAACTGGGCGCCCGCATCGATCAGGAATGACCGAACCGTCGGCGCACGCTGGCGGTCCAGATGCTGGTAATGCAGCACGGCCGCATGGGTGTCGAAGGCGATGATGTTGTTGTAGGGCAGCTCCTCTTCGCGCGCGCCCGCCGCCCGGCAATAGCCCAGGTGGATTTCGTACTCGGTGGCTCCTGCGCGGAAACCAGCTTCGGCCGCGCGATGACCACGCACGCCAGCGGCCGACGCCCGTGCCATGCATTCGACCTCATAGGGTGTTTTGGTGGCGCGGGCGTAATCGAGCAGGGTGGTTAGGGCCGCGGGATCATGATCGCCAAGTCCCTCGGTCGCGGCCGTTGGCTCGCCAAGGACCGCCCAGCGCGTTGCGCCGCCCAAGGACTGCTTCAATTCGGCCGGCGACCGGACAACCTTCAGGTCGAATGACCCCACCCAATAGCCCTCAGGAAGGGCGGGCGGCAAGTACCAATAGTCATCCGGTTGGTGAAAAAGGAGGCTCGGACGGCTGCCGGGGCGGTAGACCACGAAGCAGTCCGGCGTACCGTCCGGGACCCAGGATCGATAGCGCGGGTTGGGCTTGAAGGGGTAGCTGTTGTCGTCGAGATACAGGTATCTGAGGCTGCCGGAGGCAACAATCAGGCCCTCATAGCCCTGCGCAGCCAGCGCACGGTCGGCCCCGGCCATCATCTCCCTCAGGTGGCCAACATAGAGTGCTGAAATTGCCGGCTGCGACATCAGTTGTCCCTCGCTCACAGACCCATCGAAGCGTAGCCGTTGGCGGCCCCGATGGCCACGCCTGAGGCGCCCGGCAAGCAACTTGTCGCTTATTTGCGACCTTTCCAATCTACTGCATTGCGGCTAAAATCCGCCGACGCGACGAAGCACCGAACCTTGAAAAAGCGATGTTTTTGCCGCGGACCTGATTTTCCCTTTCTCACTGAACGAACCTGGGGTAACTGACGATGAATGCAAAGATTTGGGGCGCCATTGCGGTTGCCCTCGTGATGAGTGCCTGCGGTGGCAAGCAGGAAGAAGCCGCTCCGGCCGCGACCGAAGAAGCTGCACCTGCCGCGACCGAAGTAGCGCCAGCTGCCGATGCGCCCGCCACGGATGATGCCGCAGCGACGACCGAGGCTCCTGCAGAAGACACTGCTGCCCCGGCGCAGTAAGTCCTGACTGCAAAAGGCCAATCGGCCGGGCGGACGGCGCGGTAACCACCGCGACTTTCCCCCCGGCCGTTCCTTTTGGGGATGCACGATGTCGATCAGCATTCGTGAAGCAAAAGCTTCGAAACAGGACCGCGACTGGATCGAGCAGGCCTATGGCGAGTATCTCGCCGACCTGGCTGCAGATCAGACGGGCGTATTCCCGTCACTGACAGTCACCGGACAGAGCATCGAAGAACTCGTGCAGGGATGGTTCCGCGACGAGCGCTCCATCCCATTCGTGATCCTGCGCGAAAACCAGCTGGCGGGATTCGCGCTGGTGCAGCGCGAAGCGACGGCGGTCGAAGACCACAAGCGCCATTATCGGTTAAGCGAGTTTTTTGTCGGGCCGGCATTTCGCCGCGGCGGTGTCGGACGTGGCGCCGCGATGCTTCTTTTCTCACGTTTTGCCGGTGAGTGGACCGTCGCCGAGCAGGCCAGGAATCCCGGCGCGATCCGGTTCTGGCGTCGCGTCGTCGCCGAATACACAAATGGCGATTTTCGCGAGCGCCGCGCCCACGGCGAAGTCGCGCACCAGTTCTCGACCCACCGCGCGGC
>JAENJD010000039.1:0-17820 GCA_016844605.1 Steroidobacteraceae bacterium
CGCAGCGGGGCTCGCGCTCGTAGACGCAGTCTTCTCCCGCGGCGAACTTGACGATTACCAGCCAGTCCATGCAGCGCGCGCAGATCTATGCCGACGGCTCGGTCTTGCGAATGAAGCCCGGGCTTCCTATGGCCGCGCGCTCGCGTTGACGAGGCAGGATCCGCTGCGGCGATTCCTCGAGCGGCGTCTGCGCGAACTGCCGCGGCAATAGCCTGTAAAATCCCCGGATGCGCTCCATCATCTCCATCTCCGGCCTGACCAAGACCTATGCCTCGGGCCAGCACGCCCTGAAGCATGTCAGTCTGGAAATTCGTGAAGGCGAGATCCTTGCGCTGCTCGGGCCCAATGGCGCGGGCAAGACAACGTTGATCAGCATCATCTGCGGCATCGTGACGCCGACATCGGGCACGGTCCTCGTGGATGGCAACGATATCCTGCGCGACTACCGTGCCACCCGCTCGAAGATCGGGCTGGTGCCGCAGGAGCTCATGACCGACGCATTCGAGACCGTTGGCGCGACCGCCAGTTTCAGCCGCGGCCTGTTTGGCTGCGCGCCGAATCCGAAGCACATCGAAGGCGTGTTGCGCGACCTGTCGCTCTGGGACCGCCGCAACGACATCATCATGACGTTGTCCGGCGGCATGAAACGCCGGGTGATGATCGCGAAAGCGCTCTCGCACGAGCCACGAATCCTGTTCCTGGACGAACCGACCGCCGGCGTCGATGTTGAATTGCGACGCGACATGTGGGCGCTGGTGCGGCGGCTGCGCGATAACGGCGTGACGATCATCCTGACGACGCATTACATCGACGAAGCCGAGGAGATGGCGGATCGCATCGGTGTCATCAGCCAGGGCGAACTGATCGTTGTCGAGGACAAGAACCGGTTGATGCGAAAGCTCGGGAAGAAGCAACTCACGCTGCATCTGCAGGAGCCCATGACGTCGATCCCGGCCGGGTTCGAAGCATGGAAGCTGGCGCTGAATGCCGGCGGATTGGAGCTGGAGTACACGTTCGATGCGAGCGAGGAGCAGACAGGCATACCGGCGCTGTTGCGGCGGCTGTCGGAGCTCGGCATTGGATTCAAGGACCTGAATACGCGGCAGAGCTCGCTCGAGGACATTTTCGTAAGCCTGGTCAGCGAACGCGAGGGGTTCCGGCGATGAGCGCGGTCGCCTTCAATCGCCACGGCGTCTGGGCGATCTACCGCTTCGAGATGGCGCGCTTCCTGCGGACTTTGCTGCAGAGCGTGCTGACTCCCGTGATCACGACGTCGCTGTACTTCGTCGTGTTCGGCGCGGCGATCGGCGCGCGCATCACTGAGGTTGATGGCGTGCCCTATGGCGCGTTCATCGTCCCCGGTCTGATCATGTTGTCCGTATTCATGGAGAGCATCTCTAACGCCTCTTTCGGCATCCACTTCCCGAAATACACCGGCACGATCTATGAGCTACTTTCCGCGCCGGTCTCTGCATTCGAAGTCGTGCTCGCCTATGTCGGCGCGGCGGCGACCAAGTCCGTCGGGCTTGCGCTGATCATCCTGGCGACCGCGTCGGTCTTCGTTCCGATCCAGATCCTGCATCCGGTCTGGATGGTCGCATTCCTGGTCCTGACCGCCGTGACCTTCTGCCTTTTCGGCTTCATCATCGGCATCTGGGCGAAGAACTTCGAGCAGCTACAGCTCGTGCCGATGCTGATCGTCACGCCGCTGACTTTCCTGGGCGGCGCCTTCTACTCGATCGACATGCTGCCGCCGGCCTGGCGCACGGTCACGCTGTTCAACCCGGTCGTTTACCTGATCAGCGGCTTCCGCTGGACATTCTTCGGAAGCGCCGATGTCGATGTCGGCGTCAGCCTGGCGATGACACTGGTATTCCTGCTGACCTGCCTCGGGCTCGTCGCCTGGATCTTCAGGACCGGCTATCGCCTGAAAAACTGATGCGGCATTTCATTCGCAGTCACCGGTCAGTGAGGCTTCGGCAATTGCTCCACGAGCTTCCTGGCTGCGGCGAGGTAGGCTTCGTCGAAGCATTCCCACAGCGCCGAGGGCTCCTCCTGCGCCGCCTTGACCGACCGGATTGAACAAAACTCCTGCGTGACCGGTTCAGGCTGTGGTGCTGCGGGTGCGGCGGCAGCACGCGAATGCAAGGCGGGGTCGACAACCGCGGATTTCTTGCGCTGTGGCTCATGGATGTAGCGGAGTTCGCGGCCAGGCGCGATGAGTTTTCTGTCGGGACTGATCAATCGCCAGGTCAGCGAAAAGGCAGGTCGCAGCTTGTCACCGGTTGTGTTGCCGTGGAGACCAATCCAGTTGATCGTGACGTCGAGGAGGACCGCACCCTTCGGGTCCGGGGGCAGTTCGTCTGCAGCGAGTGACTGAAGGTGGCCCGCCGGCGGACGTGTGATGGGTTCGTGTGTCCCGCTGCGGCCCGCGTCATGAAGCGCCGCCAGGATGGCGTCGGCGATCGGTCGACCGGGGTAGTAGTCATCGCTTTCGACGAGTTTGCGCAATGCCTTCGTGCGTTCGTGGTCCACATAATTGCCCAATCCCACAATCGCGAGGACGTCAACGGCTGTGAAGACTTGGAATCTGCCTTCGAGCCCCGGCGTCAGCACGGAGAATTCGACCGGCGCCGTGATCACCGCCGGTGACTCCTGCGCTGAAGCCAGCATGGCTCCGCCGCAGAGTGCGGCCAGTAGCACGAGAGTGCGGAAGGCTGATGGCAAATGGTCCCCTCTGCCCGCCGAGTGGCATTCTGTCAACTATAAGGCCGGGCGCGCTCTGATACCCGCCTGCGCTACACTTCGCGCGACCCATCCTGGGAGAGGCATGATGCCGGGCAAGCGCGCTCTGGTCGTAGACGATTCCAAGTCCGCGCGAGTCGTCCTGAGCCGGATGCTCGAGAAATACGGTATTGAAGTCGACAGCGCCGATTCGGCCGAATCGGCGCTCGAATACCTCAGGGACCACCGCCCGGACGTGATCTTCATGGATCACCTGATGCCCGGCATGAACGGGCTGCAGGCGGTTCGCGAGATAAAGGCGAATCCCGGGCTTTCTGCCATCCCGGTCATGATGTACACGTCCCAGGAGGGCGAGCTTTACGCCGGCGAGGCGCGCGCCTCGGGCGCGGTGGGCGTGCTGCCGAAGTCGATCCGCCCGATCGACGTGACGAAGGCCTTGTACCAGCTGCAGTTGCTGCCCGACAGGCGCGACGACGAGCTTTCGACGCTTCAGCCTGTCAATGGAGGCGCGACACCGACGGGCGAGCCCACGTCGAAAACGCAGCCTGCCGATCCACAGCTGCGCGAGCTGATCGAGATCATGCTCAAGGAACAGAGCGTCGAGTTGCGCAGGTTCATGCTCGCATCGCTCGACTCACAGGTGCACCGGGTCGTGGCCGAGTTGCGGCCGAAGGAGCCCGCAGAGCCTGGCGGGGAAACCGAGCCGGTGGCCGAGCTGCCAGTCACGAGGCCCTGGGGCTGGATACTCGCGACGCTGTCTGCATTTGTCGCGCTCATCGTGGTCGGCGTGCTGTATTGGCAGTCGCAGGACGCCACCGATCAGGCACAGCGCGCATTCGAGGCCGTCACGGCGTCCAATGAAGCCCTGACCAAGGCCATCGAGAAATGGCGCGTCGTCAGCGAGCGGCCGCCGGCCGCGGATGACGGTGGCGACCAGCGCGCACTGGTGCTGGCCGTGCCATTCGGCGAGCCGCCGCTCGCGCCTGCCCGGCTGGAGGCCTTGCGTACGCTCGTGGCCCAGCTCGAGCGGGCCGCTATCGGCGGAATCGTGCGCGTCGAAACTTATTCGGGCAGTTTCTGCCTGTCCGGAAACGGCGAGCAGGGCTATGCGCTTGCCGCCGCGGCGACGGCCGCTTCGCAGTGCGAGCAGATGGGCAATCCCTACGACGATACCCAGGGCGGCGTTGCGCGGCCGCCGATCGGATTCGCAAATCTTGCCGCGACGGTAAGGCGGCGCACCAATGGGGCGATCGACCTTGAACTCGTGCCGGGTCCACGTGATCGGCTGTCCGTTTCCTATCCGCCAATCGACCAGGCGACGGCAGGCCAGTGGAACGCGGCCGCCCAGTCGAACAACCGCGTCGAATTCAGCGTCATCCCGCGATGACCGGCGGCCTCCTGATTTACGGCGCGAACGGATACACAGGCGAGTTGATTGCGCGCGCCGCAGCCGCTGCGGGTCTTGCGCCGATATTGGCGGGCAGGTCAGCCGCGCCGGTCGAAGCGCTTGCCCACGAGCTTGGCTGTGAGTCCCGCGTTTTCGGCCTTGACGACGCGAGGGCAATCGCGGCTGCGCTCGCGGGATGTCGCGTCGTGCTGCATTGTGCGGGCCCGTTCTCGGCCACCGCCGGCCCGATGATGGCCGCATGCCTTGCGGCACATGCGCATTACACGGACATCACGGGCGAGATCGAGGTCTTCGAACTCGGTTTCCGCCAGGATGCGGGAGCGCGGCAGGCCGGCGTCGTCGTATGCCCGGGCGTCGGTTTCGACGTCGTGCCGACCGACTGCATCGCGCTCACGCTGAAGCAGGCGTTGCCCGGGGCGACCCACCTTGCGCTCGGATTCGACAGCCGCTCGGGATGGAGCCGTGGTACAGCCTCGACGAGCGTTGAAGGCCTCGGTCACGGCAGCCGCGTGCGGGAGGAAGGAGTCATCCGCCCGATTCCGCTCGGCTCGCGCACGCGACGAATTGATTTCGGCGCGGGCGAAAAGCAGGCCGCGGCGATTCCCTGGGGCGACGTCAGCACCGCGTATCGCACGACGGGCATCCCGAACATCGAGGTCTATGTCCCGGTGTCGCCGCGTGCCCTAACAAACCTGCGTCGCCTGGGAAAGTTCGGCTGGCTGCTGCGTACGGGTCCCGCGCAGTCATTTCTGAAGTGGCGTATTCGCAGTGGCACCCCGGGCCCGACTGCCGAAGAGCGGGCAAAAGCACCCGTATTCGTCTGGGGCGAGGTGCGAGGCGCCGGGCGCACGATTACTGCCAGGATCCGTGTTCCGAATGGTTATACGGTGACGACCGACGCGGCCATTGCGATTGCAAGCCGGCTGCTTGCCGGTGGCGTTCCACCGGGATTCACGACGCCGGCGCAGCTGATGGGCGCCGATTTCGTCACCAGCCTGCCGGGAGCGTCGAAGATCACCGTTGAATGAACTGACCCCGCCCGCACGCGAAATATTCGAGCCACCGGCCTGGCTCGGCAATCGCCACATCCAGTCTGTCCTCCCGAGCCTGCCCATGAGGCGCATGCCCGTCGAGCTGCGCGCACAACCTGTCATCAGCGCGAGCCGCCAACTCGTGCTCGACAGCGGCGATGGTGCGCGGCTGATGGGCTGGTATGCGGAAGCACCGGCGAGCCCGGACCCGCAGCCGCAGCGCCTCGCCGTGCTGCTGCACGGCTGGGAAGGCAGTTCCGATTCGCTCTATGTGCTGTCAGTGGCGCAGTTGCTTCACGAACGCGGATTCGCGGTGATGCGTCTCAACCTGCGTGATCACGGCGGCAGTCATGCGCTGAACCAGGGCCTGTTCCATTCCTGCCGGATCGCGGAAGTGGTCGGTTCAATCGCCCGTCTCCAGGCGCTGTTTCCGGCCGCGCGGCTGTCACTCGCGGGATTCTCGCTGGGTGGCAATTTCGTCCTGCGGGTCGGCGCGCGCGCCGATGCCGCCGGGATCCGGATCGCGCGCATTATTGCGGTCTGCCCCGTACTCGATCCGGCAACGACGCTCGCTGCCCTCGAATCGGGACCCGCGATGTACCGGAACTATTTCCTCTTCAAGTGGCGAAGGTCGCTGCGCGCAAAGCAGCTGGCCTGGCCGGCGGCCTACGATTTCAGCGAGCTGCTCGGCGATCGGTCGCTGACGGCGATGACCGAACGCATGGTACTGAAGTACACGGATTTCCCGGATCTGACGAGCTACCTCAGGGGCTACGCGATCACCGGCGATGCACTGGCCGGGTTACAGGTGCCAGCGCGCATCATCACGTCGCAGGACGATCCGATGATTCTCGCGCACGACCTGGACCGGATCGCCAGGCCTGCTGCGCTCGAGGTGACGGTCACCGCGCGCGGCGGGCACTGCGGCTACATGGATGCGCTGCGCGGTCCGAGCTGGATTGATCGCGCGATCGTCGAGGACCTGCAGCGCGCGTGAATCAGAGGTTTCCTATGCGCGGGTCGCGGCGCGCATGAGCTCGATCCACTTGAGGTAGCGCGCAAGCAGCCTTTGATCGGGCTCCGGTTCGAGTCGCTGCGTCGCGGGGCCCTTAAAACCGGCTGGCTCGCCCGCGACCAGGAATGCGAGGCCGCGCGAGGTCGCCTCGCGATCGCTCGCGCGATCGACCGGCACACCGGCGAGGCAGGCGAGCATCCGGCACAGCAGGCGATTCTCCGCGAGCCCGCCACTCGCGATCAGCCGGTCCGCGCCGCCCAGATGGCGATCCATCTCGTCGAGGTTGGCCTTGATCAGGAATGCGACGCTCTCAAGCACGGCCCGGCATTGCTGCAATTCCGATCCGTCGCCGACAAAGCGCGACTCGAAATCAGGATTCCAGAATGGCGAGCCGAGACCTGCGACGCCATTCAGAAAGAATGGCGCGCCGTCGTCCGCAAGCGGCGCCGCATCGAGCAGCGCCAGGATGCGGTCAGCGGCCGCGCCCTGGTGCCGTTCGAACCAGGACAGCGCGGCACCTGCGCCGTTCACCGAGCCCTCCAGGACGAAATCGAAATTCGCGTCATCCGCACGGATCACGCTGGTCATCAGCGGCGCGGCACGCAGCGCCGTTTCCGTCGGACGGAGCACGAATGCGCCGGTTCCCAGATTCACGTAGGCCGCGCGCATGTCCAGCGGCCCGGCCGCAAATGGCACGACTGACTGATCTCCATTGCAGACCACGACGGGAATCGCCCGGCCGATCGTAGCCAGCGTGCCGAATCGCGCCTTCGTGCCAACCGCCCGCGGAAGGATGGCGCGCGGTATACCGAATAGTTCCAGCAATTCATCCGACCAGTCGCGCTTGAATGGCGACCAGAGCAGCGTGCGTGCGGCATTGGCGGCATCCGCAAGCACCGGGCGTTCCGTCAACAATCGATGCAGCAGGTAGCTTGCGAGTGGTCCTGCCCGCAGCGTGCTCTGCGCGGCGGCCGCGCGCACCTCCGGCAAATGATCCAGGCACCAGCGCAACTTGCTGGCGCCGTAATGCGGAGAGAGCGGCAAGCCCGTCAGCTCGTGTACCTCGGCCGCCTTGCGCGCCATCCCCTTTAGCCAGGCGTCATTGCGGCGGTCCTGCCAGGAGATGACCGGTGCGAGCGCTCTCCCGTCGCCGGCATCCCAGCAGGCGAGACTCGAACGCTGCACCGCGAATCCAGCCGCAGTCCAGCGTTCGACCGGCACCAGGCGCGCGAGCTCCGAGAGGGCGGTTGCAACGCTCGCGACGATTTCCTCGGCGTCATGCTCGACATGGCCGAGCGCATTATGCTGGGTTGCAATTGTCACGAGCGCCGCACCCTCGTGAGTGCCGCCCGCGCCATAGGCGGTGGCGCGCGTCGCATGCGCACCCTGGTCAATGGCGATGTAGACAGGTTCGCTCAGGCGCGCTGCCCCGCATTGCCCGAAAGCTCCGCGAGCAGGCGTTGCGGCGCCATCGACTCGACGAGCGCCACGCCACGTGCGTGCAGTGCGCGCGCGAGCTGCGCGTCGGTCACTTCGTAGCAGGCCCAGGTCCAGGAGCCAGGCGGCAAAGGCCCGGCAGCGGGCAGTCCACGGTGATCGCAGAAGGCGAATTCGGGCTGCAATTCCTCGAGCCTGGCCAGATGCAGGGCAGGATCGCCCGCGAACACCCAGCCGATCGGGAGACCTGCTGTTTCGCGCGTAAAACGGCAGGCCTCGGCGTCGAATGAAATCACGACGCAACGGTTCAGCACGCCGGCGAGCGCGGCAAGCGTGCGCTCGATGCAATGCTGCCGCCCATGGTGAACAAGACTGGCGCGCTTGAGTTCGACGAATGCCATGGCCTGGGGGAAATCGGCCATTAGCCGGGCAACCGCCGTCAGCCGCGGCAGGTGGGTGCCGGCATGGCGCGTGCCGAAGCGGCGCGGTTCGCAGGCATCGACGCCGTCGAGCTGTCCCGACATCATCAGGCGCAGGTCGCCGGTCGAGCTGGTGGTCCGTTCGAGGTTCGCATCGTGAATCACGTAAGGTACGCCGTCAGCCGACAGCTGCACGTCGAACTCCGCATGGCGCAGGCCGAGACGCCAGGCAGCCTCGAGTCCGGGAAGCGAATTTTCGGGAAAGTGTTCCGCATCGCCGCGGTGTGCGACGATTTCGGGAAGGTCAGTCCGGGCGGGGGCTGGCGTCAACATCACTCCGCTGGGTTGGCGGGATTATAGGAGCCCCATTGCGACTGCAGTGGATTGTCTTGTGGATCTCCTGCGCCTGTGCGCTTGCGGCCTGCAGCCGGCAGGAAACCGGCTGGCGGGAAGCGCACGGCACGGACAGCGTGCTTGCGTATGAAACCTACCTGGAACATTTTCCGGCCGGGGCGCATGCCGACGAGGCCAGGGCGAGGATCCAGGAGCTGCATGAAGAGCGTGAATGGGCCCGCGCGAACAAGCTGCAGACGCCGGAAGCCTGGCAGCGCTATCTGGGCGCCTATCCGGAGGGCCGCTACGCGGCGGCGGCGCGCGAGCAGCTATCCGACATCGTGCTGGCAAGGGCGCCGCCGGGGGATCGCCTTTATTCTGTCCAGCTGGGCGCGTATTCGAGCGAAGCCGCGGCCCGCGCGGATCTCGCGCGCCTCTCGCGGGATCATGCGGACCTGCTTGGAGGCCTGGGGCTGCACATTGAGCCACCGGCGACGGGCGCGCAGCCGTTGTGGCGATTGCGGGCCGGGCCGCTGACCGAGACAGCGGCACGCAGAATCTGCGTGGATCTCGAGTCGCGCGCGGTGGATTGCGTACCAGCTACTGAATAGGGAACCTCTGATTCACTCCCGCCTCATGTGGGAGTGAATCAGAGGTTCCCTAGCCGGTCACGCGCCGCCAGAGTGCGCGACCGATCAGCCGGGCCTGGTCCGCCAATCCGAAGCGCTTCAGGTTGGTGCGGATGACACCTTCCGTGAAGCGCGTGCGCTTCGAGTAATCGATACGCACGTCCACGAGCATCGGCGCACCGGTCGCGGCTGCGGCGAGTGAATCGCCAATGACCCGCTCGATGTCGTCGTTGTTGCGCATCACCCGGTAGCCGACGTGATTGGCGCGCGCGAGCCCCTCGAAGTCGAGTTCGGGCAGCACGGTGCAGGTCTTGCGGTTGTAGGGCGTTTCCTGGGCCTGGGCGATCTGCGCCAGCTCCCCGTCGTTGAACACGAACCAAACGACGCCGGCCTGTTGCGCAACCGCGGTCGCCATCTCGAGCCCCGTCATGCGCACGGCGCCATCGCCGACGATGCCGACAACCACACGATCCGGCCGCGCCAGCTTCGCACCGATCACCGCGGGTATGCAGTAGCCCATCGAGTTGAAGTCGGTGGGGGAGAAAAAACCGCGCGGGCCGTGAATCGGCATGAGCTCGGCGACCAGGAATGTGTGGTTGCCGTCGTCGGCCACGACGATGGCATCGTCCGGCAGGTGGCTGCGCAGCGTGTCGAAAAATCTTGCCGGATTCACGCGGCCTTTCGAATCGTGAGCCAGCCATTCATCGTGGTAGGCGCGCTTGTCTGCGGCGATCTGTTCGCGTACCAGGCGCGCCCGCTCCGCGCCGCCATCCACTGGACCCAGGGATCCGATGAGTGCCGCGAGCGCGGCGCGCGCATCGCCCTCGAGGGCGACCGCGGGCGGGTAGTTGGCGCCGAACACGCGTGGATTGATGTCCACGTGAATCAGGTTCACGGGTGGCTCGTAGCCGAAGCTGCCGGTCGGAATCTCCGCGAAGCGCGTGCCGACGGCGAGCAGGCAATCGCAGTCGCGAAATGCGTTCTCCGAGGCAGGCACGGCGGAAGGTCCCAATGCGAAGCCCGCATGCAGCGGATGGCTGGCCGGAAATGACGACAGCCCCTGCAGGGTCGTTGCGACCGGTGCACCAAGCATTTCGGCGAGCTGCCGCAACTCGGCGGTCGCATCGACCGCGCCCCAGCCGCAGAAGATTCCCGGCCGTTTGGCGCGGCGCAGCAGTTCCGCGGCGCGCGCGATATCCGCGGGCGACGCCTTGTGGCCGGCGCGCGGTAGCGGAACGAAATCCGGAATATCGCCGGCCTCTCCCGTCATCAACTGGAGATTGACGGGGATCTCGACGAATACAGGCCCGGGCTCGCCGCTCATTGCGAGCCGGCATGCCTCGTAGATCACCGGCACGACCTCGGCATGCGTGTCCACGCGCCAGCGGCCCTTGGTGATCGGCGCGAGCAGAGCATGCTGGTCCATGTCGTGCAGCTGATAGGCGCGGCCGGTGTCGCGGCGAATGCCGCCCGCGATGACCAGCAGCGGGATTCCGTCGAGAAAGGCCTCGCCGATGCCGCTGGCGGCATGCGTGACGCCGGCGGCCGGCACGATCAGGAGCGTGCCGAGGCCCGCGCCGCTACGGCTGACCGCATCCGCCATGAATGCGCCGCCGCATTCGTGTGCGACCAGAACCGGCGTGATCGATCCGGACGCCGCGAACTCGTCGTAAAGCTCGGTGTTGTGAACCCCGGGGATGCCGAAGGTGTAGCGGACGCCGACCTGTTCGAGCGCATGGCGGGCAAGCCACGCCGCGGTCTTCTGCATGGGATCTCCTGGCCGCCCCCCGAGCCGTCAGCCGTCGAACATGCGCCACTCACCCTCACCGTAGCGGCAGGCGCTGCCACGCCTCGTGACCTTATGGCCGCCTGATTCGCGCACCAGCGTGAACCGGCGGCAGACGCGATCGTCGCGCTTGAATCGACCTCTCGGCGTCAGTGTGTACCGCAGGCCTGACCGGGCGCCTTCCCACCGGACCCGGTGGCCATCATCAAGCAGTTCCAGGGAATGACCGAAGCAGGCACGGTCGTTGCGATCCATGTCCTCCCCGATCTCGTGACCGATTATCGCGCCGATCGCCGCGCCGGCGAGGATCGCGATCAGTCGGTTATCGTCGTTGCCGACCGCCGAACCGACCGCTCCGCCGACGACGGCGCCAAGCACGGTGCCGACGCGATCACGGTCGCAACGGCCCTCGCGGATGCCGTAATCATCGTTCCAGTGACGGCCCGTGTAGCCGACATAGTAGGGGTCGTGTTTGGCACGCCAGCCGTGGGCGGGCGCTTGCGGCGGCGGATCGGCAAGCGCTGCCGGGACGCTCATGACCGTCGAAATCAAAAAAATCACCGTGGCAGCCAGCATCCTGCGATGGCGCAACATTTGATCCTCCTCGCATTGAATTAGAACGCGTTGATGCCCGTCAGCGCGCGACCGATCGTGAGCTGATGGATCGTCTCGGTGCCTTCGTAGGTGATCACGCTCTCCAGATTGAGTGCGTGACGTATCGGCACGTACTCGGCACTGATCCCTGAGCCGCCCAGCATGTCGCGCGCGTCACGTGCGATGTCGATTGCCATCCGGCAGTTGTTCCACTTGGCGAGCGACACCTGTGCCGGTTGCATGCGGCCGGCATCTTTCAGCCGTCCGAGCTGCAATGACATCAGTTGCGCGCAGGTGATGCCACGCGCCATCTGGGCAAGCCGTATCTGGATCGCCTGGTTCGCGGCCAGAGGACGGCCGAACAGGATCCGCGACTGCGTGTAATCGAGCAACTGGGCGAGGCAGGCCTGCGCCGCGCCGATGACACCCCAGGTGATGCCAAAGCGCGCCTGCGTGAGGCAGGACAATGGCGCTTTCAGGCCGATCGTGCTGCCCGGAAGCATATTCACCTCCGGCACCACGACATCCTCCAGATACAGCGCACCGGTGGAGGAGGCGCGCAGCGAGAACTTGCGCTCGATTTCCGGCGCCGCGAATCCGCGCATGCCCTTCTCGACGATGAATCCGCGGATGCCTTCTTCCGTTCTCGCCCAGACGATTGCCAGGTCCGCAATCGGCGCATTCGTGATCCACATCTTTGCGCCATTCAGCACCCAGTCCCGGCCGCGCCGCTTTGCATGCGTCTTCATGTTGCCGGGATCGGAGCCGCCGTGCGGTTCGGTCAGGCCGAAGCAGCCGATCAGTTCACCGGTTGCCATGCGCGGCAGGAATTTCTCCTTCTGCGCATCGCTGCCGTAGGCAAGGATCGGGTACATGCAAAGGCTCGACTGGACGGAAACGAAACTGCGTATTCCTGAATCGCCGCGCTCGAGTTCCTGGCAGATCAGGCCATAGGACACCGCATTCATGCCGGCGCAGCCGTAGCCCGACAGTGAACTGCCGAGCAGGCCGAGCGCGGCTATCTCGGGCACGAGCTCGCGCGGGAAGCTGTGCTCCTCGAAATGCTTCTGGATGACCGGCAGGACCTTGTCGTCCACAAGGCGCGCCACGGAATCCTGGACCATGCGCTCCTCATCGCTGAGGGCGCCACGGATGTCGAAGAGGTCGAGCGCGTCGAGATCCGCGGGCATCAACCTGCCTGCATGCCAAGGCGAGCCATCAGGTCCTGGGCCATGGATTCGACATCGCGGGCCTTCGTGACGGCGGTATCCAGATCGCCGGCCGTGAATGCCGCGCTGGCCTTGTCCCAGGCACCCCTGGCGCTGCCAAAGGCTGCATTGGCCTCACTGAGCAGCTGCTTGTCCATGCCCTTCGGCAACTTGCGCATCTTGCCGAGTTCACCGAGCCGGGTCTCGATGCCGGCGACGAGCCCAGGCAGGCTGCCGGACAGTTGCGTCCATTCCGCGTTGAGTTCGGCGAGCCGCTTCTGCTTCGCCTCGACCGAAATCCTGGCGAGTTCCTCAGCATGCGCGGGCACGTCCTTCACCGCGGCGATGGCATCCGTGTAGCGCTCCTCGTCGAAGGCCTTGCGGGCGGTTTCCAGCTCCGCCTTCACTTCGGCATAACGCTCCGGCACGTATTTCTGGGCGTCCTCGTAAACCGCTTCGAGTACGCCCTCGGCGGCGTCGATCGCCTCCGCCGCGGGGTCCTTCTGCGAACATCCCCCGGCCAGGAATACGAGTGCCGCCAGCGCGGCGAGTCGGATTTTCATGTTCACGCGTCTCTCCTCACGAACCCTTCATGCCGAGCGAGTCCATGACGCCCGCGATTGCAGTCCTGGCCTCGCGAGCGGTCGCGACCGTGGACTCGAAATTCGCAGCGTCAATGGATTCGGCGGCCTTGCTCCAGGAAGCCCGGGCGGCGTCGTAGGTTGCGACGAGCGCCTTGTAGGCGTCGCGATCCATGCCCTTGGGCGGCCGGCCGCCCTGGGAGGAGATCTCCTTGTCCACTTCCGCGAGCATGGCGGGCATCGTCTTGACGAGGGTTTCCCACGCGGTTTCCATCTCAACTTGGGCCTTGGCCTTTTGGATCTGGCTTTCCCCGACCGCTTTGCGCAAAGCATCCACGACCGCGGGGGCCCCCGCGACCACGTCTCCGTAATCCTCTTTCGCAAGCTTTTCGCGAAGCGCGGCGAAACTGACGCTGATCTCTTCGTAGCGCTCCGGCACGTATTTCTGGAGTATGGCGCCGGACCCCTCGAGTGACTTCTCGATGGCGGCGACCGCCTGCTCGGCAGGCTCCTTCTGGCTTGCGCAGCCTGCCAGGCCCAGGACCAGCCCGACGACAAGAGCCGCCAGCATTTCTGCGCTTCGAGTGAACTTCATCGGGCTTCCCCTTGGACTGGTTGCATCGCCGGCCGGCGCACCTGCCAGCCAGCGTGTAAGGGTACCACCGATCAGGGGCCCGTCAGGCCGCAGGGCGGGTCCGGCCATGGCGTGCGAGCGCGGCGGTCATTACCATGCCGCGGACGCCGCGCCGGTCGCGGGGAGGCGGAATTTGAAGATTCCCGAGATTCTGATGATCGAGACCGTGCATCAGCCCGGGAGCCTGGCGCGCGTGCTGCAGGTCATCGCCGATGCCGGTCTCACGATCGATCACCTGCAGGCCGTGCGGCGTGAGCAGGGCCGGACGCTTTGGGAAATCACGCTGGAAATGGACGAGGAGGCGGACCGCAGCCTCTATGCCCGGATCGACGAGTTGCCGATCGCGCACTTCGTCGGAAAGTCCGACCGGGTCTTCGACCGGCATCGGGGCGGCAAGATCAAGACGGTTCCGACGATGACGATCAACAGCCAGCAGGTGCTGCGCGACATCTACACGCCGGGTGTCGCGAGGGTCTGCATGGCAATTCAGAAGGACCCCGAACAGGCCTTCCAGTACACGGCCATCGGCAACACCGTGGCGATCGTCACCAACGGAACCGCGGTGCTGGGGCTCGGCAATATCGGCTCGCTCGCCGGATTACCGGTGATGGAAGGGAAGGCGGCGCTCTTTGCAGCGCTTGTGGACATCAATGCGGTGCCAATCCTGCTCGAAGAGACGGATCCAATTCGTTGTGTCGACCATATCGTGGCGATCGCTGGCGGTTTCGGGGCAATCCAGCTCGAGGATTTCGCGGCCCCGGAATGCTTCGCAATTGAAAACGGGCTGCGCGAGCGTCTGCACTGCCCCGTGCTGCACGATGATCAGCACGGCACGGCGGTTGTCGTGCTGGCGGCGGTGATCAATGCGACACGGCGTGCCGGCCGCGAACTCGGCGACTGCGTGATCGGCCAGATTGGCCTGGGCGCTGCCGGCATCGGTATCGTTCGACTCCTGATGTGCGCCGGCGGCGGCCGTGTGCTCGGCGCCGACATTAACGAAGGCGCGCGGGCGCGATTTGCCGCCATGGGCGGCCAGCCGTCCACGCTCGAGGAAATCATGGGGAATTGCGATATCGTCATCGCCGCGACCGGCGTGCGCGGTCTGATCCGGCCTGCGATGGTACGCAAGGGTCAGATCATCCTGGCGCTCTCGAACCCGGATTCAGAGATCGAGCCGCTGATCGCGCTGCAACATGGCGCCGCGTTCGCCGCAGACGGCAAGGGGATCAACAACGTGCTGGGATTCCCGGGGCTGTTCAAGGGCGCGTTGGCTGCGCGCGCGCCGCGCTTCACGGACGCGATGCTGCTGGCCGCCGCGCGGCGGATTGCCGAACTGGCGCCCGGGGATGATCTGGTGCCGGACGCGCTCGACCGTGATGTCCACATCGCGGTCGCGGCCGCCGTTCAGAAAGCCGTCTAGCGCCTATCAGGCGGCCATTACAGCCCGAAGCTTGTTGATCGCTGTCGCCTCGATCTGACGGATGCGTTCCGCGGAGACGCCGTATTCATCGGCGAGATCCTGCAGTGTCCGCTTGTCCTCGGCGAGCCAGCGGGCCTTGATCACGGCGCGGCTGCGCTCGTCCAGATTTCCGAGCGCTGCCGACAGGGAATCTGCGACCGCGCCGTCCCATTCTTCCTGTTCGACGGCCGTGGCGGGATCCAGGTTCGGCGAGGGCAGGTAGAGCGACGGTGAGCTGACGCCTTCCTCGTCGTCGGCATCGGGCGCAGGGTCGAATGACAGGTCGCGCGCGGCGAGGCGCTGTTCCATTTCGCGGACTTCACGCGGATCGACGCCCAATTCGCCCGCGACCGCATTGGTTTCTTCGTCGGAGAGCCACGCCAGGTTCTTCTTCAAGCGGCGCAGGTTGAAGAACAGCTTGCGCTGCGCCTTGGTCGTCGCGACCCGCACCAGCCGCCAGTTGCGGATCACATACTCGTGGATCTCTGCCCTGATCCAGTGGATCGCAAAACTCACGAGACGCACGCCCATGTCAGGATCAAATCGCTTGACCGCCTTCATCAGGCCGACATTGCCTTCCTGGATCAGGTCGGCAACCGGCAGGCCATAGCCCATGTAGCCGCGTGCGACATGCACGACGAATCGCAGGTGAGAAAGCACGAGCAGGCGCGCAGCGTCGAGGTCTTCATGGTCATGAAAGCGCTTTGCGAGCTCGAGTTCTTCCTCGCGGCTCAACACGGGAATGCTCGAGACTCGCTCGACATAGGCATCCAGGCTGCCGACCGGGCCGTCGAACGCCAGCGACTGACTTTTCAGGACAAGTGCGGTACCAGTCATGGGCTTGTGAACCTCCGTACACCGATTTTAGCAGTCGCGCTAATAGAGTGCTAATTATGGCGGAAAGTTCACCGCTGTCGGTAACCGAAATTCTAGCTGGAACAGTAAGTTACGCGCACGTTTAGCTGCGGCGCAGCGAAGGCGAGAATGGAACTGGCGCGCGTGAAGAAGAGCTCGCGCTCGTCTGCGGAGATCGCAGGTGCGTATTCGAGATCCGTTGCCGTGTTCACATTGGCCGGATCGATATCGGCGCCATCGGGGCTGACCTCGATATCGAAATTGACGAGGCCTGACGCGGTCCTTGCCAGTCCGCTGACGGCGATCGCTGGCTTTCCTGTCCTATGGCAAGGATGGATCAGAGCATGATCCCCAGGTCGCGCTGCGCGAAATTGCCGATGTGCGGCGCTATGGTCGCGAGCGCAGAGTCCGGCACGCCGAACCACATCGCCAGCGTCGCTGCCAATTGATCCGACGCCACCGCCGGAATCATGCGCCCGCCGCCGACGTCGTCTGGTCCATCGATCTGCAGGAGCGGATAACGACCGTAGATCGTGCGGCCCGCGACGGCGCCGCCGATGACGAGCTGATTGCCACCCCAGGCGTGATCGGTGCCGTCGCCGTTCGACGTGAGCGTGCGGCCGAAATCGGATTGCGTGAAGGTCGTGACGCTCGAGGCCACGCCCAATTCCGCGGTGGCGCGATAGAAGGCCGCCAGACACCGACTCACGTTGCCGAGAAGCGCCGGTTGATCCGCCACCTGCGCATCGTGTGTGTCGAAGCCGCCGGTTGCGACGAAGAAAATCTGCCGGCTTACCTGCAGTCGGTCGCGTACCGCGATCAATTCCGCCACCGTCTTCAATTGCGATCCGAGCGGCGATGCGGGGAACGACGTCGCGAACGGCGCGGGGTTCGGATTGCGAACCGTGGCTAGCTCGGTATTGATCCGTCCCGCGGCCTGCAGCGCGCGCTGCTGCACCTGTGAATAGGCGCGTTCGTACACCGTTCCGTAGTTCGCGGCGATGATTGTTTCAAACGCCGCACGGCGTGCGAGCGACAACGGATCGGTGTCGTCGAGCCCGAACAGCGACACCGGTCCGGTGGCGCCCATCGTGTACGGAACGGAGGAAACGCCGGTCTGAAACAGCGTCTGCCCCGCCAGGGACACGTTGACCGCGAGCGACTGATCGAATGGCACAGGCGCGCCCGGTCCGGTCAGCACGTCCGCGATCCGCCCGCCCCAACCGGATTTCGCGACCACCTCGCCTTTGAGCGAATGCCACTGATCCTGCTGGTCGTTGTGCGAGAAGAGCTGCGGCGGCAGGCGCACGGACTGCGCCTGATACTGCGCCTTCGTGGTCGGCTCGATGAGTGGGCCCACGTTCGCCACGATCGCGCACGCCTGATCCTGCTCAAACAGCGTCGCGATATCCGTCAGCGACGGATGTAGGCCATAGAGCACGCCATTGGGGTCCGGCACCAGCGGGTTGATCGGCAGCAGGCTCGCTTGTGCGATCGCGAGATTCTGGCGCGACGCGGCGTAGACGTTGTAGTCCGCAGTGCTTCGCGGCACGACCATGTTGAAGGAGTCGTTGCCGCCGAACAGGAACACGCAGACGAGCGCTTTGTAGTCGGCGAGTGCCGTCTGACTGCTAAACGCCGCCGCGTGCACAGCCTGCGGCGTCCGTCCGAAAGCGTACGCGAAGC
>JAENJD010000039.1:17856-20404 GCA_016844605.1 Steroidobacteraceae bacterium
CGGCGGCACACTTGAGAAAACGACGACGGTTGATACGATCCACGGTGTGTCTCCAGCTTCAGCGTTGCAGCGCGAGTTCGGGCGCAGTGGAAATCAGGTACATCGCTTCCGCGACCCTTAGCGATGTCTGGGTGGCCGGCGCCAGCTCGATCATCGCCTTGGCCTGCGCCTTCAGCGTTGCGGAGATCGGACCGCCGACGAGCTTGTCCGCGATGGCGTTGACCAACGCTTCGGAGTCCGCGGCAAGCGCGCCCTCGGCGCTCAAGTCGATGACGACAAGGTCCGGCCGCAGCGCATCCGGAATTGCCGGGCATCCCTGGACGGGCGCGGTGTTGTAGCAGAAGGCCACGACGAAGAAGTAGTTGGTGAGAAGGCTGCTCAGATACTCGGTCGCGATCTGCATCTCGGGCGCCACGAGCCCCTGGTCCAGGATTTCGCCGGGCGGCGCGTAGAACGGACTGAAGAAATTGAATACGGACGGCGCCTGCAACGGCCCCTGCCCGATGAGCCCGGTGTTGTTCTGCACGTTCAACTTGCCGCTCTGGGATGCGGCGCCGTACGCGCGCCACAGCTGCGTGAGTCGCAACAACGGTTCATCGAGCTTGCCGGCGGTAGCAGTGGTCGGCGCCACACGCGCATCCGAGTCGACGAGAATCGCCTTGACCACCGCGGCGAGATTGCCGCGCCGACCCGTGCCGTCGTCGTTGAACTTGCGCGCCACGCGCTCGATGTACTGCGGGGACGGATTGCTGGTGACGAGCCGCTGGATGAGCTGCCTGGAAATGAACGGCGCGACGTTCGGATGATCGACGATGTTGTCGAGTGCGTCGTTGAGATCCTGCGCCGGCGACTGGCCAGCGGGAATCTGCGTGAACGCCGCGCCCGGATAGCTTAGCACCCGCTTGGCATCCGTCGCATGCTGCTCCGCGTACGCTTGCATGGGCACGATCTGGTTCTGAATCGTCGGGCGGGCGGTGGCAAAGTTCGGCGCGCCGGAAAAGTTCCACCCGGTGTAGACGTGCGCGAACCCCTCGATGATCTGCTGATCGTACGTGGGGATGGGCTGGCCCTGGCCATCGCGCCTGATGCTGCCGTCGAGATTGAGCTCGACGAGCCCGATGGTGAAGAGCTGCATCAATTCGCGCGCGTAGTTCTCGTCCGGCCGGATGTTGCGCGCCACGTCCGGTTTCTGATTACCGAGCATCGACAGGTACAGGCCCATCGCCGGATGCAGCGTCACGTCCTCGATCAGATCGCGGAAACTGCCGAAGGCATCTTGGGCCAGCATGTCGTAATAGCTCGAGGTGCCCCACGGGTAGCCGACCAGCGTGCTCAACTGCGAGATCACCATGATCTCCGAGAGCGCGAAGGCCACGCGCTGCCGCAACTGGTCGGGCGCGTGCAACGCATTGCGCAGCCAGATGTCCACGCGATCCTCGTGCAGGCGCGTGAAGTCGGCGCCGGGCGGAAGGGTCGCGAACACCTGCTGGACGTGTGGCAGCTCGAGCGAGGCAGGTCGCTGCAACTGTCGATCGATCCACCCCTCATAGCCTAGTGCGATGAGCGTCTGCGTCTCGGCGCTGGTGGCACCGAACGTGGCCTGGTTGAGAAAACGAAATGCCGGCGGGCCCGTATTGCCGCCGCCACAGGCGGCGAGCGCAACGGCAAGCGCGGCCAGCGTGAGTGCGCGAAGCATTCGGTTCATGGTTGCTCGCTCACGGACTTGAGGTAAGCCACCTGTTCCGCAGTCAGCGCGTTCTTGATGTTGATCAGCATTTCCATAAACAGGCGCTTCTTGCGATTCTCCGCCGCGAACACACGATCGATTCCGGTGAGCACGGCCTTGGTGTTGACGGGATGCTGATCGAAGAGCTCCTGCAGCTGCGAAGCTTCGGTCATGAGCAGCCAGTCGCTTTCCGCGGCTTGCGCCTGCACGCGTTTCAATTCGGCGCCGATCATGTCGCGCTGCTTTTCCGTGAGCTTGAGCTTGCTCTGGTGCTGCAGGATCACCTCGGGGCCGAACAGTTTGCCCTTGAGCCAATCATCCTTGCCCCCGTCCTCAGCGGCGTGAACCGGCGCGGCGAACGCAAGAATAAGGAGCAGGAGGGAGGTGGCGAATGCATTGAACGATTTCATAGGAGCGATTCCTCGAGAGAAACGTGAAAGCCCGTGGGCGATGGAAGATCGACGCTCAAGCGCGGGGCGGCGAATGCCAGCAGTTCGTCGGTAGGCACACGCCAGTAATCGGGCGAAGACAACTCCCGCGCTAACGACGCATCGACGCGAGCTTCGAGCTGTGACGAATGGAGTGCGCCGGATCGATTGATCCATGCCCAAGACAGGCCCGCGACAAACACCACAGTGGTGACCGCCGCAAATGCGGGTCGCCACGCCATTGGGGGCGAAAGGGTAGCGCTCGAACGCGGCCAGACGACTGCAAAGCGCGGCGGTGGCGCCGACCGATCGCGCGCAGCGAGGACACTTCGCAGTGCCGATGCCAATCGCGAGTCGTCGCGATCGGGACTCTGGTCGCTCACTGCGCCACCTC
>JAENJD010000040.1 GCA_016844605.1 Steroidobacteraceae bacterium
AAAGCGGTGCGGGCAAACCCCGCAGGTTTTACGTCCTCGACTGCGGCTGCCATGTATTCCGCGACGACCGTGGCCACCGATTCGATGTCTGCCGGACTGTAGAGCACGGCGGCCACCTCGTGATTGATGAACAGGCTGCGCATGTCGAAATTGGCAGACCCGACCATCGCGACCCGGTCATCCAGGATCACGATCTTGGCGTGAAGCATCGTCGGTTCGAACACGTAAATGCGCCCACCAGCCGCGCCTAACTCCTTCAGGTAGCTTGTGCGCACCCAGTCTGCCTGTCGTTGGTTCGAACGGCGCGGCACGACGATGCGGACATCCAGTCCGCGGCGACAGGCCAGATGCAGCGCCGATTGCAGCGCATCGTCCGGCACGAAGAATGGCGAGACGATCCAGACCCGACGTCGCGCACCCATGATGCCGGCCAACAGCATTGCATGCAGAGTGTCATCCGGCAGGTCCGGTCCTGCAGCAAGCATCTGGACGCAGGACCCGCCGTCGCCGGCGTTCGCGAGATCCGGGTTGTCGTCGGGAACATTTTCACCACTGGCCGTCAGCCAGTCCGACCTGCAGACGGACTCGAAGACGGCAACGGCTGGCCCCTCGATCACCAGGGAAACGTCCACCCAATGCGATCCATCCGGGAAGGTAGAGAGATACTTGCGTGCAATATTCCGTCCGCCTACCCATGCCGCGCGTCCGTCCGCGATCACCATCTTGCGGTGATTGCGATAGTTGAAAGCACCGCGCAAGGTCCCGGACGCCATCAGAGGGCGGAACCGCGCGATGCGTCCGCCGGCCGCCCGCAATTCCCGCAGTGGCGGCGATGCCAGATTGAGTGACCCGTAGCCATCGACCAGCATGCGCACCTGCACGCCAGCCGCGGCACGCTCCTTCATCGCGTCGATCAGCTGACACCCGATCGCGTCGGTCTCGAATGAGAATACTGACAGGAAGATTCGCGTGCGCGCCGAGCGAATCAACGCAAACAACTCCTGCGCCGCATGCTCATTGCGGCTGCAGACGCGCACGCGGTTGCCAACCGTGGCGCCCGGCAATCCGAGCGCGCGCAGCAATCCCTCAGTGTCCGGACAGAAACCCTCTGCGGCACCAGGCGGTTCATGGACATGCAATCGCAGGAATTCCGCCAGTCCTGAGCCGCGCTTTCGCGGAGCGCCGCCCAGGAAATAGAGGGCGATGCCGACGTAGGGCAGCAGAAGAAGGATTGCCATCCAGGCGATGGTTGCCGCCGGGCTGCGGTGTTGGCGCAGCAGATCGATGACAAAGATCCCTGCGATCACCAGATGAAGGCCGGCCAGAAGCTGCATCAGGATTTGATGTAGGGGCACGCTCAGAGTCTAGTACAGCGTCTCCGGCGCAGAAGTTGCAAGCAACGGTGGTGTTTGCGGGGCGCTTGTCGTCGCGGAGTCGATCCGGGCGATCTGCTCAGTCAGTACGCGGCGCATCGCGGTCACGGTTCCGGCGCCGAACAGCGTCTCATTTGCGCCGCGCGAATCAACGTCATTAACAGCCCGCCAATTCGAGGCAAGCACACCCAGGGAGGCCAGGCGCGTCATCGACCCATGGGTGCCGGCGCGACCGCGTATCCCGGCCAGGGCGCGCACCTGGGTATTGCCGGCTTCACGGCCGTCGGCCAGCGACACGAGAATGGAGCTTGGCTCCTTCACGTCGCCATGAAACGCCCGCCACAGCCGACGCAACGGATCTGGCCGCGGCGCGTCGAGTGTCTGCATAAAGAGTGAAGATTCATCGAATCTGCGTTCCGTGACAGCCGTCATCCCTTGCAGCAGCCCAAGCGGATCGCCGCGCAGTACCCGGTAATCGTATGCCTCGGGGGCAGTGCCCGCCAACCGCACTTCCCCTGCGCCGTCGGAGGTGAGGATGCCGATCGCGTCGCCGCGATCGATTGCAACCAGGTCCACGCCATCGGCCACGGCAAGACACTGCGCGGCCTCCTCGGCGTGCTCCTCGGAAGTGGTAATTGCCACCGAGCCGATGATGCCGGCCAGCGAGTACGCCACGTCGTACGGATGCACAATCCGGTCGCGGCGCTGGAAGCCGCAGTGCCGGAGCAACTGCTCGACCTGCACGACCTGGCCCTTGACCATTGTCGAGCCATGGTCAGAGACGATATCGATAAACAGTTCGCGTCCCGTTCGCGTGCGCACCCGAGCCTGCAGGTCCTGCAGGAATTCATCAAGCTGGATCAGGAATTTTTCCGCTGCGCGCCGGCCCTTGACATGCAGCACGGCATCGCTTGTCTCGAGGTAGGCAACAAAAGTCTGCTTGTCGCTACTCAAGACCTCGCGGCCTATTTCCCGCATTTCGCTCAGCGAAACGTGATAGGGAGCCAAGTAGCCAATGATGCGATGCAGGCTCGAGTAACTCCTGGAGTCCTCTCCGAGGCTCGGATGCGCCTGGCTTGAAAGCGAACCCATCGTATTGCCGACAACCTTGTTTTGCGCGGGGTCGAAACGCATCTGCTGATAGCCCTGTGGCGGTTCACTGCCGCCAATGGCTGCGAAGGAAACATCCGACAGCGACGGAAAGGTGGAGACCATTCGCGCCGCCGGGTGAAAATCAGTGAAATGCCCCTGCCGCTGAAGCTCGACGAATACGTCGTACGGTATGCCGTCGAGAGCCAGCACCAGGCGTTGCGGGATGCCATCGGGCGAAACGGCGGACGTGCGCTCGGCGGCCACGCTGCCACCCGTGGCGAGGGAGAGTAACAGTATCAGGAGCCCGGCTAGAGCGCGGCGCCGGCGAATGTTTGAATCGACCTGCATGAACGCCTGATTCCAGAGTGGAGCGATTGATACTCGCGGATATTACGCCGCAATTGCGCGGAAGGTGTATGCGGCTAGATGCTGCCGAAGGCGCCGCCGAGCCCGTCGATGATAAATTGCACCGCCAGCGCAGCGAGCACGACACCCGCGAGCCGGCTGACGACATGCGCGCCCGTGACACCCATGACCCTCATGACCGTCGGGGTCAAGCGCATGAGCGCATAGGTGATCGCGAGCACCAGCACGACGACACCGAACAATCCGAACGAAAGCAGCACGTCATCCCGCGACGCGCCGAATGTCAGCAGCACGATCGCAATTGCGCCGGGGCCCGCGATGAAGGGAAATGCCAGCGGGAACACAGATATGTCCGCGCGCTTCCTGCTCTCGTTTTTCTCCTCGGAGGTCACGCGCGTGCCGGACTCGCGCGCGAACACCATCTCGAGCGCAATCAGGAACAGCATCACGCCGCCGGCGATGCGAAAGGCATCGATGCTGATGTTCATCATGCGCAGGAACCACGCGCCGCCAAACGCAAACAGCAGCAGCACGCCGCCCGACACGACCACGGCCTTCAGCGCCATGCGGCGTCGGAATTGCTCGTCGGCGCCTTCGGTCAGCCCAGCGAACAACGGCACCAGTGTGATCGGTTCGACGACCACAAAGAAAAGCACGAGGAACTTGAGCATTTCCTCAATCATCGGATTCCACCCTCCCCTTGCCTGCCGCGACCATCGGGCGCCCGTTGAGCACACCCGTACGCAGCAGCCAGACCAGCAGCACGAGACCCGGAATACTCAGCGCCGCCGTATACAGGAAGAATGCCGGGTATCCGATGGCGTCCACGACGAATCCCGAGGTCCCTTCCAGCAGCTTTCCAGGCAGCGCATAGAGCGACGAGAAGAGCGCGTATTGAGTTGCCGTGTACCGGCTGCTTGTGAGACTGGAAAGGAACGCGATCAGTACCGTGCCGTGCACCCCCTGGGCCAGGTTGTCCAGGCTGTTGGCCAGGGCGAGCCCGATCAGCGTCGGCGTGGTGGTGGTCGCGAGCAGCGAAAAGCCCAGATTGGAGGCGATGATCAGCCCGCTGCCGAGAAAGAGCGTCGGGCGCACTCCGAACTTCGCGATCATCAGGCCGCCAAGCACGACGCCCAGCATGGAGACCGGCAATCCGTAGGCCTTCACGATCGCGGCGATCTGGCCGAGCGTATAGCCATGATCGATGTAGAACGGATTTGCCATCGAACCCATCGTGAACTCGGTCAGGCGGTACGAGCCGACGAGCAACAGCGTCATGATTGCGAGGCGGCCGCCGTAGCGCGCGAAGAAATCCACGAGCGGACAGATCACTGCGCCGATGAATGCGGCGCCGAAATCACGCAGCGAGCCCGGCCAGTGCGCCTTTCGTTCGAGCCATTCGACGACCCGCGTTTCGCGCTCCGCGGCTTCGCGTGAGACACCCGCCTGCGGCTCGCGGACGAACAGCGTCGTGACGATCCCGATTCCCGCAAGCGCAGCCATGACCATGTAGCTCGTCTCCCAGCTGTATCCCTGGGCAATTGTCAGCGCGCCGGCGCCGCCAGTGATGAGCGCGGCGCGATACCCGATCTGGTACGCGGCGGCCATCGCGCCTTGCATGTCCACCGGCGCTGATTCGATGCGCCATGCATCAATGGCGATGTCCTGCGTGGCTGAGCAGAAGGCGAGGAACAGTGCGCCGATCGCGATCTGCATCACTCCGGCGGCCGGATCGCTGGTTGCCAGATTGAAAATCGCGGCGGCGATTCCGAGCTGCGCCAGAAGCATCCAGCTGCGCCGCCGGCCAAGCCATGTAAACAGGAGCGGGATGCGGGCGCGATCCACGATCGGCGACCACAGGAACTTGATCGCATAAACGAGGCCGACCCAGGCGAGCATGCCGATCGTCGCGCGTTCGATTCCTTCCTGGCGCAACCAGGCCGACAGGGTCTGAAACACCAGGTAGAACGGCAGCCCGGCGGAGAATCCGAGGAACAGCATCGACAGCACGCGCGGCTGACCGTACACGCGTAAGGCCTGCCACCATCCGCGCGGCTTTTCCGATCCGGCCGGTCCCGCTGTTGATGTCAAAGCTCGTAGTCCATCGTCAGGGGGGCGTGATCGGAGAACCACGAATCCTTGTAGATCGAGGCCGCGCGCGCCTTGCCAGCCAGCGAACGGCTCACGACCTGGTAGTCGATGCGCCAGCCAACATTCTTGGCCCGCGCCTGGCCGCGATTGGACCACCAGGTGTATTGCTCAGGCCTCAGGTCCACTTCGCGAAATGCGTCGACCCAACCCAGCTCGCTGAACAAATGATCGAGCCAGGCTCGCTCCTCCGGCAGGAATCCCGAATTCTTCTGATTTGAGCGCCAGTTCTTCAGGTCGATGGGTTGATGGGCAATATTAAAGTCGCCGCAGAGCACGAAGTCCCGCCGGCGCTTCCCGACTCGTTTCAGATACGGCAGGAAGACGTCGAGGAACCGGAATTTCGAGGCCTGGCGCTCCGGACCCGATGAACCGGAAGGCAGGTAAAGTGACACGATCGACAACTTCCCGAATTGCAACTCGAGGTACCGGCCTTCGCCATCGAATTCCGGCACGCCGAAACCGCGGATCACCCGGTCGGGCTTCGTCTTCGAATACACGGCGACACCACTGTAACCTTTGCGCTCGGCATCAAAGTAGTAACAGTGATAACCATCCGGCCGGAATCCGGCGTCCTCGAGCTGATGCACCTGCGCCTTGGTCTCCTGCAGGCAGACGACATCTGGCGCTTGCGTGGGCAGCCAGTCAAACAAACCCTTGCGGGCCGCGGAACGGATACCGTTGCAGTTGAGCGTTAGGATGCGCATGCTGGCTCCGCGGCCGATGCGCCATGATACGCACCCACCAAAAAGAGTTCATTGAACTGATCCTCGCGCGGCAGGTGCTGCGCTTCGGGCAGTTCACACTGAAGTCGGGCCGTGTGAGCCCGTATTTCTTCAATGCCGGCTTGATTAACGATGGCCACGCCCTTGGCACACTCGGCGCCTGCTACGCGCAGGCGATCATCGAATCCGGTCTCCCATTCGACATGCTGTTCGGGCCGGCATACAAGGGCATCCCGCTTGCGACCGCGGCCGCGATCGCCCTCAGCGACCGCCATGGCCGCAATGTGCCGGTCGCCTTCAACCGCAAGGAGGCCAAGTTGCACGGCGAAGGCGGCAGCCTGATCGGAGCACCCTTGGCCGGTCGCGTGCTGATCGTCGATGATGTCATCACTGCTGGCACGGCAATTCGCGAATCCATAGATCTCATTCGTGCGGCCGGTGCGATTCCGGCGGGTGTCGTGCTGGCGCTGGATCGCCAGGAGCGGGGCCAGGGTGCCTTGTCAGCGGTCCAGGAGATTCAGACCGCATTCAGCATCCCGGTCGTTAGAATCATCACGCTCGGTGACATCATCGAGCACATGGAATCTGCCGGGCGCCCTGATGACCTCGCCGGTCTCCGGAACTACCGGTCGCGCTATGGTGTCGACGGCGAAGCGTGATGTACATACGGTCGGCCCCGCCGCAAGGGGGCAGAATATGCCGTCAGAGGTGCCCTGGATGAATGCCTGGTCGACGAGAGCACTGTTGCCTGCGCTGATGCTCGCCGTGCTGGCGGGCGTCGCGGCGGGTGCAGCAACCAACACCCAGCAGAAGCTCTACCGCTGGGTCGACAAAAACGGCCAGGTCCACTACGGCGACAGCATTCCGCCCGAATACGCCGAACAGGATCGTGATGTGCTGAACCGCCACGGCATAGCGATTGGCCACGAAGAGGGCCTGGTGACGCCGGAAGAGGCGCGCGCCAAGGCCGCGGCGGACAAGGCGGCCAGGGACATCCAGATCCAGAAGCAGCGCGACCGGACCCTGCTTCAGGTCTACCAGTCGGTGGAGGAAATCGAGGTGTTGCGCGACCGGCGCCTCGAGCTGATCGAAGCGCAGTTGACCATTCAGCAGCAGTCGCTCGCAAATCTGCGCGCGAAGCACGCGCAATTCGAGAAGCAGGCTTTGCGATTCCAGCCACGCAACAACGAGCCGGATGCACTGCCCCTGCCCGAGGAGCTCGCGCTCGACCTGCAACGCTCGACATCCGACATCGGGACGCAGCAGCAGAACCTGGAGAAGAAGCGCCTCGAACGCGAAACCATCCGCACGAACTTCGGCGCGGACATCAAGCGCTTCAAGGAACTGAGGGCGGTCGCGCCCCGCTGAAATTCCTCAGCTGCCCGAGCTTCCGAATCCGCCTGCACCGCGCGTGGACTCGCTGAAATCAGAAACGACCTCGAGTTCGACCTGGACCACCGGAACGATGATCATCTGCGCGATCCGCTCGCCGGGTGAAATCGTGAATGGGTGATTGCCGCGGTTCCAGACGGAAATCATCACCTGGCCCTGGTAATCGGAGTCGATCAGCCCGACCAGGTTTCCGAGCACGATCCCGTGCCTGTGGCCCAGGCCGGAGCGCGGCAACAGCACTGCGGCAAGGCCGGGGTCCTCCAGGTGGATTGCAAATCCGGTCGGGACCAGATGGGTCTGGCCAGGTTCAAGTGTGACGGGCGCATCGAGGCAGGCACGCAGGTCGAGGCCCGCCGATCCATCCGTCGCATAGCCGGGCAGCGGGATCTCGCCCCCGACGCGCGGATCGAGGACGCGGATCATCAGACGCCGGGCCGCTGTCATGCGTTCAATCAGCCGTGGACCGCGGCGACAGCGCCTGTGCGCCGCCGCGAGCCGCGGACTTTCGCAATGAGCGCCACCAGGCGGCGAGCAAGCTCGGGCTTGCCGCAGCTCGCAATCTCCTCGCGGCCGCCTGCCCACAGGACGAGCAGAGAATTATCGTCACAGTCGAATGCGAGCCCGTCACCGACCCGGTTTGCAGCGATCATGTCCACCCGCTTGCGCGTGAGCTTCGCGCGCGCATTCTCCTCGACATTCTCTGTCTCGGCGGCGAATCCGACGACAAATGGCCTGCCGCTCGTGAGTGCCGCGACCGATACCAGGATGTCCGGCGCCCCGACGAGCTCGAGCTGCATTTTTTCCGCCGATTTCTTGATCTTCTGCGCCGCGACCGCCGGCGCCTGGTAGTCGGCGACTGCCGCGGCGCCGATGTAGATGTCTGCGGCGACAAGGGCGCGGTGCACGGCGTCGTACATCTGCTGGGCGCTCTCCACGGCCACGAATTCGACTCCCGCCGGCGGATCAATGCCCACCGGGCCGCTGACCAGGATGACGGTCGCCCCTGCGTCCCGGGCCGCCTGGGCCACGGCGTAGCCCATTTTCCCGGAGCTGCGATTGCTGATGAATCGAACCGGGTCGAGGTGCTCGCGGGTCGGCCCCGCACTGACGACGACCCTCTGACCTGAGAGCACGCGTTCCGCAGAGAGCCGCGAAAGCGTCAGCTCCGCGAGCTGATCCGGCTCGAGCATGCGCCCGGGACCTGTTTCGCCACAGGCCTGGTCGCCCTCGCCGGGCCCGAGGATCGTGACACCGCGATCCTTCAACAGCGCCATATTGGAGGCGGTCGCGGGATTCGCCCACATCTGGTGATTCATCGCCGGCGCGACAAAAAGTGGCGCCGATGTCGCCAGGCAAAGCGTCGAGAGCAGGTCGTCCGCGTGTCCATGGGCGAGTCTTGCCAGGAAATCAGCGGTCGCCGGCGCGACCAGCACCGCGTCCGCCCAGCGAGCGAGTTCGATATGACCCATCGCCGCCTCGGCGGCTTCGTCCCAGAGCGCATCCCGCACCGGTTGCCCGGATACAGCCTGCAGGGTCAGGGCCGTGATGAAACGCGCGGCACCGGCGGTCATGACAACCTGGACTTCGGCCCCACGTTCGCGCAGGCGCCGGACCAGGTCCGGACTCTTGTAGGCGGCGATTCCCCCGCTCACGCCGAGAAGTATCCGCACCGGACGGGGCAGCTTGTCCATGGGCCGATTATCCCCGCAGGCCGGTATTCGCGCCAACGAGGGATAACCGCCGGTTCTGGAGTCATGTCCCTTACTCCCGTAACCGGCGCCATTTGCGACCCGCGGCACGGCGCGCCCGACCGCAAACTGCCTCCGGGAGGTTCGCATGCAGATCAGGGACTGGCCGCTTGCCGAAAGACCACGTGAAAAGCTGTTGCAGATGGGATCCGGAGCGCTGACCGAGGCGGAACTGCTCGCGATCTGGCTGCGCCACGGCACACGCGGCATGACGGCGCTCGATGTTGCACGCTCACTGCTCACCCGCTTCGGCTCGCTGCGCAGCGTCCTGTCGGCGGAGCGCAATGCGCTCTGCCAGCAGCGCGGCGTCGGCCCGACGCGCTGGGCCGAATTGCAGGCCGCGCTCGAAATCGTGCGCCGTCACCACCTGGAGCGCCTGAAGACCGGACCCGTGTTGCAGAGCCCGCGCGCCGCGCGCGAGTACCTGATCGCGCGGCTGCGCGACCGGGAACACGAGGTCTTCTGCTGCCTGTTCCTGGACAGCCGGCACCGGCTGATCATCTGCGAGGAGCTGTTTCGCGGCACGGTGGACGGTGCCAGCGTTCACCCGCGCGAAGTCGTCAAGCAGGCCCTGTCCCGCAATGCGACCGCGGTGATCCTGGCCCACAACCACCCCTCCGGGGTCGCCGAGCCCAGTCAGGCCGACGAAATCATCACGACGCGCCTGCGCGACGCCCTGGCGCTGGTCGAAATCCGTCTGCTGGACCACCTGATCATCGGCGATGGAAACTGCACTTCCCTCGCGGAAAAAGGCCTGATTTGACCGCCAAAACCTGATTTGACGGGTACAGCCCCCGGCTGGTCTAATACGCGGCTCTTTTACGGGCAGCGCAACCAGCGGAGTCCAGGTCATGTCCCGAGTCTGTCAGGTCACCGGCAAGCGGCCCAGGAGCGGCAATACGGTGTCGCATTCGAACATCAAGAAGCGCCGGCGTTTCCTGCCGAATCTGCATGTCCAGCGCTTCTGGGTCGAGACCGAGGGCCGGTGGGTCAGTCTGCGGCTGTCGACCCGCGGCCTGCGCACGATCGAGAAGCGGGGCATCGATGTCGTGCTCGCCGAATTGCGCGCCGCCGGCACCCACGTCTGAGGAACTGACATGCGCGACAAGATCAAGCTCGTCTCATCGGCCGGAACCGGCCATTTCTACACGACCACCAAGAACAAGCGCCTGCATCCCGAGAAGATGGAGCTCAGCAAGTACGATCCGGTCGTCCGCAAGCACGTGCCCTACAAGGAATCGAAGATCAAGTAGGTCGATTTTTCGCTGCCAGCTTGCACGGCTGCGTGGCTCCGCTACACTCCACCGAAAACTCCGCACCCGGATATCCCGGTTCGCGCCAGTTCCAAGGGGAGTCAGAAAATGGGTAACGCAGAGAATGGCGGGCGGCTTGCCCGTCGCAGCCTTGCCGCCGCGATCGCCATGGCCTTGCCGCTGCCCGCCGCCTGGGCGCAGACGCCAACGACGCTCACAGATGTCATGGTCACGGCCCAGCGCCGGGTCGAAAACATCCAGGACGTCCCCATTTCGGTTTCGCCCCTCGAAGGCGAGCGCCTCGACGCCATGTTCGAGGGTGGCGCAGACATCCAGGCTCTCGCGGCGCGCGTTCCGAGCCTGTATGCCGAGTCATCCAATGGCAGGCTCGCGCCGAGGTTCTACATCCGCGGCCTCGGCAACTCGGACTTTGACCTGGCCGCGTCACAGCCCGTTTCGATCATCGTGGACGATGTGGTCCTGGAAAACGTCATTCTCAAGAGTTTCCCGCTGTTCGACCTCGAGCGGGTCGAAGTCCTGCGCGGCCCGCAGGGATCCTTGTTCGGCCGCAATACTCCCGCGGGCATCGTCAAGTTCGACACCAGGAAGCCGAGTCAGGAATTTGGCGGCGATTTCACCTTGAGCTATGGCGAGCTCGGCTCCGCCACCATTGAAGGGGCCGTCGGCGGCGGATTGAGCGACACCATTTCTGCGCGCGTCTCCTTGCTCTATCACGAGCGGGATGACTGGATCGACAACACCTTCACTGGTGATAGCGACGCGATGGGAGGCTATGATGAGTTTGCCTACCGTGCGCAGCTCCTCATCGAGCCATCCGACAGCTTCAGCGCGCTCCTGAACATCCATGGCCGCGACATCGACGGCACGGCCTCGATCTTTCGCGCCAACGTCCTCGGCCCCGGCAGCGATGGCTTCAATTCGAATTATGATCGCGACAGCGTTTCCTACGACGAGGGCAACAACAATCCGCAGCATGCCGAAGGCACGGGCGGATCACTGAAGCTCGACTTCAAGTTCGGCGGCAATACGACGCTCACCTCGATTACGGCCTACGAGACGACCGAGAGCTTCAGCCTCGGCGACATCGACGGTGGATTCGGCGCCGACTTCCTGCCCTTTGTTGGACCGTGCCCGCCGGGCAGCGCGCCGGGCGACCCCTGTATTCCGTTCCCGTCGCAGACGCAGGACGGGATTGACGACCTCGACCAGTTCACTCAGGAGATTCGTATCGCCTCGCAGGCGAGCGACCGCCTGTTCTGGCAGGCAGGCGCCTACTATTTCGATTCCGAGTTTTCGGTGACGACCACGCCTTTCTTCGTCGCGGCGACCACCCTGACGCATGAGAACACCGCCTGGGCCGTGTTCGGCCACGTCAGTTACGACGTGACCGATGCCCTGACGGTGACCGGTGGGGTGCGCTACACGGACGATGACAAGGATCTTACCGTCCAGGCCTCACCCATTCCCCAGGCCCCGCAAAGTGTCTCGGATTCGAACTTCAGCGGAGACTTGAGTGTCCTCTACAAAGTCAGCGATGCTTTCAACGTGTTTGGACGGCTTGCGCAGGGTTTCCGTGCGCCGACCATCCAGGGTCGTGACGTGGCATTCTTCGGGTCGCCTTCGATCGCGGATTCGGAAACCATCACGTCGATCGAGGCGGGATTCAAGTCACAACTCGCCGACAATCGGGTTCGGTTCAACGGCTCGGTCTTTTATTACGAGATCAAGGACCAGCAGCTCTCGGCCATCGGCGGCGCCGGCAACCTTGTTCAGTTGGTCAACGCCGACAAAGGCACGGGCATGGGCTTCGACCTCGAGGGTGAATTCCTGCTCACCGACCGTTTGCTGGTGACGGCAGGTCTGAGCTACACCGACACCGAGATCAAGGACAGTTCACTCGTAGTGACTCCCTGCGGTTCGGGGCTCTGCACAGTGCTCGATTCCCTCGACGTTGACGGCAACGCCATCGTCGATGGCAACTCTTTTACCCAGGCACCGGATTACATCGCGACCATCACGGCGCGCTATGGAATACCGTTAGCGAACAACAGTGAATTCTTCTTCTCGACCGACTGGGCTTTCCAGGGGAAGACCCAGTTTTTCATCTACGAGTCGGCCGAATCCTTCAGCGACGATACTTTCGAAGGCGGCGCACGCATCGGTTACTCGCGTGATGGCGGGAAGTGGGAAGTAGCGCTCTTCGGGCGAAACATCACCGACGAGGAAAACGTCAAGGGCGCCATCGATTTCAACAATTTGACCGGATTCGACAACGAACCCCGCATCGTCGGCGTTTCATTCAAGACCCGGTTCTGAGTCCGGGCCGGCACGGATGCCGGAACTGCCGGAGGTGGAGACGACGCGCCGGGGCATCGAGCCCTGGCTCGTCGGCCACCGCATCGAGCAGGTCATCGTGCGCGACCGGCGCCTGCGCTGGCCGGTGTCGCGCGGACTGCCCGCGCTGCTTCGCGGATCCACGGTCAAGGCCGTCCGGCGGCGTGCGAAGTACCTGCTGATAGCGACCGACACCGGCACGGCGATCCTGCACCTCGGCATGTCCGGCAGCCTGCGCGTGATGGAAGCAAACGCGCCGCCGCTGGCGCACGATCATGTCGACATCGTGCTCGACACCGGGCGCTGCCTGCGATTCAACGATCCGCGCCGATTCGGCAGCCTGTTGTTCACCGCGGGTGATCCGCTGCGGCACCGACTCCTCAAAGATCTGGCCGTCGAGCCGCTGTCCCGCGAATTTGACGGTGAGGCGCTGTGGCGCCATGCGCGGGGCCGGCGAGTATCGATCAAGGCCTTCATCATGGATTCCCGCGCCGTCGTCGGCGTCGGCAACATCTATGCAAGCGAGGCGCTGTTTCGCGCAGGCATCAAGCCCGGGCTCGCGGCAGGCAAGGTCAGCTGCGAACGCATGGCCATTCTTGTCACGAGAATCCGTGAGGTGCTGACCGAGGCGATCGGCGTCGGCGGCACGACGCTCCGGGACTACGTGGACCCGTCAGGAATGCCGGGATATTTCCGGCAAAAACTATTCGTCTACGAGCGTGCAGGCCAGCCCTGCAGAAAATGCCGGACGACGATCCGGCAATACGTGCAGGGCCAGCGCAGCACCTACTGGTGCCCGCAGTGCCAGCGCTAGGGCGACGCGATCCTCAGGCAGACGGCCGCATTTCAGCGCGGCGCCGGATGAGCGCTTCGACGACGATCGGATCCACGAAGTGTGAGATGTCGCCGCCCAACATCGCGATTTCACGCACCATCGTCGATGAGATGAAGGTGAACTGCTCTTTCGGCGTCAGGAAGACATAGTCCACATCCGGAGCCAGGTGGCGGCTCATGTTCGCCAGCTGGAATTCGAACTCGAAGTCAGACACGGCGCGCAGTCCGCGGATCACGATCTGGCTGCCCTGCTCGCGCGCGAAATCGACGGTCAGGCCTGCGTAGCCGACGACAACGACATTCGACAGGCCGCCGACGACGCCACGCGCGAGCTCGACCCGTTCATCGAGCGGAAAGAGCGGCGCCTTGTAGGGATTCGCGGCGATGCCGACGACGACGCGGTCGAATATGCCGGCAGCCCGCCGCACCAGGTCCTCGTGGCCATTGGTAATCGGATCGAACGTGCCCGGATAAACGGCGATGCGTTTCGGATTCATCTCTGCGCCAGATGATAACCGACCGCACCCGCCTTGCCTGACCGGTGCAGGGTCCAGCCCGCTGGCAACTGCGGTGGACCGTCCTTCGCGGGCAATTCCAGGTAGACGCATGCAGCCGGTGAGAGCCAGCCCCCGGAGTCCAGCTTTCGGAAAGCTTCGGTGAGCAGCCCGGATCCAAATGGTGGGTCGAGGAATGCCAGATCAAAGCATTGCGCCGGACCCTCGAGCCATTTGAGCGCGTTGGCCTGCAGCACGACTGCCCGTCCGGGCGCCAGGGATCCAATGGTCTCGCGCAGCTGCTCTGCTGTGGGCCGGTCGGACTCGATGAAAGTGGCGGCCTTCGCGCCACGGGACAGCGCTTCAAGCCCCAGCGCACCACTGCCCGCGAACAGATCCAGGCAACGGCTTCCTTCGACCACAGGCGCGAGCCAGTTGAAGAGGGTTTCGCGGACCCGGTCCGGTGTCGGCCGTATGCCGGGTTGCCGTGGGAATCGGATCCGGCGCCCGCGCCATTCGCCCCCGATAATCCGCAGTTCATTTGGTTTTTTGCGGTGCATTGCCCGTTGGCCCGAAACGAACGTGCGCGATGATACGCCGCTACAATCGCGCTTTCCCGCCGGATCGCGCCTGCAATGACCGCTCCTGACGACAAGGCACCCGCTGAATCCCGCGGCTTTCTCGCGCGCCTGCGCGCGAAAGTCAATCGCGGCGCCTCCTGGGTCGCGGACCTGCTGCCCGGCCGGCGGATCGACGACGCGCTGTTCGAGGAACTCGAAACGAGACTGCTGGAGGCTGACATCGGCGTCGAGGCGGCGACCGCGGTGCTCGCGGACCTGCACCGTGCCGTGTCACGCAGCGAGCTCGCGGATGCCGCCGCATTGCAGGGAGCGCTGCACAAGGCGCTGCTTGCGATCCTTCAGCCCGTCGAACGGCCGCTCGAAATCGATCGCTCCCGAAAACCATTCGTGATCCTCGTCGTCGGCGTCAATGGCTCGGGCAAGACGACGACGATCGGCAAGCTCGCCAGCAGGTTTCGGGCCGAAGGACTCTCGGTCATGCTGGCGGCAGGTGACACCTTCCGCGCCGCCGCCGTCGAGCAACTGGCTGTCTGGGCCGAACGCGCGGCTGTGCCGATGATTTCCCAGGCGGCTGGAGCGGATCCCGCCGCCGTCGTGTTCGATGCGCTGCAATCCGCGCGCGCGCGTGGCATCGACGTGCTGATCGCCGACACTGCTGGTCGGCTGCACACGCAAGCGCACCTGATGGACGAGCTTTCAAAGATGGCACGGGTCCTGAAGCGCCTCGACCCCGAGGCCCCGCACGAGGTCCTGCTGGTACTGGATGCGGGTCTCGGCCAGAACGCCCTGCGGCAGGCCGAGCAGTTCCATCGGGCGATCGGCGTCACCGGCATCGTCGTCACAAAACTGGACGGCACGGCCAAGGGGGGTATCGTCATCGCGATCGCGCAGCGCTTCGGGCTGCCGATCCGGTATGTCGGTGTTGGCGAACAGCCGGAGGATTTCGGTATCTTCGACGCAGGCGCCTATGTCGACGGGCTCTTGCGCGCTGCACCAGGGAATGCCCAGTGATCAGATTCGACCGTGTATTCAAGCGTTATCCGAATGGCCGCGAGGCCCTCTCCGAGCTGTCATTCGAGCTTGCCACCGGCGAGATGACATTCCTGACCGGCCATTCGGGTGCCGGCAAGAGCACGGTGCTGCGCCTGATCGCTTTGCTGGAGCGCCCGACGCGTGGCCAGGTCATCGTCAATGGCCGCAATACCGGCTCGATGCGATCGGGCGCCATTCCCGCCTTTCGCCGCCAGGTGGGGGTCGTGTTCCAGGATCATCGCCTGCTGGACGACAGGCCGGTCTACGACAATGTCGCACTGCCACTGGCGATTGCCGGTGTCCCGCGCCGCGAGATGGACAGGCGCGTACGCGCGGCGCTCGACCAGGTCGGGCTGCTCGGCAAGGAAAGGGCATTTCCACTCGAGCTTTCCGCGGGCGAGCAGCAGCGTGTCGGCATCGCGCGTGCCGTCATCACGAAGCCGCCCGTGCTGATCGCGGATGAACCCACGGGCAACCTGGACCCCGATCTTGCTCTCGAGGTGATGAACCTGTTCCAGCGTTTCAATGCGGTCGGCGTCACCGTGATGGTCGCGACTCACGACATTCACCTGCTCGACCGGTTCCCGGTGCGGCGAATCCGCATCGAGCAGGGCCGTATCGCGAATCCTCCCTATGTCGCTGCCTGAAGAACTGCGGAATGTCCGGCCGGTCGGCCCGCGAACACTTGGCGGCGCCGCGTCGACCTGGTTCGAGCGCCATGCGCAGACGCTTTTCGGCTCGCTCGGCCGCCTCGCGCGCCAGCCGCTGGCGACCGCGCTGACGATCGCGGTGATCGGCATCGCGCTCGCGCTGCCTGTGGCGCTCTACCTGGTCGTCGCCAATGCGCGCGCCGTGACCGCCGGTCTCGGCGACACCGTACAACTCTCCGTCTACCTGCGCCTTCCGACCACTACCGAGCAGGCACGCAAGGTCGCGCGCGCGATCAAGGCGCGTGACGAGGTAGGCGAAGCGATTCTCGTGAGTCCTGACGAGGGTCTCGCCGAATTCCGTGCGCTTTCCGGCATCGGCGAGGCACTGAAGGCGCTCGCGGAGAATCCGTTGCCCTGGGTCGTCAAGTTGCGGCCGGCCGAGGGCCAGGATTCGGCGCTCGCCGTCGAGACGCTCGCGGCAGAACTCCGCAAGCTCCCGGAGGTCGAGCTGGTCGAGGCCGATACGGCCTGGGTGCGGCGCCTGCATGCCATCCTCGACGCTCTGCGCCAGATCGTCGTCCTGGCTGCCTCGGTGCTTGCAATCGGCGTGCTCGCGATCGTCGGCAACACCATCAGGCTCGAGATCAACGGGCGCCGTGCGGAGATCGAGGTCACCAAGCTGGTCGGCGGCAGCAATGCGTTCGTGCGCAGGCCATTCCTGTATTCGGGCTTCTGGCAGGGACTCGCGGGCGGATTGCTGGCCGTGGCGCTGGTCCTCATTGGCCTCGTCATTCTCGAGGCGCCGGTCGCGCGCGTGGCCGCGGCATACGGGGCAACATTTGCGCTTTCGGGCCTGGCGGCGCGCGAGTATTTCGCAGTCATTGGCGGCGGCGCGGCGCTTGGTCTGCTTGGCGCCTGGCTCGCTGCCGCTTATCACCTGCGACGCATCGAGCCGCGCGCGTAACTGTATGTTGTAGTTACTTTTTCTCGTAATCTGCCGAATCGTTGCACTTACCCGACTTGAATAGGGTACGTCATATACGCCCCCCCGCCGTGCAACTAAGTTGACGTGTGCAATGCCGGATGAGCCCCGACTGCGACATAACCCGCTAATCGAGCTGGGCGAGCTCAAGCAGTTGCACGACCAGTGTTTCTCGTGGGCACTCACGTGCACACGCGGGCGTCGCGCCGAGGCAGAGGACGTTTTGCAGATGAGTTATCTGGCGATTGTCGAGGGCCGGGCCCGGTTCGGTGGCGTTTCAAGTCTGCGAACCTGGCTCTTTGCCGTGATCCGCAATCACGCGCGCTCACGGTGGCGTCGCGCGCGGCAGTCGTTGCAGACCATCGCGCGTTTGCATTCGTTTGCCCCGTCGGAGGAGCCCTCGATAAGCACGGATTCGCTCGGCGACTATCAACGCTCGCAAGACAGCGATCGAATCATGGCGGCGTGGCGTTCGCTGCCGCCACGGCAGCGCGAAGTACTCGATCTCGTCTTCTATCGCGATCTTCCCATCGCCGACGCGGCCGAGGTGCCCGGTGTCGCCCTTGGAACGGCGAGAACGCACTACGAGCGCGGCAAAGCGGCGTTGCGGCGGCTGCTCACGGATCAGTAGGTGGCGCAGTGAGCGACCAGAGTCCCGATCGCGACGAC
>JAENJD010000133.1 GCA_016844605.1 Steroidobacteraceae bacterium
GCCGCCACTGCGCTGTCGAGATCCGAATGTGCCGTCATCACGATGACCGGCAGCCCGGGATGGTCGCGCCGCACGCGCTCCAGCAACTTGAGCCCGCCGGTGCCCGGCATGCGGATGTCGGTGATCAGCACGTCGGGCAGCCCCTGCGCGAGCGCCTCGATCGCGCCGTCCGCCTGTTCGAAAGAACGCGGCAGCAGGCCGCCCTGGCGCAGTGCGCGCTCCAGGACCCATCGGATCGACGCATCGTCGTCCACCAACCAGACATCAAGCGGCTTGCTCATGACTCTCCTCCATCGGCAGCAGCAGCGAAAACACGGTGCGTCCCGGCCGGCTGTCGAATTCGATGATTCCGCCATGGCGGGTCGCGATGTCCTGCGCCACCGCAAGGCCGAGCCCCGTGCCGCCCGCGCGCGCCGTTACCAGCGGATAGAAAATCGTCTCGCCCAGTTCCGCGGGCACGCCCGGGCCGTTGTCCTCGAATTGCAGTGAAGCCACCACGCGGTGCCTTTCGGCACCGATCGTCGCGTGCGTCAGTGCCCGGCTGCGCATCGTCAGTGCGCCGCGCTCGCCCAGCGCCTGCACCGCGTTCCGCGCCAGGTTCAGCATTGCCTGAACCATCAGGTCACGATCGAGTGCCAGCAATGGCAGGCTCGGATCGTAATCGCGCTCGATCGAAACCCCGGCAGGCGCCTCGGCGCGCGCCAGCCGGTAAACGTGATCGATCAGTTCGTGCACATTGACTGGCTCACGCCGCATCGGTCGCGCGGGACCGAGCAGGCTGTCCACCAGCGCGCACAACCGATCGGCCTCGCCGATGATGACGCGCGTGTATTCCTTCAGTTCGTCATTCGGCAGCTCGCGCTCGAGCAACTGCGCTGCGCCGCGCAATCCGCCGAGCGGATTCTTGATCTCGTGGGCCAGTTGTCGCGCCATCACGCGGCTGCCGCCCTGCTGGGCAAGGAGTGCGGTGTCACGCGTGATGCGACTCGGCCGCGTGGTATCTGAAATTTCAACGAGTACGGAACCTGCGTCCGGCACGGCGCCGGCAAGTGGTGTCAGGGAAATGTCCACGTGATAGTGCGCATCGCTTCGCGCCGCGGGCGCAAGCTCGAAGCCGCGCATCGCGAGCGGTTCGCTGCTCGCGCGGCTTCGCAGGATCAGCGACGCGATCTGCGCGCCGTCGACGAGCAGCGACGCAACGCGCCGGCCACGGGCCGCGCCGGTGCCGATCGCCAGCAGATCGCCGGCCGCCGCATTGAGGAAACGGACGATGCCGCCGGCGTCGACGACGAGCACCGCCGTGGCCAGCATGTCGAGAATTGCAGCGGGATCGATCCCGCTGTCCGCAGTGCGATCATGCGGCATCGCATGATCCCTGCGCCGCGACGGCACTGATCAGCTTGCGGGTTTCGGTTTCGGCGCCGGCTTCGGAGGCTTGGGCGCCTGCGGGCTCTGCGGCGTATTGATCGAAGGCAGGCGCACGTGGAACGTAATCTGCGGGCTCAACAGCAGCGCGGCGCCATTCTGGTCGAGCACCGCCGCGCGCAGGAAATGCGCGCCGCGCTCCAGGCCCGTCAGCTCCGCCGACGCGCCGTCCTCCGAAGGCATGCGGTTGCCATCCAGGAAGAACACCAGCGTGTGGTCGGATCGCAGCGTGCCGCCGAGTTCTGCGGCGGCGGTGACACTCGCATCCGCCCCGAAGAACACCTGATCCGGCGCCGGCTGTGCGATGGCCAGGGACTCGTAGGGAAGCGGGGCCGGCGGCTGGTTGTATGTCTCGCCAGCCCCGTACTCCTGCGGCGTCGCCTCGTATTCGTTGGCGTTCGCGATCTGCACCCGCTCGGCATCGGGGGCGCCGGGCTGGTCCGCGTAATGGACGATTCCATCCTTGTCCACCCACCGGTAGATCTCCTGGGGCTCGGCCGCCAGGGACAACATCACTCCAGCGAGAATCAGGGCTATGCGCATTGCGACAGCATAGCCCGGACCCCGCCGGACTGACAAAACCAGGGCGGCATTCTGTGAACGCCGTCCCTGCCGCCGGGGCTGCACGCCTCAGAGGCTGTAATACATGTCGAACTCGACCGGATGCGTCGACATCCGGAAGCGCGTGACCTCCGTCATCCGAAAACACACCGCCCCGCTTCAGGAATTCGCGGTCCCGGTCGAGATGATCGAGCGCCATGTCCAGCGAATGGCAAACCTCGGGGATGTTCTTCGCCTCCTCGGGCGGCAGGTCGTAAAGATCCTTGTCCGAGGCATCGCCCGGATGGATCTTGTTCTGGATGCCGTCGAGTCCCGCCATCATCATCGACGCGAATGCGAAGTACGGATTCGCGCTCGAATCCGGGAACCGCACCTCGATGCGCCGGCCCTTCGGGTTCGGCACCCAGGGAATGCGGATCGATGCGGAACGGTTGCGGGCCGAATAAGCAAGCATGACCGGCGCCTCGAAACCCGGCACGAGGCGCTTGTAGCTGTTGGTGCCCGGATTCGTGAAGGCGTTGATTGCGCGCGCGTGCTTGATGATGCCGCCGATGTAATAC
>JAENJD010000134.1:0-1119 GCA_016844605.1 Steroidobacteraceae bacterium
GTCACGGCCTGGCTGTGGCAGCGCATCGCGCCGACGCGCACGCAGAGGCCGTCGATCGGAACCGGCGCGCCCGACCGACCCAGTATCTTGTTGCCCTCGGCACCTGCCTTGAATTCCTCGCGGCTGTAGCCATTGCCAAGATCGCGATCGACCCAGGGCAGCAGGCTGCCTGCGAGCACGTGGCCGAGTTGTTCAACGGGCATCGCGTCGTCCTGCAGCGCGGCCGCGGCACGACGATCGATGTCAAGGATTGCGCTGGCCGGATCGTCCAGCAATTCCGCAGCCGCGCCGTGCACGCGGCCCATCTGCTGCAACAATTCCCGCATCTGCTTCGCGCCCGCGCCCGAGGCCGCCTGGTAAGTCATCGTCGTCATCCACTCGATGAGATTTGCCTGGAACAGGCCGCCGAAGGCCATCAGCATCAGGCTCACCGTGCAATTGCCGCCGATCCAGTCGCGACGGCCCGCAGCGAGCGCCGCGTCGATCACCGGCCGGTTCACCGGATCGAGGATGATCGTCGAAAGATCCTTCATGCGCAGCGCTGAAGCCGCGTCGATCCAGTGACCGCCCCAGCCAGCGGCACGCAATTTCGGATGAATCGCCTCGGTGTAATCGCCGCCCTGGCAGGAAATCAGGATGTCGCAGGCGGAAAGCGCGGCGAGATCATTGGCGTTGCCGACCGGCGCAGTCGCACGCCCGATATCAGGGCTTGCAGCGCCGGCCTGCGTGGTCGAAAAGAATCGTGGCTCGATGAGCCCGAAATCTCCCTCGGCGCGCATGCGCTCGACCAGCACGGAGCCCACCATTCCGCGCCAACCGATCAGGCCAACCCGACGCATCTTCATCGCCGGCTGCTCAGCGGCTCGGCACGAGGCCGGCGGGAATCAGCGCCAGGAAGTCGTTGCTGCTGATGACGGATTTCGCGGCGGCGATGTCGGGGGCGAAATGCCGGTCGTGGTCGTAGAAGGCGACTTTCTGCCGCAACAGTGAGTGCGCGGACTCCAGTGCGGCACTCGTCTTCATCGGCCGGCGGAAGTCGATGCCCTGGGCCGCGGCCAGCAGCTCGATTGCAATGATGCCGCGCGTGTTCTCGGCCATCGGGTGCAATCGCCGGGCCGC
>JAENJD010000134.1:1132-3180 GCA_016844605.1 Steroidobacteraceae bacterium
GCTGAAGTCGGAATGCTGTCCACCGAGGCCGGATGCGCCATGGACTTGTTCTCCGAGGCGAGTGCCGCGGCCGTGACCTGCGCGATCATGAATCCGGAATTCAGCCCGCCCTGCCGCACCAGGAATGCCGGCAGCTGGCTCAGGCTGTCGTCGATCAGCATCGCGATACGCCGTTCGGCGAGTGCGCCAATTTCCGCAATGGCGAGCGCGAGATTGTCGGCCGCAAAGGCGACCGGCTCCGCATGGAAATTGCCGCCGGACAGCACCTCACCCTCTGTGCCGAACACCAGCGGGTTGTCCGAAACGCCATTGGCCTCGATGCCGAGCACGCGCGCGGCATCCGCGATCTGCTGCAGGCATGCGCCCACCACCTGCGGCTGGCAGCGCAGTGAATAGGGATCCTGCACGCGATCGCAGTTCTCATGTGAATGGCCGATCTCGCTTTCGCCCAGCACGCTGCGGAAAGCCGCGGCGACCGCAATCTGGGCCGGCTGGCCGCGCGCCTCGTGGATGCGCGCATCGAAGGGCACGCGGCTGCCGAGCGCCGCATCCACTGACATCGAGCCGCTGACGATGGAGCCCGCCAGCAGGTCTTCGACCGCAAACAGTGCCTCGAGCGCGAGCGCGGTCGATACCTGCGTGCCATTCAGGAGCGCGAGACCCTCCTTAGGACCGAGCATCAGCGGTTCGATGCCCGCGTTCTTCAATGCCTTCGCGCTGTCCAGTTCCTGTCCGTGCACGCGCACGCGGCCTTCCCCGATCAGCGCGAGCGCCAGATGCGCAAGTGGCGCGAGATCGCCGGACGCGCCAACCGAACCCTGGCCCGGCACCAGCGGATAGATGCCCGCATTCACCATTTGCAGCAGGCGCCCGATCAAAACCGGCCGCACGCCGGAGTAACCACGCGCGAGGCTCGCGGCCTTCAGCACGAGAACGAGGCGCACCGTGGAATCGGCGAGCGGCGTACCGACGCCGGCCGCGTGCGAGCGCACGAGATTGAGTTGCAATGTTGCGAGCTCGTCGCTCGAGATGCGGGTCTTCGCAAGTTTGCCGAATCCCGTGTTGATGCCGTAGAGCGCCTCGCCGGCGGCGAGGCGCTTGCCAACCGCGGCCAGCGACTGGTCTACGCCCTTGCGCCAGCCCTCCGCGAGTGCGACTTGATCATTGCCACGTGCCAGACGGCGAAGCTCAGCCAGCGTGATCGAGCCCGGTTTCAATGTGAGTTCCGCCATTTCAATCTACCGACGGCAGGTCGAGGCCTTGTTCGCGCGCGCAGATGATCGCGCGCTCGTAACCGGCATCCGCGTGGCGCATGACACCGCTGCCGGGGTCATTCCATAAAACTCGCGCGATGCGTGCGGCAGCAGCAGCCGTGCCGTCGCAGACAATCACGAGGCCGGCATGCTGCGAGAAACCCATGCCGACGCCGCCGCCATGATGGATCGAGACCCAGGTGGCGCCGCTCGCGGTGGAGAGCAGCGCATTCAGGAAAGGCCAGTCCGAGACCGCGTCCGATCCATCCATCATTGCCTCGGTCTCGCGATTCGGGCTCGCGACCGAGCCAGAGTCCAGGTGATCGCGGCCGATCACCACGGGAGCGGTAAGCTCACCTTTCGCAACCATTTCGTTGAATGCAAGGCCAAGCCGCGCGCGATCCTTCAGGCCGACCCAGCAGATGCGCGCCGGCAGCCCCTGGAACTGGATGCGCTCGCGCGCCATGTCAAGCCAGCGATGCAGGTGCCTGTTGTCCGGGATCAGTTCCTTCACCTTCGCGTCGGTGCGATAGATATCCTCGGGATCGCCGGAGAGTGCCACCCAGCGGAATGGCCCGACGCCCTCGCAGAAGAGCGGCCTCACATAGGCCGGCACGAAACCCGGGAAATCGAAAGCGTTCTTCAGGCCTTCCTCGAGTGCGACCTGACGGATGTTGTTGCCGTAGTCGAAGACGATCGAACCCTTCGCCTTCAGGTCCAGCATCGCCTGGACGTGGATCTTCATCGAGGCACGCGCCTCGCGCTCGATCAATGCCGGATCCTTCTGGCGCGCTT
>JAENJD010000093.1 GCA_016844605.1 Steroidobacteraceae bacterium
TCCATTGCCCAGCAGTGGAAGATCAACCGCGTGGTCGAGGCCGAGGACAAGAAGCGGCGGAGCGGCTAGCGCGGGCATACTCGCTGCCGATGAGCGACGCCAGCGACACCATCGTTGCAGCGGCCACCCCGCCCGGGCGAGGCGGCATCGGAATCGTGAGGATTTCCGGGCCCGCGACACGCGCGATTGCCAAAACCATGCTGGGTCATGTGCCGCAGCCAAGACACGCGGATACCGCTGTGTTTGCGGACCGGGATGGCCGCGCAATCGATACCGGTCTCGCGCTTTTCTTCCCTGCACCGCGATCATTCACGGGCGAAGACGTGCTGGAGCTGCACGGCCATGGCGGCCCGGTCGTAATGGACCTGATCATCCGGCGCGCCATCGAACTCGGCGCCAGGCCGGCGCGACCCGGCGAATTCAGCGAGCGGGCCTTCCTGAACGACAAGATCGATCTCGCGCAGGCCGAGGCTATTGCGGACCTGATCGGCGCGGGTTCCGCCCAGGCGGCGCGCGCGGCGCTCGGAACACTCGCCGGAGAATTCTCGCGTGAGATAACGTCCCTGACCACGCAGATCATGGAGCTGCGCGCCTTTGTCGAGGCCGCGATCGACTTTCCGGACGAGGATATCGAATTCCTGGATAGCCCCGCGGTGCGTGGCAGGCTTACCGATATTTCCGGGCGCTTCGAGCGCATCCGCCGGGCCGCGAGCCAGGGCCGCGCGCTGTCGGAAGGGCTCACGGTCGTGATCGCGGGACGCCCGAATGCCGGCAAGTCGAGCCTGCTCAATGCGCTCGCGGGCCACGACGCGGCCATCGTAACGGGCATTCCCGGCACGACGCGCGATCTGCTGCGTGAACGCATCGAGATCGACGGCCTGCCGATTCATGTGATCGACACGGCGGGCTTGCGCGACAGCCCGGATGTCATAGAGGAGGAGGGCATCCGGCGCGCGCGCGCCGAAATGCGCCGCGCGGATCTCGTGCTCTATGTGATCGATTCGGGTGCGGGCCCGCTGCAGGGCGAACTCGAAGCACTGGCGAACGATCCGCCGGTTGTCGCGGTGTGGAACAAGACCGACATCGCCGCGCCGCCGGCGGGCCATTCGGGCATCGCGATATCCGCACTGACCGGAACGGGCATGCCGGCGCTTTGCGAACGCCTGAAGACCGCCGCCGGTTATCGTGCGGGCGACGCCGGCGTTTTTTCGGCAAGGCGAAGACATCTCGATGCGCTCGCGCGCGCAGAACGGCTCGTGCAATCGGCCGCCGCAAGGCTTGCGGAGCGGGCTGGTTTCGAGTTGGTTGCCGAGGAACTACGCCTCGCCCAGCAGGCGCTGGGCGAGATCACCGGAGAAGTCACGAACGAGGCACTGCTGGGCGCGATCTTTTCGGGTTTCTGCATCGGAAAATAAGGGACTGCCGCCTGCAGTCCAATATATTGGACTTTTCTATAAGCGTCCAATATATTGGACGTATGGATCTGCGCACCATTGGGCGGTTGATTGGCGAACAGCGCCGGGCCAGGAAACTCACCCTGCCGCAACTGGCTGCGTCAGCCGGGGTCGCGCGATCGACACTGGCTGCACTCGAAGCCGGAAAGCTCAAGGAGCTCGGGTTCAACAGGGTCGCGCGCATTTGTGCCGCGGTTGAACTCGCTGTCGACGTACGACGACCCACGTTGGACGCGCCCCTGATGGCACATCGGCACCTGACGGATCTGGCGGGCCGGGAACTGACGAAGGCAGCGATCGACGATGTCATCTCGCGGGGCAATGTGATTGCCTGGCGGGGTCTGGTGCGGGCGATGCGGGCCGACGACAGCGGCCGTATCCTGGGACGGATTCAGGAAGTCGTGCGCGCATCAGGTCCGCACGACGCGAAGGCGCGCGCATTTGCACTGATGCTGCCGAAGCTCAAGCAGCACACTTCTGCGAAGGCAAACCGTCGTGGCTAGGCATCGCGAAGTTCCCGACTGGGAAAAGCTGCTCGCGCACGCCGCCACGCTGCAGACAAGCGTACCCGGGGCTGTTCTTGTAGGCGGCACGGCCGCGGCCGTGCACGCCCGCCACCGCTATTCGGTGGACCACGATCATGTGATCAAGGACCTGGCGAGTCACTACGACAAGGCTTTTGCATCACTCGAATCCATCGCTGGCTGGCGGACCAACCGGAAGCTGCGCGGGAAGCTGATTCTTGGCGAGGTGGATGGCATTGCGGCGGGACTGCGCAACCAGAGACGCGCCGCACCGCTGGAGACCGTTGAAGTGGACGTGGCGCCAGGGCGCAAGCTAAGAATCCCGACGGTTGAAGAGATGTTGCGGGTCAAGGCGTTCCTCGTCGTTGAGCGCAACACAACGCGCGACTACCTCGATGTCGCGGCGCTTGCTCACCACCTTGGAGTCAGGAAGAGCGTGGCCGCGCTCGAGCGCATGAACGATCTCTACGCCGAATTTGCCGGCGAGGGCGGTGACATGTTGACGACGCTGGTAACGAAACTCGCGGCACCGGATCCGTATGACCTGACCGACGTTGATCTCACGGAATATAAGGGGATCATTGCACCTTGGGATGACTGGCGCGCCGTCGAGGAGCAATGCCGGGCCGTCGCCGAGGCGATCTTGCGAGCCTAATTGCACGAAGCGATCATCCCACCTAACCTCGATGTCGGGGGATTTTGACATGGGCGTCCTTGATACCAGCATTCTGTTTGTCTACCTCGCGCTGCTGGTGGGTCTCGGTTTTTACGCGCAGCGCCGCAAGCAGGACGTCGAGGATTATTTCGTCGCGGGCCGGCGAAGGGGGCCCGCCACGATCGCGTGCCTGTGGGTCGCGGCCTGGATTGGCGGAGCATCGGTGGTCGGCACCTCGGCACGCGTGTACGAATTCGGCGTGACCGGCGTCTGGTACATTCTTGCGATAGCGATCGGCTGCCTGTTGTTCGGCCTGTCCATGGCCCGGCGGGTGAAGCAACTCGGCGACCGCCACCAGCACCTGACCTACCCGGATTTTATCGAGCAGCACTACGACAGTCGCACCCGTGTGGTGGCGACCATCACCACCGTCCTGGCGTACACGGCGTATACGGCTGGCCAGTTCGCTGCTGCGGCCGCGATCCTGCAGGTGCTGCTCGGCTGGGACTACGGCACCTCGCTGCTGTTGTCCGGAGCCGTCGTGATCCTCTACACCGCTGTCGGTGGCTACCTGGCCGTGACCTATACGGACTGGGTGCAGGTCGTACTGGTGCTGCTCGGAATCGTGGCGATCGGTGTTCCCGTCGCGATCTCACAAGCGGGCGGCTGGACTGAGATGCAGGCCGCGCTGCCCGCTTCCTATTACGATTTCGGCGCCCAGGGCTGGGGCCGGATCGCGGCACTCGTGGTCTCGTTGGTGCTCAGTTTTTTTGTGGCAATGGACAGTTTTTCCCGCAGCTTCGCCGCGCGCGATGCGGCAGCCGCGCGCAATGGCGCCCTGCTCGCCATTCTCGTGATCCTGCCGATCGCGCTTGCAGTCGCATGGCTCGGCCTGGCCTGCGCCGTGCTGTACCCGGACCACGCAGTCAGCGGCGGCATCCTCGCCACCTTCGTGCTGGAGTCCTTTCCCGTCGGCCTGAAGGGCCTGATGGTGATCGGCATCCTGTCGGCCGTCATGTCGGTTGCGTCCATCTGCGTGCTCACCGCATCGGCGAACTACACGCGCGATATCCATCAGCGTTACATCCAGCCTGACATTGCCCCCCGCGCCATGCTGCGACTCGGCACGCTGGCATCCCTCGGCGCGGGCATGCTCGCGATGCTGATGGCGTGGAAGATGCGCGACATCATCGACATCCTGCAGCTCGGCTTCACCATCAACTCGGCGGCGCTGTTCCTGCCAACGATTGCGGCGATCTACTGGAACCACGTGCCGGCGGGTGCCGCGTTCTGGAGCAGCAGCACATCGCTCGCAACCGTGATCGGCTGGCGCATCGCGGCCGATGCCGGAATGGGCGGCCTGTTCACCATCGATCCGCTGTGGCCGGGGTTGCTGGTTTCCGCAGCGGTGCTGCTGGCCTTGACGATTTCCCGTCCGCGGCGCGTTGCAAAGGTGGCGGTCTGAGCGCGTCGCCGATGACCGTCGTATTTGCCGAGATGCCCGAGGCGGCAGGCCGCGATCTGTCTATTGAACGGCAATATCTACCCGCCGCCGTGCGCATCGAATACTTCACATACTCAGGCGATCAGAACGCCTTGATCGCCGCCTGCGGCGATGCCGACGCCATCCTGACGGACTATGTCCCGTTCGACCGGGCCGTGCTGCAGCAACTGAAACGCTGCCGCATTATTTCAGTGGCGGCAACCGGCTGGGATTGCGTGGATGTGCGGGTGGCAGCGGAGCGGGGCATTCGCGTGAGTTGCATCGGCGAGTATTGCACCGACGAAGTCGCGGACCACACGCTGGCGCTGCTGCTGGCGCTCAACCGCCACCTGCTGGCGTATCACCGCCAGGTGCAGACCGACCACAACTGGCGCTGGAATGAAATACACGGCGTGCAGCGCCTTGCCGGCCAGACGCTCGGCCTGGTCGGATTCGGCCGCATCGGACGAGCGGTTTGCCGCCGCGCGCTCGGCTTCGGCCTGCGGGTCCTCGTGTGCGATCCGCTGGTCGATGCTTCGACGGCAAACGACCATGGCGCCCAATTGGCCGGTTTCGAAGAACTGCTGGCGCAGGCGGACATCATCAGCCTGCACTGCAATCTCGACGCCAGTAATCGCGGTTTGTTGAACCGCGCTGCATTCGCCCGGATGCGCCGCAAGCCACTCTTGCTGAATGTCGCGCGTGGCGGCCTGATCGTTGAACCCGACCTGGTGGAAGCCCTCGACAATGGCCTGGTCGCCGGCGCGGCACTCGACGTACTGACGCAGGATTCGCCGGATCTGCTGCATCATCCGCTCGCCGGTCGCCGCGATGTGCTGCTGACGCCGCACGTGGCATTCTATTCGGAGTCGGCACTGGCCGATCTGCGGCGTATTTCGGCGCAGAATATCCGGGCGTTTCTCGAAGGCCGGCCGGATGAGGTGTTTCGACTGATTTCGCCGACGGAGGGCGTGGTGTGATCACGGCGGTGACATTCGATGGCGCGCCGGAACAAGGCACGATCAACTTCAGTGTCGGACAGCCCTCCGCCGACCTGCTGCCATTGGCGCTGCTGCGCGGCGCTTGCGGGCGCTTCTTTGCCAGCGCCCAGCCGCTCGAGTTGAACTACGGAGAACGCCAGGGCGATGCGCGGTTCCGCGCGGCGCTCGCGGCGTTCCTGAGCGATCCAGGCGGCGGCGAAACCAGTCCCCAGTCGCTGATGCTCACCGCCGGTATATCGCAGGCGCTGGATTTCGTCTGCAGCCGCCTCACCCGGCCCGGAGATACGGTGTTCGTCGAAGAACCCAGCTATCCCTATTCGTTCCAGATTTTCCGCGACCACGGACTGAAGATCGTCGGCATACCGCTGGACGGACAGGGCATGGACATGGAGCAGTGCGAACGCCAACTCGCCGAGCACCGCCCGAAACTCCTGTACACGATTCCGGCTTACAACAACCCGACCGGACAGACGCTCAGCCAAGAGCGGCGCGAGCGCCTGGTTGCGCTCAGCCGCAAGTACGGTTTCATCATCGCGGCCGACGAGGTCTACCAGCTGTTGCACCATGGCGAACCACCACCGGCGTCGTTCGGAACGATGGCCGGGCACGGTAACGTGCTTTCGCTCGGGTCATTCTCGAAAATTCTTGCGCCCGGCCTGCGGCTCGGCTGGATCCAGACCAACGCGGAGTTGATGGGCATCCTCACGGCCAGCGGCGTGCTGGTGAGTGGCGGCAACTTCAACCACTTCACCTCGCATGTCGTTCGCCAGCTGATCGAAAATGGTGAATTGACGCCCTTCATCGCGCATCTGCGCTCGAATTACGCGGCGCGGGCGGAGGCGATGGACAAGGCATTGCACACGCACCTCGACGGTATCGCGACCTGGCAGAAACCGCAGGGCGGTTATTTTTTCTGGCTCAGGCTGCTCGACGGTATCGCGACCTGGCAGAAACCGCAGGGCGGTTATTTTTTCTGGCTCAGGCTGCCGGCTCACATCGATGCCGAGGATTTCCAGGCAGCAGGCCGCGACGCCAGCACCGGCTTCATGTCGGGCGCCTTGTGTTCCACTGCAGGAGGCCTGAAGAATTGCCTGCGCCTCAGCTTTGCCCATTACACGGTGCCGGATATCCACGAAGGCATCGCCCGCCTGGGTCGTGCAATGCGCGCCGTACGTGGGACATTCATCGCGTGAGCGCCACGTCCGAACCGGCAGGAACCCTGGATGTCGCGATGGCGCACGCTTCGCGCCTGCTCGACGCAAATCCCGCGCTTGCCGCCGAACAGGCGCTGGAGATACTGAAGGCCGTCCCGAACCACGCGCCAGCGGCCTTCCTCCTTGCCCGCGCCAGCGCCCGCATCGGCCGCGGCGACGAGGCGATCACAGCCCTGCGCCGGACGGTGCGGCTCAAGCCGGACCATCCCGAGGCCTGGCGTGTCCTCGCCGATCACCTCATGGCCGTCGGCGACACCGAGGGTGCGGACGCGGCCTATGCCCGGCACGTCAAGGCATCGACGCGGAATCCCGCGCTGCTGCAGGCCGCGGCCGCGATGGTGAAGAACGACATCGTGCGGGCGGAGGCGCTGCTGAAATCGCACCTGACCCAGTCACCGACCGACGTGCCCGCGATCCGCATGCTCGCCGAGGTGGCGGCGCGCTGCGGCCGCGACGATGACGCCGAAGTGTTGCTCAAGCGCTGCCTCGAACTCGCGCCAAGTTTCACCCCCGCACGCTACAACTACGCGGCGCTGCTGCACCGGCAGAATGACTCGGCCCGGGCCCTGCCCGAGATCGAGCGTCTGCTGGCTTCGGATCCGCACCACCCCGGGTATCGCAACTTTCATGCGGTACTCCTCAGCCGCCTCGGCGATTTCGAACGGGCGCGCCATATCTATTCCGGGCTGCTGCGCGAGTACCCGTCGCACGTCAAGGTCTGGCTGAGTTTCGGCCACACGCTGAAGACGGGCGGAAGCCTGAAGGAAGGCATCGATGCCTACCGGCGCAGCATCGCCATCGATCCGTCATTCGGCGAAGCGTATTGGAGCCTCGCCAACCTCAAGACATTCCGATTCGACGCGGCGGACGTGGCGGCGATGGAGGCCCGGCTCGCGGACCCTGCGCTCGGCGAGGTGAATCGCCTGCATTTCCACTTTGCGCTCGGCAAGGCTTACGAGGACGCCGGCGACTGGGCGCGCTCTTTCGGCCACTATGCGAAAGGCAACGCGCTGCAGCATTCGCGCGTCCGCTACAACCCCGGTCACAACACGGAACGCCTGCGCCGCCTGAAGGCGACGTTCAGCCGCGATTTCTTCCAGGCCCGCGCCGGATCGGGCAGCCCGTCACCGGACCCGATCTTCATCGTCGGCCTGCCGCGCGCCGGATCGACCCTGGTCGAGCAGATCCTCTCCAGCCATTCCGCCGTCGAAGGGACCATGGAGCTGCCCGACATCATCTCGATCGCACGCGAACTGCGCGACCAGGCGGACTCGGAGGCGATCGGCGCCTACACCGAAGTCCTGGCCTCCCTGGATGCGGCGAAGCTCCGCGAGCTCGGCGAGCGGTATGTCGCGCAGACGCGCATCTATCGCAAGACCGGCCGGCCGTTCTTCATCGACAAGATGCCGAACAACTTCCTGCACGTCGGGATGATCCACCTGGTGCTGCCTAACGCGAAGATCATCGACGCCCGCCGGCATCCACTCGCCTGCTGCCTGTCGAACTTCAGGCAGCATTACGCGACCGGCCAGCGATTCGCCTACGACCTGACGGACCTGGGTCTGTTCTGCCGCGACTACGTGGACCTGATGGCACATTTCGACGAGGTCCTGCCGGGGCGCATTCACCGGGTCATCTACGAGCGCGTGGTCGAGGATACGGAAGCGCAGGTGCGGCGCCTGCTCGATTATTGCGGATTGCCGTTCGAGGAGGGCTGCCTGCGCTTTTTCGAGAACGAGCGTCCGGTGCGGACCCCGAGCTCCGAGCAAGTGCGGCAGCCGATCTACCGGGAAGGCATGGACCAGTGGCGGCACTATGAAGAGTGGCTCGATCCACTCAAGGCCGCGCTGGGCCCGGCGCTGGATACCTGGGACGCCCGCCGCTCCTGACCGGTGTTGCGGCTGCGCCACCCGGAAAGTACCGTTTTTTGCATTGAATGGCCTTTCGTGTAGTCTCTCTCGTCACTGGGCCCCACTCTGGAGAAGTTCCATGCCGGTTTCACATCCGAAGCATCCGTCGCCCCGCTTTCTCGTACGCACTCCGGTGGCAGCCGCAGTCCTGCTGGCGCTGGGGAGTCCCGCGGCGTTGGCACAGGTAGACACGACGCTCGGCGAAGTGATCGTCACCGCGCAGAAGCGTGAACAAAGCCTGCAGGACGTGCCGATCAGCATCGATGCACTCGGCGAGCAGAAGCTCGATGAACTGAACGTGCAGAATTTCAAGGACTACGTGCAGTTCCTGCCGAGCGTGACCATGGCGCCGTCCGACGGCGCGGGCTCCGGTTTCAGCGCCGTCTACATGCGCGGCATCGCCACCGGCGGCGACGGCCAGGCCACGACCTCGCAGCCGAGCGTCGGCATGTACCTCGACGAGCAGCCCATCACGACCGTTCAGGGCAACCTCGACGTGCACCTGTACGACATCGCGCGCGTCGAAGCGCTGGCCGGCCCGCAGGGCACGCTGTACGGTGCGAGCTCCCAGGCGGGCACGATTCGCATCATCACCAACAAGCCGGATCCCTCCGGCTTCGCGGGTGGTTATTCGTTCGAAGGCAACTACGTCGACTTGGAAGATTTCGGCTATGTCGCCGAAGGATTCGTCAACCTCCCGATCAGCGAAACGGCGGCCATCCGGCTCGTCGGCTGGGCGGTGCACGATGCGGGCTGGATCGACAACGTGGCAGCCACGCGGCTTTATGAGGGCGATCCGCTGGACGATGCCGACGATTTCCTCGCGGATAACGCGGCGTTCGCGGAGGATAACTACAACACCATCGATACGATCGGCGCGCGCGCTGCGCTGCGCATCAATCTGGGCGAGAACTGGACGGTTACGCCGCAGCTCTCGTACCAGAAGATGGAGCATGAGGGATCCTGGGCCGACGACGTCAACGACGTCATGGCGAGCGGCAGCCAGGCGGTCGCGCATTTCCGCGATGAATTCACGAATGACCAGTGGTACCAGATGGGACTGACGGTCGAGGGATCGATCGGCAATTTCGAGGTCGTGTATGCCGGCAACTACCTCGATCGTGACGTTGACGGCGCATTCGACTATTCCGAGTACTCTTACTGGTACAACGACTACCTGACCTATTTCAATTCCCTGTTTGTCGACAATGCCGGCAATCAGCTCGATCCGTCCGCAGGATTCACAAACAACGACCGATACACGAAGACGAGCCACGAGCTGCGGATCAGCACGCCGCAGGACAAGCGGGTCCGCGGCCTGCTCGGGCTCTTCTACCAGAAGCAGGAACACGACTTTTACCAGGAGTTTGGCCTGATCGATGGCCTCGCCGACAGTCGGACGCCGAACGGCCAGGATCCGACCGGACAGAATCTGTTCCCGGGCGTCGTATATCTGAACAGCATGGACCGTGTGGATACGGACGAGGCGGTCTTCGGCACGATCGCGTTCGACATCACCGATTCGCTGGAACTCTCGCTGGGGGCGCGCTATTTCAAGCCGGAGGTGACAGTCAAGGGATTCTTCGGTTTCGGTATCGGCTACAACCGTCCCTTTACTCCCGGCTACGGCGAGGACAACATCCCGGGAACAGCGGACGACACGGTCGGTGAACCGGGCGATCCGCGCACCGGCGGCGATGGCGCTTATGACATCAATAGCCCGTGGTGGGGTACGCAAGGCGAGTGGCGTTGCCGATCCCAGGCGGACATGGGGAACGACAAGCCCTGCCAGAACGTGGACAAGGGCATTTCCGAGAGCGACAGCGTCTTCCGCGTGAACCTAAGCTGGAAGGCATCCGAGACGGCCATGCTCTATGCGACCTGGTCCGAGGGCTACCGGCCGGGCGGCGTGCAGCGCGATCCGTTCGCCGGCGAGTTCGTGTCGGACTTCCTGACCAACTACGAGTTGGGATGGAAGGCGCGCTTCGCGGGTGACCGGTTGCAGATCAACGGCGCCGTTTTCCTCGATACATGGGACGACATCCAGATCGCCTTCCAGGGCGACAACGGCATCACCCAGGTGGACAACGGCCCGAGCGCCGAAGTCCAAGGCGTCGAGGTCCAGTTCGAATGGCTGGCGACCGACAGCTTCCGCCTGGGCGCGGCGCTCTCCTATTACGACAGCAAGCTGAAGGACGACTATTGCGACTTCGACCCGCCTGGCGT
>JAENJD010000135.1 GCA_016844605.1 Steroidobacteraceae bacterium
GCTGCGGGTAGCGGCCGTATTCATCGTAGCCACCTTCATCATCACGAGCATGGTACGCGAAGCTAACGACAAGGTCACCGAGTTGATGCTGTCGCAGCCAGCGCCGCGCTCGGGCTACTTCCTGGGCAAGTTCGGGGGCTACGGAGTCGCGGCGGCGCTGCTGGCCTTGGCGTTCGCTCTGCCGCTCGCCTTCTTCGCGCCGTTACCGGGCGTGATCGCGTGGGCGGCATCACTCATCTGCGAGTTGTTGATCGTGACTTCGGTCAGCCTGTTTTGCGTCGTGTCGTTGACACAGGTCCTGTCCGCGTTTGCCGCGACGGCCGGTTTCTACCTTCTGTCGCGCTCCATGGCCGCCATGCAGATCATCGCGGGTGCATCGGTCACCGGTGAGCCAACTTTCACGGACACCGCCATCAACTGGATAGTCAATGCCATCGCGCTCCTGCTGCCGGCGCTGGACCGCATGGTGAAGACCGACTGGCTGGTCGATGCCGGACCGGGACTGGGCGAAGCCATCGACCTTGGCAGCCAGAGCCTTGTGTACATCCTGCTGATCGCGGGCGCCACCTTGTTCGACCTGCATCGCAGGAACTACTAGCGCCATCGGCCCTGTGGCGGAGCGGCCTTTCAAAGACGTACCGAAACCCGTGTGGGTGATTCTCGCCTTTGGGCTGGCATTGCACATTCAGGTCAGACTGGATCATCCGGTCGAGCCGCCCAGGGCAACCGATCTCCGGCCTCCTCCGGGCGAAGCCAGTCTGCGCCTTGCCTCCTTCGGCGACCCGATTCCCCTGGCGAAGCTGCTTATGCTCTATCTTCAGTCCTTCGATTACCAGGCGGTCAACAGAATCCCTTATCAGGCACTGGACTATGACACGGTGCAACGGTGGCTGCTCCGGATTCTCTGGCTGGACCCGAAAGGTCAGTACCCACTTCTCGCTGCAAGCCGCCTGTACGCGGAGGTGCCGGATGAAGAAAAGGCTCGGCGGATGCTCGAATTCGTATCCGAACAGTTTCTTGTCGATCCCGACCGGCGCTGGCCCTGGCTGGCACACGCGGCCGCGATTGCCAAACATCGGCTGAACGACCTGCCCCTGGCCAAGCGCTATGCGGCGACCATCCAGAAGCACGCGACCGGGCGCGACGTGCCGCTATGGGCCAAACAGATGGAGATTTTCATTCTCGAGGACATGAACGAACTCGAGACGGCCCGGATCATGATCGGCTGCGTGAAATTGAGGCCCGACTGAAGTCTCGGCCGAAACAGTCTGAAAACCAATAGATTGTCGCCATTTCGTCATGTTTGTCGATATATCGACAGATCTGGTTCCAAAAACGTGAAGAATTGGACATTTATTGGACATTTGGTGGTTTTCGCGTCCAAAAATCAGGCACCTTTTTTGCGTCATCCCCTGTCCGCACGCTGGAATCGTGCAGCTAAAAGGTGGAGGTTGGCATGACACAGGGTATCAAGCGACAAAGCGGGTTCACTCTCGTCGAAATTGCGATCGTGCTGGTCATCATCGGGCTTCTGCTGGGCGGAATCCTGAAGGGCCAGGAAATGATCACCCAGGCAAAGATCAAGAACGTCATCAATGATTTCAATGGCATATCGGCAGCGATCTATTCTTACCAGGATCGCTACCGCGCCCTGCCGGGTGACGAACAAAACGCCAACACGGTGGCCCGTTGGGGTGCTGCGGCGTTTGGGGGCGATGGCAACGGGACGTTCTGCCGGACCTCAACCTGCGCCGCAACGGCTGTTTATAACACCGTCCCCACCGCTGCTGCGACGGCGACCACTGACGAATCGAACCTTTTCTGGCTGCATTTGCGGCTGTCTGGGTTTGTTCCGGGCCCCACTGCCGGAATCGCCGCCATTCAGCAGCCCAGCAATGCGGTCAACGGGATACTAGGCGTCCAAACGACAGGCATGGGATTCACCTCCAACATCGTCTGCACCAGCAACCTGCCTGACAAGGTGGCGATTGCCATCGACACGCAGATGGACGACGGCGCATCGAACACCGGGGTAGTCCGGGCGATGCTGCAGACCGGGCCCAATCAGGCGACGGGAACGGCGGCAACGGCCTACGCCGAAACCGGCACCAACCAGTATCTCGCCTGCAAGAACCTGTAACCCGAGTTTTCCAATATGCAAAAAAGCCCGCGCACGCGGGCTTTTTTGTTTCTGTCGACCCAGGCAGCCCGCCTTCTCACTGCACCCCGATTGCAGCGAGCAGGGGATCGATCGCCTGCGGGTCGGTCTCGCGCGCCTGCCGCAGCAGCGTCAAGGCGGCCGGACCGATCGCTGTGGCCGTGCCGGAGACCAGGCGCACGGCTTCACTGCCACGCCCGGCAAACGCAAGCAGGATTGCCCTCCGGGTGACGATCGCCTGCGATGGCCAGTAACGCATGACGCGGCCGCTGAGTCCCAGCTTCGCAGCCAGATCTTCTCGATCGAGTGAAACACCCAGACATCGCCACAGGTCCGCGACCGGACCGAGCGGACCGCTGCCAAGAGAGATCAGCGTCTCCGCATCGTCGGACGAAGCCGTTCCGGCAAGCGTCCGGGGTGTTCCGGTGACGCGGGTCACGTCCAGCCTCCAATAATCCCGTGCGGTAACCGCCAATATCGCGACAAGAATCACGCCGATCGCGACGCCGATGAACCGACATTGCCGTGTTCGTGCCGGCGACGACGACGAGACCACACCTCCGACCCCCATGAGCAGCGCGGTCAGGAGCAAAAAATGCGCACTCCACAGTGGATATTCCAGCATCGAGTTGATGAACTCCACCCCCACGCTTGCCAGAACCCACCAAGCGGCCGGTGACCATCTGGCCGAAGCCTGACGCCAGGACTGCCACCACCACAAGCCCCAGGCGATGAGCACGAGGCCGGCGCCGAGAGCCCCCGTTTCGGCGAGCAAATGGAAAAACAGGTTGTGCGGCGAGGTCCACACCTGATATTGCGCGGCCATCGCGCCGGGCAAGCCCGTTTCAAACGCGGCCCCGGCAAATTCCCCGATGCCTGTTCCGGAGACCGGGGCGGCGGCGAACAGGCGCAGGGCGAGAATCCACGCTTGCCAGCGGGTATCG
>JAENJD010000041.1 GCA_016844605.1 Steroidobacteraceae bacterium
GTTTGCCTTTGCTGGATCGCTCGCCGCGGGCGTCGCAGTAGCGTCGAGCTGATCCTCAAGTGCCGCGACGCGTTGCTCGAGAACCCGAACCGTCTCCTCAAGTTTCGCAACTCGGGACTCGCTACTCGTCTGCGCAATTGCGTTACCAAAAGCCAGAATCGAGAGCGCTGCAGCTACCAACACAACTTGAGTCTTCATTGGCGCTCGTATCCAGTGTTAAGGGCCAAATGCCGGGCGTTTTCTGCAGATGCCTAACTACTATTGGATGTCATCAATGACTGTTTGTTTTACGTCATTTTTGACTGTTAATCACCCGGCCAACCGTAAGTCCTTGTCCAGGCTCAGGGTCGACATGATCTAACTGCGCCCCGCCCCGCCACATCGGCGGCATCGTTACTTTTCGGCCGGCATCAGCTTCAATACATGCTCTGGCGCTCCCGGCAGAAACGGCGTCGTCTCGCCGTGTGCCCAGGCCTCGTACCCCGCACGATAAAACGGCGACAGCGGATGACCGCTCTGCCCGCCTGGCATGTGCAGATAGCCCTGCTGCTCGAGACCCGGCGAGACCGCGAACCGTTCGGATGCGCCGAATGACGGAGCCTGCACGCGTGGCATCGCCCAGTCGCCGGGCAGCGGCTCCGAAGTCATGTCGAGCCAGCGCGCGAGAAATGGCAGCGCCTTGCTCAGTGGATGCTGGATGCGTGTCGTATTGACGCGACCCCAGGTGCAGCGGGCGAGATTCGTGCATTCATCGGGCAGTTTCTTGACTACCTGCATCGCGACGTCCGTGAGCCAGGCATCCCAGTCGGCAAAACGTGGGTCCAGCAGATTCGCCGGCTGCTCCTGGATCATACGCAGCGCGACCTCCGTGAACCGCTCCGGCGTGTGCCAGCGAAAATCCGGCCAGCGCTTGCGCGGCAGGACCGTCAGCATTTCATAGGCGCGGTCGGTAGCACTGTCTTCGAATTCGCGCAGCAGGCGATAGCCGGCGTCGTCGACTGCAGCGTGGCCGGACCAGCCCGCGACCAGGCCCTCGGCTTCAGTCGCGCCGGCCTGCGTCAAGGCGTGAAGCAATACCGGCTGCCAGTGCGCCAGGTATTCCGCGCGATCGTCCAGCTGGATCGCAAGAAAGTCTGCCGTAGTCGCCTGCTGCAGTTTCGCGAGCCGGTCGCGGATCTGGCGCGCGCGCGCTGCGGACGCATAACCGCCATCGCCGATCATGGCGAGCATTTCGCCGCCGACCTCGCGCGCATTCGCACTCCACGCGCGGCCATCGGGTGGATCCAGCAATCGCGGTGAGTCGGCCTTCGCAACCAGTCCGTCCCAGCCCGTGTCTTTTTCATTCCAGGCGGCAGGTCGCGACGGATCGAAACCGTGGCGCCGTGGCAGGCGACCCGACAGCACCCAGCCGATTCGCCCGTCGGCATCGGCGACCATCACGTTCTGGCCCGGCATGCCGGCGCCACCGATAACCGCCGCCGCTTCGTCGATATTTTGCGCGCTCTCGAGGCCGAGCAGGGCCATGTCGGCCGCCTCCGGCTCATGCGCGGTCCACGACATCGCGAGCTCGCCGCCGTCCGCGCCCTTGGCAACGACCGGTCCCCAGATCGTGCGACGCACCGGCAACTGCTCGTCGGCGCCGCCGGCGACATGCAGCACTTCGATGTCGGTCTCGATGCGTCGCGGACCTTGAGCCGTGAGATAGCTGTCGCTGTCCCCTGCCGGCATGAGCACGACGAGATCCTGAAAATCCCCGTAGCTGTTCGTGAAACCCCAGGCCACGTGGCCATTGCTGCCGGCGACGACTCCCGGCACACCGGGTAATGTGACTCCGCTGATGTCGACCTGGCCGGATCCCACGATCAGCCGCGCGCGATACCAGATGCTTGGCACGCGCAGGGTCAGGTGCATGTCATTGGCGACCATCGCGCGGCCGCTCGCCGTGTGCCTGCCAGCGAGGGCCCAGTTGTTGCTGCCGACCATGCCCTTCGGATCCCGTCCGGTGATCATCGCCGTCTTCGTGCTGAAAAGTGCCGGGTTCTGCTTGCGCAGATCGACCTCCGCCGCATCCGGAAACGGCGTCGGCGGCAGCACGCTGCCATCGAGCGGCGCATCCCACTGCGGATCGCCCTTGATCAACAGGCGACTGAGCGAATCCGGCAGCGTTGCCGCGAGCAATCCGTTCTGCTGCTCGCTGCGATCCTCGAGTCCCTGCAGGTCGATCCACATCGCGTAGACAACCAGGAATGTGTCCTCGGCGTGCCAGGGCGCGGGCTTCGACCGCAGCAGCAGGTATTCGAAGGGACGCATCCGGCTGTCAGCAATGGCCGCATTCACGCCCGCGGCATAGGCTTCGAGCACGCCGCGCGCGACGGGATCGAGCGCAGCGAGCGCGAGTGCCGCGCGCTTGCGGAACTGATGCAGGCGGATGCGCCGGTCGGTATCGAGCAGCGCAGGGCCAAGCAATTCCGCCAGTTCGCCGGCGGACGTGCGACGCAGCAGGTCCATCTGGAACCAGCGATCCTGGCCGTGGGCATAGCCGGTGGCGCGCGCCACGTCCTCGCGCGTAACACCGCGGATCACTGGCACGCCCAGGGAATCCCGCTCGATCGCAACCGGGGCGCTCAGGCCCGCGAGATTCATCTCGCCATCGATGCGCGGCAGGCTGGCCCGGAGTGCGAGCCAGACCCCCACCGCAGCAAGCAGCAGGAACCCGATCACCGTGATCAGCCCAACGCGAAGCACCCGCAGAACATTCCACTTCATGCGTGTGCGCCCTGGACCTTGATGATCTTCATCGAGTTGGTGCCGCCGGAGACGCCTGACAACTCGCCCTTCGTGACGATGATCAGGTCTCCCTCGGCCGCTAGACCGTCGTCGATCATCCGCCGGAATATCGACGGGTACATCTGCTCCGGCGCCGGATGGGTGACGTCGAAAGCGACCGGATAGACGCCGCGATAGAGGGTCACGCGGCGCTGGGTCGCTGCATGGCGCGTGAATGCGTAGATCGGGATGTCTGAGCGGATACGCGACATCCAGAGCGCCGTCGAACCCGATTCGGTCAGCGCGACGATTGCCCTGACATCCAGGTGATTCGCGGTAAACATCACTGCCGCAGCAATCGCCTCGTCGGTATACGTGAAATGCCCATCGGGGCGCTGCATATCAGCGCGGTTCGATGTCTGCCATTTCTCTGCGCCCACGATGACCTGCGCCATCGCTTGCACAACCTTGGCCGGGTGCTTGCCGACCGCCGTCTCGGCGGACAGCATCACGGCATCGGTGTCGTCCATCACGGCATTCGCGACGTCGGATACCTCGGCGCGCGTCGGCACGGGCGCATGGATCATCGATTCCATCATCTGCGTCGCCGTGATCACCAGTCGGTTGCGCATACGCGCGAGTCCGATGATCCGCTTCTGCAGGCCGGTCAGCTCCGCATAGCCGACCTCGACGCCAAGGTCGCCGCGCGCAACCATGACGGCCGAGCTTGCGTCGATAATTTCCTCGAGATGCTCGATGGCGTCGCGCCGCTCGATCTTCGCGACGATGCGCCCCTCGCCACCGGCCGCGCGCAGCAGGTCCCAGGCCTCGCGAACGTCATCGGCATTGCGCACGAAGGATACCGCCAGGTAGTCGACACCCAGTTCCGCCGCCATTCGGATGTCTTCGCGGTCCTTGTCGGTCAGGGCGCCGGCGGACAGACCGCCACCGAGCTTGTTGAGTCCCTTCATGTCGCTGATCTCGCCGCCCATCGTCACGCGCGTATGAACCCGCGTACCTTCGACGCGCGTGACTTCGAGCGCGATCAGGCCGTCGTTGAGCAGCAGCGTGTCGCCCTTCCGCACGTCCCGTGGCAGCGACTCGTAGGCGACACCAACCACCTTGTCGGTTCCCGCGTCCGGATCGAACGATGGATCGAGCGCGAAGGACTCTCCATCGACCAGCAGTGCCTTGCCTGAAGCGAAGCGCTGGACGCGGACCTTCGGTCCGCGCAGGTCGCCCAGGATGCCGACCACGCGGCCGGCCTTTGTGGCCAGCGCACGGATGCGCGCGATGCGCCGCGCGTGGTCATCAAAGGCGCCGTGAGAGAAATTCACGCGGACCAGGTCCACACCGGCCGCGATCAGGTCGGAGAGCGCGCGATCGGTGTCGGTCGCCGGCCCAAGCGTCGCCACGATCTTGGTTCGCCTAGTCATGTTCGCCTCGCTTCCCGGCGCACTCAGTTGAGCGCGCGCTGCTCCAGAATGGCGACGGCCGGCAGCACCCTGCCCTCGACAAACTCGAGGAAGGCGCCGCCGCCCGTCGAAATATATGAAATATCACCGCCGACATCGTACTTCTCGATCGCGGCGAGCGTGTCGCCGCCGCCTGCGATCGAAAATGCCTTGCTGCGCGCGATCGCCTGCGCCAGCACCCGAGTGCCCTCGCCAAACTGGTCGAACTCGAATACGCCGAGTGGACCATTCCAGATCACAGTGCCGGCTTTCATGATGATTCCGGCGATCTGCTCTGCCGTTTCCGGGCCGATATCCAGGATCATGTCACCGCTTCCCACGTCGGAAACGGGTTTGACGTCGGCTTCGGCCGCGGCGGAAAACTCGCTGGCGACCACGACATCCACCGGTATCGGGATCGCGACGCCGCGCTCGCGCGCCTGCGCCAGCAGCCGGCGTGCCACGTCGATCATGTCGGGCTCGTGCAGCGACTTGCCGACCGGCATGCCCACGGCCGCAAGAAAAGTATTGGCGATTCCGCCACCGACCACGAGCTGGTCCACCTTTTCGATCAGTTTTTCGAGCACGCTGAGTTTGGTCGAGACTTTCGATCCACCGACCACGGCTACCAGCGGACGCGCGGGTTTTTCGAGCGCGGTCTCGAGCGCCTCGAGTTCATGGATCAGCAGCGGGCCGGCGCAGGCCACGGTCGCGAACCGCGCAACGCCGTGCGTGCTGGCCTCGGCCCGATGCGCCGTGCCAAATGCGTCCATTACGAACACGTCGCAGAGTGCGGCCATGCGGCGCGCGAGACCCTCGTCGTCGCCCTTCTCGCCCTTGTTGAATCGCACATTCTCGAGCAACACGATTTCGCGGGGCGCGGCCTCGACGCCATCGAGCCATTCATCGGCCAGGCGCACGCTCTGTCCCAGCAGTTCCGACAGGCGCGTCGCGACCGGCGCGAGGCTCAATGCGGGATCGCGCACACCTTCCTTCGGCCGTCCGAGGTGGGACATCACGAGCACGCGTGCACCGCGCTCGACCGCGAGCCGCAATGTCGGCAGCGCGGCGCGAATACGCGCGTCACTGGTCACCTGCCCGTCCACCACCGGCACATTGAGGTCCTCGCGGATCAGGACGCGCTTGCCGGCCAGGTCGAGGTCCGACATGCGCAGGACTCTCACGCGCGTGACCAGGCCAGCGTCGTGTCCAGCATCCGGTTGGAAAAGCCCCATTCGTTGTCGTACCAGGCACAGACCTTGACCAGCGTGCCGCCCACCACCTTGGTCAATTGGGCGTCCACGGTCCCGGAAGCCGGGTTGTGATTGAAATCCACTGACACCAGTGGCTCTTCGGTGTACTCAAGGATTCCCTTGAGTGCGCCGTCCGCGGCCGCACGCAGGATGCCATTCACTTCCTCCGCCGTCGTCGCGCGCTTTGCAGTGAATGTGAGGTCCACCAGCGACACGTTGATCGTCGGCACGCGCACAGCGAAGCCGTCGAGCTTGCCTTTCAGTTCCGGCAATACGAGCCCGACCGCCGCCGCAGCGCCGGTCTTGGTCGGGATCATCGACATCGTCGCCGAACGGGCGCGCCGCAGGTCGCTGTGATAGACGTCGGTCAGCACCTGGTCATTGGTGTAGGCATGTATCGTGGTCATGATGCCTGCCACGAGACCGAGCGATTCGTGCAGCGGCTTTACGAGCGGCGCGAGGCAGTTGGTCGTGCAGGATGCATTCGAGATCACGGTCATGTCGCCGCGCAGGACGCCGTGATTGACCCCATAGACGATGGTCGCGTCGACGCCATCCGCCGGCGCCGAGATCACGACTTTCGCAGCACCACCCGCGAGGTGCTTCGACGCCTTCTCCTTGCTGGCGAAGAGTCCCGTGCTTTCCAGAACGAATTCCGCGCCGAGCTGGCCCCAGGGAAGCTTGGAAGGATCGCGCTCGGCCAGCACGCGGATGCGGTCGCCATCGACGACCATGTAATCGCCTTCCACGGCGACCTTGCCCGGGAATGGGCCATGCGCCGTGTCATGACGCGTCAGGTGCGCGTTGGTCTTCGCGTCGCCGAGGTCGTTGATCGCGACGATCTGGATCTCGCCATTGCGCTTCGACTCGTACAGCGCCCGCAGCACATTGCGGCCGATGCGGCCATAACCATTGATGCCAACCTTGATCGCCATGTTCAGTTGTCTCCCGTTTTCAGCACCGAATCCACCGCATTGACGACAGCTTCGGCCGTGAAGCCGAAGTGCCGGAACAGATCCTTGCCCTGGCCCGAGGCGCCGAAGCCCGTCATGCCGATCACGCGGCCACGCGCGCCGACGTAGCGCCACCAGCCATCCGTAGCGCCCGCCTCAACTGCGACCCGGCACCCAATTGCGGGCGGCAGGACCGCGGTGCGCCAGGAGGCATCCTGCGCATCGAACACGCTCGTGCAAGGCATGGAAACGACCCTTGCGCCGACACCACGGCGCGCAAGCAGAGCGGCGGCCTCGACCGCAATCGCGACTTCGGAACCGCTCGCGATCAGTATGCATTGCGGCAATCCTTCGCAATCGACGAGTACGTAGCCACCGCGGCGGATCGCATCCAGTTGCGCCGCATTACGCGGCTGCGGCGGCAGCGCCTGGCGCGTTAGTGCCAGCACCGTGGGCAGCGTGCGGCGCCGGATCGCCGCGGCCCAAGCGACCCAGGTCTCGGCCGTGTCGCAGGGTCGCCAGACTTCCATCCGCGGGATCAACCTGAGCGATGCCAGATGCTCGACCGGCTGGTGGGTCGGGCCGTCCTCGCCAAGGCCGATCGAATCGTGGGTCAGCACGAAGATGCTGCCGGCGCCGATGATCGACGCCATGCGCAGCGAATTGCGCGCGTAGTCCGAGAACACGAGGAAGGTGCCGCCGAACGGTATGAATCCGCCGTGCAGCGCGATGCCATTCATGATCGCGCCCATGCCGAATTCGCGCACGCCATAGTGCAGATAACGGCCTGCGACATTCGACGCGGTGTAAGCGGTGGTTCCTTTGATCTTCGTGTTGTTCGAGCCGGTCAGGTCAGCGGACCCGCCGAGCAGCTCGGGCAGCAGGCCGCCGAGCGCATTGATAACTGCCTGCGAACTCTGCCGGGTCGCGAGCGCCTGGCCGGCCGATTGTGCAGCCGCGGCTCCCTGCGCGAGCTGGTCCTCGAAGCCGGCCGGCAGCCGGGCCACGCTCCTGCGCTCGAATTCCAGCGCGAGTTCTGGATGCGCTGCCTTGTAGGCCTTCCAGCGCTTTTTCCAGCGATTTTCGGCGCGTCGTCCCGCTGCGCGCGCGTCCCAGCCCGCACGAATTTCTTCCGGAATCAGGAATGCCTCGTGCGGCCAGTTGAGCGTCTTACGCGCGAGTGCCACCTCCTCCGCGCCGAGCGCAGCGCCGTGGCATTCCTCCTTGCCCTGTTTGTTCGGTGCGCCAAAACCAATTACGGTCTTGCAGCAGATCAGCGTCGGCTTCGACTTTTCGCGCTTCGCCTTGCGGATTGCGCGCGCGACCGCGTCAGCGTCGTGGCCGTCCACGCCGCGGATCACCTGCCAGCCATAGGCTTCAAAGCGCTTTGGCGTGTCGTCGGTAAACCAGCCGGCGACCTCACCGTCGATCGAGATGCCATTGTCATCGTAGAAGCAGATCAGCTTGCCGAGGCCCCAGGTGCCGGCCAGCGAGCAGACCTCGTGCGAAATGCCCTCCATCAGGCAGCCGTCGCCCAGGAACACCCAGGTGTGGTGATCGACGATCTCGTGGCCGGCCTGGTTGAATTCGGCCGCCAGCAGCTTCTCGGCAAGCGCCAGGCCGACCGCATTGGCGAGGCCCTGGCCCAGCGGGCCCGTGGTGGTCTCGATGCCGATCTCGATCTCATGCTCCGGGTGCCCCGCGGTGCGCGACCCGAGCTGGCGGAAGTTACGCAATTCATCCAGCGACAGCGGGTAGCCGGTGAGGTGCAGCACGGAATAAAGCAGCATCGAGCCGTGGCCATTGGACAGCACGAAACGATCGCGGTCGGCCCAACCCGGATTGCCCGGGTTGTGCTTCAGGAAATCGCTCCACAGCACTTCGGCGATGTCCGCCATGCCCATTGGCATCCCCGGATGGCCGGAATTGGCGCGCTGCACCGCATCCATGCTGAGGGCTCTTATGGCATTGGCTAGCTCGCGGCGGCTGGGCATCAGGTACCCCTGGTGGGAAAGCCGTTCATTGTCTCCGATGCGGTATAATTTTTCGATGCCCGGTAGCTATCTATTCACGTCCGAGTCGGTCTCCGAAGGCCACCCGGACAAGGTCGCCGACCAGATTTCGGACGCCGTGCTCGACGCCCTCATCGCGCGGGATCCCCGCGCTCGCGTTGCCTGCGAGACCCTGGTCAAGACCGGCGTCGCGGTTGTCGCGGGCGAGATCACGACCCGCGCCTATATAGAGCTCGAGGAGCTGGTGCGCGATGTCATCTGCGACATCGGCTACACGTCATCGACAGTCGGTTTCGATGGCCGCACCTGCGGTGTCGTCAATGTGATCGGCAAGCAGTCCAGTGACATTTCCCGCGGCGTGGACCGCAAGAACCCGGAGGACCAGGGTGCCGGCGACCAGGGGTTGATGTTCGGCTATGCGACCAACGAGACGGCCGCGCTGATGCCCGCTCCGATCCACTACGCGCACAAGCTGGTCCAGCGCCAGGCTCAGGTCCGCAAGGGCCGCAATCCGAAGCTGCCGCTATTGCGGCCCGACGCCAAGAGCCAGCTGACATTCAGGTACGAGGATCACAAGCCGGTGGGCATCGAGGCGGTCGTGCTGTCGACCCAGCATGCGCCGGAACTCCGCCAGAAGGACCTGCATGAAGCGGTCATGGAGGAGATCATCAAGCCGGTGCTGCCGGCAAAGTTCCTGAGCCGGCGTACGAAGTATCACATCAACCCGACCGGCCGCTTCGTGATCGGTGGTCCGGTCGGCGATTGCGGCCTGACGGGCCGCAAGATCATCGTCGACACCTATGGCGGCATGGCGCGCCATGGCGGTGGCGCGTTCTCCGGCAAGGATCCGTCCAAGGTCGACCGGTCAGCGGCCTATGCCGCGCGATATGTCGCAAAAAACCTGGTCGCCGCCGGGCTCGCGAGCCGCTGCGAAATCCAGGTTTCCTACGCGATCGGCGTGGCGGAACCCATGTCCATTTCGGTGCAGTCATTCGGGACCGGCCGGGTCAGCGACGAGCGCCTCGAAAAGCTGGTTCGCGCACATTTTGACCTGCGGCCCTGGGGCATCATGAAGATGCTGGACCTGATCCACCCGATGTACCGGGCCACGGCCGCCTACGGGCATTTCGGGCGCGAGCCCCACGAGGCAAGCTACCATTGGGAGGAGGAATCGAACGGCGCAATGGTGCGGCGCAGTTCGACTTTCACTGCTTTCAGCTGGGAACGCACCGACCGCGCGGAAGCATTGAGGAAAGCCGCGGGACTCTAGACGACCCCGCCCTGCGGGGCGCGATCCTCGAGGAGCGTTGCAACAGGCGTCTGCCTGCCAGGCTCGGGGATTGCGACAGACAACGGCGCTCTCGCTCGCAAAGGAGAGGAATGACCATGAACGCCGTGATCAACCCGAGGTCCAGGGACTACAAGGTCGCCGACATCACGCAGGCCGAATGGGGCCGGCGTGAAATTGCGATCGCTGAGACGGAGATGCCCGGCCTGATGGCCGTGCGCGCTGAATTCGGCCGCGAACGGCCACTCGCCGGCGCCCGCATCGCGGGCTCGCTGCACATGACCATCCAGACGGCCGTGCTGATCGAGTCACTGAGGACGCTCGGCGCGGAATTGCGCTGGGCTTCCTGCAACATCTTCTCGACCCAGGATCATGCCGCGGCCGCGATCGCGGCAGCCGGCATCCCGGTGTTCGCGCACAAGGGCGAATCGCTCGATGAGTACTGGGACTACGCACACCGGATCTTCGAGTGGCCCGGCGGGCGCCACGCCAACATGATCCTGGACGACGGCGGCGACGCGACCCTGCTGCTGATGCTGGGTTCACTCGCTGAGCGCGATGCCTCAGTCATCGAAAAGCCCGCTGGCGAGGAAGAGAAAAGCCTGTACGCCTCGATCCGCCGGCGCCTCGAGAGTCAGCCGGGCTGGTACTCGGCCCGCCTCGCGGAAATCCGGGGCGTCAGCGAAGAAACGACCACGGGCGTCAAGCGGCTTTACCGGATGGCCGGCGAAGGCCGTCTGCCGTTCCCCGCAATCAATGTCAATGACTCGGTCACCAAGTCCAAGTTCGACAATCTTTACGGCTGCCGCGAATCGCTGGTGGACGGCATTAAACGCGCGACCGACGTCATGATCGCCGGCAAGATCGCACTGGTCGCCGGCTATGGCGACGTCGGCAAGGGCTGCGCGCAGTCGCTGCGCGGACTCGGAGCGTCGATCCTGGTCACCGAAATCGACCCGATCTGCGCGCTGCAGGCCGCGATGGAGGGTTACCGCGTTGTCACGATGGACGAAGCTTGCGCGTCAGCGGATATCTTCGTGACCGCGACCGGCAACGTGAATGTGATCACGCACGAGCACATGCGGCGCATGAAGCACCAGGCCATTGTCTGCAACATCGGCCATTTCGACAGCGAGATCGACATCGCGTCGCTCAGGCAGTACCGATGGGAAAACATCAAGCCGCAGGTTGACCACGTCATTTTCCCGGATGGCAAGCGCATTATCCTGCTGGCGGAAGGGCGCCTGGTGAATCTCGGTTGCGGCACCGGCCATCCCTCGTTCGTGATGTCGAATTCCTTCACGAACCAGGTGCTCGCGCAGATCGAGCTGTTCGCGCATGGCGACCGCTACGAGAACCGGGTGTATGTCTTGCCGAAGGAGCTGGACGAGAAGGTGGCGCGCCTGCACCTCGATCGCATCGGCGCGCGGCTGACCGTTATGACGCCGGAGCAGGAACGGTATCTTGGCCTGCCGGCCGGCGGGCCGTTCAAGCCCGACCACTACCGCTACTGAATCGTACCCGGTGCTCTTGCTGCAGTTCACGGACACGCACCTGCTCGGAACACCGGGCGTCGAGGTCCGTGGCGTTGCGACCGATGTCACGCTGGTGCGTTGCCTCGAGCATGCCAGGCAGCGGCACCCGGCGCCGCGCGCGCTGCTGCTGACCGGCGACCTGGTGCAGGATGACAGGGGCGGATACGCGCGAGTGCACCAGCAGTTCGCCGGCGCCGGCGTGCCAGTGCATTGCCTGCCGGGAAATCACGACTCGCCAATGGACCTGCGCGCGGAACTTGCCGGCCCGCCATTCGTGCACGACCTCTCAAACCGCTACGACGGCTGGCTGGTCGTGATGCTCGACAGCACCGTTGCCGGCGCGAATCACGGGCACCTGGCCGCGACCGAGATTGCGAGGCTCGATCAAGCGCTCAGGCAGAACGCGGACGCGTACGCGCTGGTCTGCCTGCATCATCACCCGGTGCCGCACGGCAGCCCCTGGCTCGACGCGTTGATGCTCGATAACTCGGCGGAATTGTTCGCGGTCCTGGCGCGCCATCCGCGCGTGCGTGGCTTGCTGTGGGGCCACGTCCACCAGGCACTGGACGGCACCCGCGGTCGCCTGCGCTTGATGGGCACACCGTCGACCTGCATGCAGTTCGAGCCGGATGCGGAGGAATTCAACGTGGATTCGCGGCCGCCCGCCTACCGCTGGCTCGAACTCGGCGACGATGGAAGCCTCAAGACCGGCATCGAGTGGGTGGCTGAAGATGACTAGAGTCCAGAACTACCGGCCGCGGCTCCTGCTCGCACTGGCCGCGCTGTTGCTCCCATTCGGGATTGCGTCCGCCGATCCGACGGTCTGGGCCGTCAGCGGCAAGAACAACACCGTCTACCTGTTCGGGTCGGTCCACCTGCTGCCGGAGGGTGGTTTTGCCATTGAAGGCGAACTCGAGCGGGCCTATCGTGATGCCGAACGCGTGTGCCTCGAGGTGGACATTGGCGCCCTGACTCCGGCCACGACGCTTTCGATCACGCTCGCGCGCGCCATCGACCCCGAGGGCCGCGGGCTCTACGATTTGCTCGGCGCATCAGCCGCGCGGGTACGCGAGGCCGCCGCGTCCGCCGGTTTTGATCTTGCGCAGTACGAGCCATTCGAGCCCTGGTTCGTGGGCATCAGCGTTTCGGTAATGGCGCTGCAGCAGCATGGTTACGTCGCGGATCATGGTGTCGAGCAGGTCATCGAGCAGGCCGCCAAGCAGGACGGCAAGCCTGGCTGCGGCCTCGAGACGCTCGACGAGCAGCTAGCGCTGCTCGACAACATGCCCGCCGAAGAGCAGCTGGAAGTATTGCTGCAGTCGCTCGAGGAATCGAAGGAGATTGAGCGGGAAATGAAGGGCCTGTTCGATGCCTGGCAGGACGGCGATGACGAGCCACTCATCCGGCAGCTCGACGAGGAATTCGCCGATTACCCGGATCTTGCCGAGCGCCTGATCTACGCACGCAATGAACGCTGGGCCGACCAGGTAGCAAAGCTCCTCGAGCAACCCGACGACGTGCTGGTCGTGGTCGGCGCGCTGCACCTCGTCGGCAAACAGGGGCTGCCCGCCAAGCTCAAGCGGCGCGGATTCCGGATCGAGCGCCGTTGAGCCAGGAATCGCAGATGTCACTGTTCGAGCAAGCCAGTCGCTATATCGCCGGTGGCGTCAATTCGCCGGTGCGCGCATTCCGCGGCGTCGGCGGCGAGCCAGTGTTCATCCGGCGCGCAAAGGGCGCATGGCTCGAAGCCGAGGACGGCAGGCGTTTCATCGACTATGTCGGATCCTGGGGTCCGATGATCCTCGGTCATGCCCACCCGGATGTCATCGCAGCCGTCACGCGCCGCGCGGTTGACGGCCTGTCATTCGGCGCGCCGACTGTGATCGAGACGGAGCTCGCGCGCAGGGTAACGGAACTGGTTCCGTCAATTGAATTGCTGCGCATGGTCAGTTCCGGCACCGAGGCAACGATGAGCGCGATCCGGCTCGCCCGTGGTTTCACGGGACGCGATCGCATCGTCAAATTCGAGGGTTGTTATCACGGGCATTCCGATTCGCTGCTGGTCAAGGCCGGCTCCGGCGCGTTGACGCTCGGCGTGCCGACGTCGCCGGGCGTGCCGGCGGATCTCGCGGCCCTCACGGTGACGCTCGATTTCAACGACAGCGGGAAACTCGACGAATGCTTCGATGCGACCGGTGGCGGGATTGCCTGCGTGATCGTCGAGCCGATTGCAGGCAACATGAACTGCGTGCCGCCGGTGCCGGGCTTCCTCAAGCACCTGCGTGAATTGTGCACGCAGCATGGCGCGTTGCTGATCTTCGACGAGGTGATGACCGGTTTTCGCGTCGCGCTGGGCGGCGCGCAGTCGCTATACGGCGTAAGCCCGGACCTGACGACACTCGGCAAGATCATCGGCGGCGGCATGCCGGTTGGCGCCTTTGGCGGCCGGCGGGAAATCATGGAGCGGTTGGCGCCGCTTGGACCCGTCTACCAGGCTGGCACGCTGTCGGGAAATCCGGTCGCGATGGCCGCGGGTCTCGCGACACTGGAGGCCATTTCCCGCCCGGGATTCCACGCCGCGCTCGCGGCCTCGACCGGTCGACTGGTGGACGGAATTGCCGCTGCTGCAAGAGAGGCTGGTGTCGAGCTCGCGACCAACCATGTCTGCGGCATGTTCGGCCTGTTCTTCACGCAGGAGCCGAAGGTGCTTTCCTACCGGCAGGTGATGGCCTGCGATGTCGAGCGCTTCCGGAGATTCTTTCATCGCATGCTCGATGCCGGCATCTATCTCGCGCCTTCGGCCTATGAGGCGGGATTCGTTTCCGCGGCCCACGGCGAGACCGAGATCGCGGCGACCATTGACGCCGCGCGCCGTGCATTTGCGGGCATCGCGGCGGAGCGCTGATGCGCGCCGTTGGCTGGTTCCTGGCGGCGATCGTGGGCACGCTCCTGCTCGCGGCGCTTGCCGCCTGGCCCGTTTACCAGCTGGCGCACGCGTTGCAGCCGGAATGGCAGTTCCACAAGGTGGTCGGTCGCCTCTGGCAACTGCTGATGCTGGCCGGCATCGCAGTCGCCGTCTGGCGTCTCGGCCTGCGTGCCCGCGCGGACTGGGGCTATGGCCTGCCGCGTGCAAGATTCCTGCGCCAGGCTGGCGCCGGGTTCGCATTCGGCATCGCGACCATGCTGCCGATGACGCTCGTCATCGTGGCACTCGGAATCCGCAACCCATCGCCGGATTTCGATGCAGCGATGCTGGTCTCCGGCATCTTGGCAGGCGCGCTGACCGGCCTGATCGTTGCCTTCGTGGAGGAAACATTCTTCCGCGGCCTGATGTTTCGCGCCGTGCTGCGCGATTCGGGGCCTGTGATCGCGATCTGGAGCACCGCAATCCTGTATGCGGCGATTCACTTCTTCGCGCGCGTGAAGGTCCCGCATGCCGAGGTCGCCTGGGACAGCGGTATCGCGCTGCTCGGCTCCTCCCTTGCGCGCTTCGCGGATCCCGCGACGATTGCCGATTCATTCGTCACGCTCGCAATGGTCGGATTGCTGCTCGGCCTCGTGCGGTACTGGACCGGCAGCATTGCCGCAGGAATCGGGCTGCACATGGGCTGGGTCTGCGTGATCAAGGCGACATCGGCGGTGACGCGCCATGACGCGGCAGCGCGCTGGTCATTCCTGGTCAGCGACTTCGACGGATTCACCGGCTGGATGGTCGCCGGCTGGAGTTTCGCGATCCTGTTGATACTCTTACGATTCCGCACGGCTGACAGCGGGCTCGAGCGCCGTTAGCCGCTCGAGCGGATCGGTCAGTTCCAGCAAAGCCTGTTTGTCGGTGAGTGACAGCGGCAGCATCTCGGCGAGACGATTGCCGACCCAGGCTGCGTCTCCACGCATTTCGACGTGGCGGTAAACATCGCCCGCCCCGGGCAGCACTCGTCGCACGACCTCGCCGAGCCATGCCTGCGCGGGCGGCAGCGGCAAGACGGGATCCGCGTCGATGGCAATCACCCGGCCCCGGTTCAGGCCATCGGCTTCGCGCCAGGCTTCCAGAACGCGCACACGCTCGCGCCCGATGCAACTGATGCCGAGCAAGCCCCCCTCCAGGCGGTCGAAATCGACGATGCTGGCCTCGGTGCCGGTCGCGGCGAAACTCGCGGTCGCTGCTGTCTCATCGCCTTCCGTGATCAGGACGACGGCGAAACCTGCCTGCTCGCGCAGGCAGCGGCTGATCATGTCGAGATAGCGCGGTTCAAAAATCTTGAGGGGCAGCGGTCCGCCCGGGAACAGCACGGCATTGAGTGGAAACAGTGGAAGCTCGCGGATCTCCTCGTTCATGCCGTCGCCTGCAGTGCCAGCAGCAACTTGTCGTGCAGTCCACCGAAGCCGCCATTGCTCATGATCAGTACTTCGTCGCCTGCCTTGAGTTCGGCGGCCAGCGTCGCGACCAGCTTTGCCAGGTCGCCGGCCACCGCGGCCCTGGCGCCGAGTTTCGTCGCGATCTCTTGGAGATTCCAGTCGAGCCCGGCCGGCTGGTACATCCAGATGCGGTCGGCCCCGGCGAGTGCCGCGGCAAGGCCCTCACGATGATATCCGAGACGCATCGTGTTCGAGCGCGGCTCGAGCACCGCGATGATCCGGCTGCTGCCGGCATGGCGCCGCATCGCGTCGATGGTCGCCGCGACCGCAGTCGGGTGATGCGCAAAATCGTCGTAGATGCGGATGCCGCGCGCTTCGCCACGCAGTTCCATGCGCCTCCGCACACCAAGAAATCCGGCGAGCGCTTCGGCCGCCTGTTCCGGCTTCACGCCGAGCCTCTCTGCGGCCGCAATGGCCGCAAGTCCATTCTCCACGTTGTGCAGGCCGATCAGCGGCCAGCGCACGACACCAGCGGATGCGCCATGGCGCAGCAACTGAAACGCCGACCCATCCGCCGCGAGCAGCCGCACATGCCAGTCGGTGTCGGCCACTGGCTCGCGGGCAAATCCGCAGCGCGGCGTCCAGCAGCCCATCGCCAGCATCGCCGCAAGCGCGGGATCGGCAGCATTCCAGGTGATGCGACCGGAACCCGGCACGGTGCGCATCAGGTGATGAAACTGGCGCTGGATCGAAGCCAGGTCCGGATAAATGTCGGCGTGGTCGAATTCCAGGTTTGTCAGGACCAGGTGTCGCGGCCGGTAATGGACGAATTTCGCGCGCTTGTCGAAGAACGCGGTGTCGTATTCGTCTGCCTCGATGACAAAGACCGCGCCCGTGCCCTCGCGCGCGGAAACACCGAAGTTTGCCGGTATGCCGCCGATCAGAAATCCCGGATCGCGCCCTGCCCGCTCGAGGATCCATGCCAGCATGCTGGACGTCGTGGTCTTGCCATGGGTGCCCGCAACCGCAACCACCTCGCGCCCGCGCAGCATGTTCTCGGCGAGCCATTGCGGTCCCGACGTGAACCTGAGCGGGCTGTCCAGCAGGCGCTCGATCAGCGGATTGCCGCGGCTCATGACATTGCCGACCAGCACGATGTCGGGCTTCAGATCGAGCTGAGCCGGGTCGTAGCCATTGATCAGCTCGATGCCGAGCGCCTCGAGCTGGCTGCTCATCGGCGGATACACATTGGCATCGGAGCCCGTCACGCGGTGGCCGCCGGCGCGCGCGAGCGCCGCGATGCCGCCCATGAATGTGCCGCAGATGCCGATGATGTGGATGTGCATCA
>JAENJD010000042.1 GCA_016844605.1 Steroidobacteraceae bacterium
CCTGGCCCTCGAGCACCAGCCGGTCCCGCCAGCGCTCGGCGCGCTTGAATCGCATGGTCTCGAGGCGCGCAGTCTCGCTGACCGCCTCGAGTGCAGCGCGTATGGGTTCCGGGTCCACCCTGCGCATCAGCTTGCCGACGAAGAGTTTCTGCCGCACGAGAGCCCCATGACTCGTGATGCGCCGCGCGAGCTCGATGGCGTCGCGAAGTTTTTCCGGCAGGTCGAGGCCCGCTACCAGTTCCTCGGGCGCCTCGATCAGCTGTTCGCCGAGGGCCTGCAGGTCCTGGGCCTGGCGTTTCAGATCACCCTTGGTCGGGGGCGGAGGCTCCCCGGGTAGCTGGCGGCGACGCATTGCGACGATGCTAGCATGAGCACATGGAGCAGCCTGATCTCGAGCGCATCGTCGAACAAGCCCTTGCGCTTGCACGCAAGCGTGGCGCGACCGCGGCCGAGGCGGGCGTCGGCGTCGGCTCGGGTCTCTCCGTTACCGTGCGCCTGGGCGAGGTCGAGACGCTCGAATACCAGCGCGACCGCAGCCTCGGCGTCACTGTCTACGTCGGCCAGCGTAAGGGCTCGGCGAGCACGGCGAACCTGACACCGTCCGCGGTCGAGGAAACCGTCACCAAGGCGCTGTCGATCGCGAGCTTCACGGCCGAGGACGAATATTCCGGCCTGCCGGACGCGGAATTGATGGCACGCGAATTGCCCGACCTCGATCTCTGCCACCCCTGGGACATTGATGCGCCGGGGGCGATCGAGCTTGCGAAACGCTGCGAGGCGGCGGGCCTGGCAGTTGACTCGCGCATCCGGAATTCCGAGGGTGCCTCGATTGCGACCCATCGCAAGATGCGCGTGCTCGGCAACAGCCACGGATTCATCGGGGGCTATCCTTCGACATCGCATACCGTCAGTTGCGTCGTGCTTGGCCAGGCGAATGGCGAGATGCAGCGGGACTACTGGTACACGGCGGCGCGCGACTGGCGGGAACTCGAGAATGTCGAGGAGGTTGGCCGCAAGGCAGCCGGGCGCGCAATCGGCCGGCTCGGCGCCGGCAAGTTGCAGACCCGCAAGGCGCCGATCCTGTTTGCGCCCGAGGTGGCGCGCGGCTTGATCGGCCATTTCGTCGGCGCGATCGGCGGCGGGGCCCAGTACCGGCGCAGCAGCTTCCTGCTGGATGCCGCCGGGCAACAGATTTTCCCGCCAGGCATTTCGCTGAACGAAAGACCGCACCTGCAGGGCGCGCTGGGCTCGGCTCCATTCGATGGCGAAGGCGTCGCGACGCGTGACCGCGACCTGGTTGTGAATGGCGTGCTGGGCGGTTATCTGCTGGATGCGTATAGCGCACGGAAGCTCGGACTCACGTCGACCGGGAATGCCGGCGGCGTGCACAACCTGGTCGTACAGGGTGACCGGCTTGATCAGGACGCGCTGTTGAAAGGGCTCGGCACCGGCCTGCTCATCACCGAGATGATGGGGCAGGGCGTCAATCCGGTGACCGGCGATTATTCGCGTGGTGCATCGGGGTTCTGGATCGAGAACGGGGCTGTTGACCGGCCGGTTCACGAAATCACGGTCGCCGGGAACCTGCGCGACATGTACCAGGGCATCATCGCGCTGGGCGACGACCTGGATCGCCGCGGCGCCATCCATTGCGGCTCGATCCTGATCGAGCAGATGACGATCGCGGGCGACTGACAATCCCTACGACTTGCCGCTTGCGAGTTCGCGCAGAGTCATTCCAGAGGTCCGCTCGCGAATCACGGCCTCAACGCTGTCCGCGATGGAATCGGCCACCGGCTCAGTTCTGGCACGCCACAAGAGCCAGGTCTCGTACTGGCGCTCATCGCGCACCGCGGTGAGGATGTCATGCATCCCGATGCTCTCGAGGTCACGCGCGGGCAATACCTCTTCCTCATCAGTCGTCGTCACGAGCCCGGCATGCTCCAGCGCTTCGATGACGGTTTCGAGCGCTGAACCCGGCACTTCCAGCTGTTCCGCGAGGCCGCGCAGCCGCCAGGGTTTGGCGCCAGAGACGAAGTTCCTGGCGACATGCAGCATGACGGTGAGCGCCAGCCGTTCACGCAGGCGGCTGGTCAGCCGCACGGGTGCCTGGCCAGCGCGCAGGTAGCGTGGATTCTGCACGTAGAAGGAAAGCTGTGCGCCGATCAGCAGGATCAGCCAGCTGAGGTAAATCCAGATCAGGGCGGCGAGGAAGATCGCGAAGCCGGCATAGATCGCGACCATGTTGGTCGAAGCCGCGACGATTTTTGTGAATATCGCGCCGCTCATTGCCCACAGGACACCCGCGGTCACTCCGCCGGCAAGTGCGGGCCGCAGCCTCACGCGCGTATTCGGTATGAAGACGTAGAAGAACGTGAACACGCTGGTCACGAACAGGTAGGGTCCCGCGTAACCCAGCCCGCGGATGATCGTGCCGAGCGGCTCATGGCTCGTCAGCCAGCGCATGGTCTCGTGCTCGGCGACGGCGCCCAGCAAGCCGAAGGCGACCACCAGGAAGACCGGGCCGATGACCATCAGGCTCAGGTACTCGCTGATGCGGCGCATCAGCGACCGGGGCCGCTCGACATGCCAGGCAAAGTTGAAGGCGGCCTCCAGCTTCTGGATCGTCGTGATCACCGTGTACAGCAGGAAGGCGAGACCCACGGAACCCAGCACGCCGCCGCGCACTTTTTCGACAAAGCTCATGATCTGGGCGGTCAGTTCGCCCGCCCGTTCGCCGATCGGCCGCAGGAACTCGAACAGCAGTGGCTCCAGGTCGCGGTGCACGCCGAGGCCCTTCAAAACGGCGAATGCGAATGCGACCAGTGGCACGAGCGACAGGAGTGTCGTGTAGACGAGCCCCATCGCGCGCAGATTCAGCTCGCCGGTCAGCAGGTCGCGCACCAGCGCATAGGGATAGCGCAGGAAACCCAGCAGCCATTCGGCCTGCTTCAATGGCATCGGTGCGTGGCGGTCGAATAGCAACTGCTCAAGGCGCCGGCGCAGGTCCAGATCCACACTCATCGCTGCAGCGTGGCACAGGCCGATTTGGCCCGCAATCGGCTAGAGTGCGGGCATGCCCGGCGATTTTCCCGAACGCATCGTCTGCCTGACTGAAGAGACGACCGAAACGCTTTATCTGCTCGGTGAGGATGCACGCATCGTCGGCATCTCGGGCTTCACGGTGCGCCCGCCGCAGGCGCGGCGCGACAAGCCCCGGGTCTCCGCATTCACGAGCGCCAGGATCGACCGCATCGTTGCGCTCGAGCCCGATCTCGTGCTCGGTTTTTCCGACCTGCAGGCGGATATCGCGGCGGCACTCGCGCGCGAAGGCATCGAGGTGCACCTGTTCAATCACCGGAGCGTCGCGGGAATCCTGGGCATGATCCGCATGCTGGGCGGCATGATCGGTTGCGAGGCCAAAGCGGCAGCGCTCGCTGTGCGCCTCGCCGAGGGTGTCGAGCGCGTGCGATTGTCGGCTGCAAGCCTGCCGCGCCGGCCGCGGGTCTATTTCGAGGAATGGGATGAGCCGCCGATCTCGGCAATCCGCTGGGTCGGCGAACTCATCGGGATCGCCGGCGGCGACAACTGTTTTCCAGAACTGGCTGCCATGCCGCTTGGGCGCGATCGTATCATCGCGGACCCGATGGAAATCGTGCGCAGGGCGCCTGACCTGATCTTCGGATCCTGGTGCGGGAAGAAATTCCGGCCGGAGCGCGTCGCGGCTCGCCCAGGCTGGTCGGGAATCCCGGCCGTGCGTGACGGCGAGCTCCACGAAATCAAGTCCTCGGTGATCCTGCAGCCGGGGCCGGCGGCCCTGACCGACGGGCTGGCCGGAATGCATGCCTTGATCCGGCGCTGGGCGGAACGTCCGCGCTGAATTCAGGCCATCAGCCTGTGCTGCGCCTCGCGGTACTTCTGCGCGGTCAGGCGGATGACATCGGGCGGCAGCTTCGGGGCCGGCGGTTGCTTGTCCCAGCCCAGGGATTCAAGGTAGTCGCGCACGTACTGCTTGTCGAATGACGGCGGGCTGGTGCCCACTTCGTAGCTGTCCACGGGCCAGAATCGCGACGAATCGGGTGTCAGGACCTCATCCATCAGCACTACACGGTTCTTGTGGTCCAGCCCGAACTCGAATTTCGTGTCGGCAATGATGATTCCGTGGGTCAGTGCATGATCGACTGCATGCGCGTACAGCTTCAGCGAAAGCTCGCGGATCCTGGCGGCTGCCGATGCGCCGATAATCGCGACCAGGCTGTCATAGCCGATATTCTCGTCATGCGCGCCGGCCGGCGCTTTGGTTGCCGGCGTGAATATCGGCTCCGGCAGCCTGGCGGCCTGCGCGAGTCCTTCGGGCAGCTCGATGCCGCAGACCGTGCCGCTCTTCTGGTAGTCCTTCCAGCCCGAGCCCGCGAGATAGCCGCGCACGACCGCCTCGACGGGCAATGGCGTCAGGCGCTCGACGATAACCGCACGGCCTTCGAGCATCGCGAGTTCGCCGGGATTACCGACGTAACGCGACAGTGGCTCGCCGGTGAGATGATTGGAAACGATGCGCTGCGTGCGTCCGAACCAGAAATCTGAAATTGCCGTGAGCACGCGGCCCTTGCCCGGGATCGGATCCTGCATCACGACATCGAAAGCGGAAAGGCGATCGGTCGCGACGATCAACAGGCGCCCATCGTCGACTGCATAGTTGTCCCGCACCTTGCCGCGATGGACCAATTCCAGGCCGGTGAGCTTCGATTCAAACAGGGGGCTTGCGTCCATGCTCAGCAGGCTCTTGATACCATGGCGCACGCGCGCGCCCGGATTGGGAGCGCGGATTCTTGCAGCCGGGTGATGGGGCGGTCAAGGAAATGAGGATGAACTGGATCGGCAAGCTGGTCGGCGCATTGCTGGGGTTCGTCATGACTCGCCGGCCCTGGGGCGTGCTGATCGGGCTGATATTCGGCCATTTCTACGACCTCCAGGCAGCCGGCGGCCACGCCGGCCCGCGGGCTGAGGCTGCGACGGTACGGGCCACATTCTTCCGCACGGCCTTCAGCGTCATGGGGCATGTCGCGAAATCCGACGGCCGGGTGTCGGAACAGGAAATCGCGGCGGCCCGCAGGATTTTCCGCCAGTTCAACCTGGGCGAAGCCGATACCCGCGCGGCGATGGAGTGCTTCACTCTGGGCAAGGACAGCGGATTTGACGCCGCGGCGGCAATCGAGGAGCTGCAGCGCGTTTGCCGCGGCCGCGGCGACCTGTTGCGCATGTTCCTGGAGATCCAGATGCGCGCCGCGCTGATGGGTGACGGGATGCATGGGGCTACACGCGCGATCCTCACGCGCGTGGCTCAGGGGCTCCGGATCAGCGCCATCGAATTCGCGCACCTGGAGACAGTGCTGCGCCATCAGGGCTATGGCACCGCGGATGGCCATGGCCCAGCCGGCCACGACGCGCTTGCCGAGGCCTACGAAATCCTGGACCTGCCGAAAACCGCAAGTGATGCCGAGGTCAAGCGCGCATACCGGCGCCTGATGAGCCAGAATCATCCGGACAAGCTGGTGGCTCGTGGCCTGCCCGAATCGATGCTCGACGTCGCCAAGCAGAAGACCCAGGCGATCCAGGCGGCCTATGAACGCATCCGCGAATCGCGCGGCATGCGATAGGCTAAAGTAAGGACATGCCGGCGCCGGTCATCGCACCCTCGATCCTGTCCGCGGATTTCGCCCGCCTCGGCGCCGAGGTGGACGCCATACTCGCCGCGGGCGCCGACTGGATCCACTTCGACGTGATGGACAATCACTACGTGCCGAACCTGACGATCGGCCCGCTGGTCTGCAAAGCACTCCGAAAGCACGGGGTGAAGGCACCGATCGATGTGCACCTGATGGTGGATCCGGTGGATCGCCTGGTGCCGGAGTTCGCCGAGGCCGGCGCGACCTGGATCAGTTTCCATCCCGAGGCGAGCCGGCATGTCGACCGCACAATCCGGCTGATCCGCGAATCCGGCTGCCGGCCGGGGCTGGTGCTGAATCCGGCGACGCCGCTCTCCTGGCTCGATCACACGCTGGAGCAGATCGACTTGTTGTTGCTGATGTCGGTCAATCCCGGATTCGCCGGACAGCAATTCATCGAGCCAGTACTCGGCAAGCTCGCCGATGCTCGCCAGATTATCGACGCCAGTGGCCGCGAAATACGGCTTGAGATCGACGGTGGGGTCAAGCTCGATAATATCGGCGCAATCGCAGCAGCAGGAGCCGACACGTTTGTGTCCGGCAGCGCGATCTTTGGCGAAAAGGATTATGCCGCGACGATCCGCGCAATGCGCGCGGCCATCGCCCGCAAGGCCTGAACCGGGTTACTTGGCGACGGCGGCCGCGGACTTGGTGAATTCCGGCGCCGGCCGCGCCTTGACCTTGGGCCGCGCGCCGAACACCACGATCGTCTTGCCGCGCGCGGTCAGGATGCCCTGCTCCTCGAGCACCTTGAGTACCCGGCCCGCCATTTCGCGCGAACATCCGACGAGGCGCGAAAGTTCCTGGCGGCTGACCTTGATCTGCATACCCTGAGGGTGGGTCATCGCATCCGGCTCGCCGCACAGGTCCATGATCGCGTGCGCGATCCGCCCGGTGACGTCGACGAAGGCCAGGTCGCCGAGCTTGCGATTGGTGCGGTCGAGGCGTGTCGCAAGCTGGGTCGATAGCTCGAATACGAGGCCTGGGCTCTCCGAGGCGACCTGGCGAAAGCGCGGATAAGTCATCTCCGCGAGTTCGCACTGCGAGCGCGTGCGCACCCAGGCGCTGCGCTGCTGGCTGTCCGAGAACAGGCCCATCTCGCCGAAGAACTGGCCCTTGTTGAGGTAGGCGAGGACCATTTCGTTGCCTTCCTCGTCCTCGATCATCACCTCGACCGATCCGCGGATGATGTAGTAGAGGACATCCGGCAGGTCGCCGGCATGGATCAGCACGGTCTTGGACGGCACCGTGCGGACCCGGCAATAGCTCAGGAAACGATTGATCGCCGGAATGTCAGTCAGCTGCTTGACGCCGTCTTCCATGATGCTCCCCTGAGGCGGTTGATGCGCAGCCTGGTTGCTGTCGCGGGCTTGGCCGCCGTTGTATTACACGCTCGTCCGCACCGCAAGACATAACCGGTGCCGGCTCACAGCCAGTATGCCGTGCCGGTCATAATCCGGGCGGTCAATCTCATCAACTGCGGCACGGGCGCTGGCAATTCATCGCCGCCGGCCTCCCGCGCTGAACGGCCGTGAGCGACCTCGTCCGACTTCATCTGCTCGATGATCGCGCGGCTGCGCTGGTCGTCATCCGGCAACCGCGCCAGATGTCGTTCGAGGTGGCCCTCGACCTGCCTTTCGGTCTCGGCCATGAATCCCAGGCTGACGCGATCCCCTAACAATCCTGCCACGGCGCCGAACGCGACCGAGCCCGCATACCAGACCGGATTCAGCAGACTCGTGTGCGAACCCAGTTCGTCGAGCCGGTCGCGGCACCAGGCCAGATGATCGCCTTCTTCATCAGCCGCGTGGCGCAGCGTCGCACGGACCGCGTCCGAACGCGCTGTCAGGGCCTGGCCGTGATAAAGCCCCTGCGCGGCGACTTCTCCGGCGTGATTGACCCGCATCAGCCCGGCGACATGGCGCCGGCGCCCCTCATCCAGGGGTCCGGCAGCAGCCGGTCGGCCCGGTGTGGGACGGGTGGCGGAGGGGCGCCCGAAACTGGCTCGCAGCCCCAAATCGGCCAGTTCCAGCAGGCGGTCGAGCGGCGACAGGCGGGGGCCGGTCATGCGACGCATATTATATAGCCCCGCGGCCATTACTTCCCTAATCGCGCCAAGGACTTGCGCCCGGGGCCTTGCGGCTTTGCAACACCTGTGCATCTGTGTAAACTTGCCGGCCTTTCTCGAACCAGACCCTTTCAGGGGCCCAAGATGAAGACCGTTTTCGCAAAGCCAGAGCGCGTGAGTCGCGACTGGTACCTGGTGGATGCGTCCGGAAAGACCCTGGGTCGCCTGGCGTCGGCAATTGCGTTCCGCCTGCGTGGCAAGCACAAGCCCATTTATACGCCGCACGTCGACTGCGGCGATTACATCATCGTGATCAATGCGGAGAAGGTAGCGGTCACTGGCAACAAGCTGCGCGACAAGGTGTACCAGCAGCACACGGGTTACCTGGGCAACCTGAAGACGATTGCGCTCGGCAAGCTTCTCGCCGAGCACCCGGAACGGGCGATCGAGTACGCGGTCAAGGGCATGCTGCCGAAGACGATACTGGGCCGCCAGATGTTCAGGAAGCTGCATGTGTTTGCAGGCGCGAAGCACCCGCACGCGGCGCAACAGCCGAAATCGCTCGAGCTCAAGTGAGCCCGGGCCCGTAACAGACCAGGATCAGACAATGGCATTGAATGACAACTATGGAACCGGCCGGCGCAAGACTTCAGCCGCGCGCGTCTTCATGAAGCCTGGCAAGGGCGCGATCACCGTGAATGGCCGCCCGCTCGACGAGTTCTTCGGGCGCAAGACCGGCCGGATGATCGTCCGCCAGCCGCTGGAACTCGTGCAGATGGTCGACCGGTTTGACGTCAATGTGCTGGTCGATGGTGGTGGTGTCACCGGCCAGGCCGGCGCGATCCGGCACGGCATCACGCGCGCGCTGATTGAATACGATGAGACGCTGCGGAAGCCTTTGCGCGCGGCAGGATTCGTGACTCGCGACGCGCGCGAGGTGGAGCGAAAAAAGGTCGGCCGGAAGAAGGCCCGCCGCGGACCGCAGTTCAGCAAGCGCTGAGTCAGTATCCTGCGGACGAACCGAATTTGGGGGATCGTCTAGCGGTAGGACTGCGGACTCTGACTCCGCCAACCTAGGTTCGAATCCTAGTCCCCCAGCCAACAAAATCGGAAGGCCGGCCCGCAGGGTCGGCCTTTTGATTTTGCGGGTGCCAGAACGAGAACCCTTGACTGCGCCAGAGGCGCCGCGGGTGTCAACGCCTGAGCGTCATTACCCCGCCAGCGCCGGCGACCAGCAAGATGTCCGCGCCGCGCCTGGCGAACAGGCCGACTGAGACGACACCTGCCAGTAAGCCGATTTCCGCCTCGAGCGCGACCGGGTCATTGATCTTCAGGTTGTGCACGTCGAGGATCGAATTGCCATTGTCGGTCGTGAAGCCCTCGCGATAGACCGGCTGGCCGCCCAGGCCGACCAGCTTGCGGGCGACCAGCGAGCGCGCCATCGGAATCACCTCGACCGGCAGTGGAAACTTCCCGAGTATGGCGACGAGCTTGGTATCGTCGATGATGCAGATGAAGCGGCGGCTTGCGGCTGCCACGATCTTTTCACGTGTCAGCGCTCCGCCGCCGCCCTTGATCAGATGCAGATGCCGGGTCGCCTCGTCGGCCCCGTCGACATACAGCGGCAGATCGCCGGCGTCATTCAGTTCGAGGACTTCGATGCCGGCGGCACGCAGCAGGCGGGTACTGGCTTCCGATGAGGAAACCGCGCCGGAAATGCGGTGGCGGCGCTCCGCCAGCGCGGCAATGAAGTGGTTGACGGTCGAGCCGGTCCCGACCCCGACCAGCATGCCGTCCTCCACGAATTCCAGCGCGGCGTGAGCGGCTGCTTTCTTCCTTGCGTCGGCGTCCATCAGCGTCCTCCACAAAAAACTGTGCCCGCTTTCGCGGGCACAGTCTTAGCATTCAGTGAACCGGTGGCGAGTCGTCTATCGATCAACAAACCGCCGATCCTACTGCAGAAAGCCTTACTTCTTTTTCGCAGCCTTCTTCTTGCCCTTCTTCTTCGTCGCCATGATGGATCTCCATGTGGGGTTAATCCGGGGTCGAAGTATATACATGGTTGACGGGATTGCAAGCAAGGGGTATGGGCTTCGCGCGCATCCGCATCACATGTGATCGCTCTATCGCATCGTAATCGTGTGTGATTGCGCCGCGATAAAAGTATCGAGACCGAATCTTGATCGATATGGGAAAAATTTTCTGCATTCGCTGAAACAGCTTGTTTTCCTGCGTCGCGCGGACTTCACGTCGGCGGTATCGCGGCGAGTCGATGAACGAAATTCCATTGGTCGACGGTGACCGGAGTGATCGACAGGCGGTTGCCACGCCGCAACACGATCAGGTGCCGCAATGGGCCCTCCGAATGCTCGCGCAACGCCTCCAATGAGACGGGCTGCGCAAACCTGGATAGCAGCTGAACCTTCACCTGATACCAACGTGGATCCGAGCGATCACTGCCCGCATCGTAGTGCCGATGCCGGGGATCAAATGCAGTCGGATCCGGATGACCGCCACGCGCGATGCGCATCGTTCCGTAGATTCCGGGCAGCTCGCAGCTCGAGTGATAGAAGAATGCCTGGTCACCGCGACGGAAATCGTCGCGCAGCAGGTTGCGGGACTGGTAGTTGCGGACACCGTCCCAGGCAGCGCTGCGCCGCGGCGCCGCCGCCAGGTGATCGATGCCGAATGTGACCGGCTCGGACTTCATCAACCAGTAGTTCACAAGCCAATTTCCGCAGGTTTTCCGCGATTCCGGGCGGCGGCACGACCGTGCACGCCGCGCTCGGTCACGATGCCCCATAGCGGCACGTCGCGCGGCTCTGCGGGCAGGCGGTCCACGCGCTGGAGCTCGAATGCGAGTCCCAGCATCTGCGGCCGATGCCACGCATTGCGGTGTCGCAGGAATGCAAAGTACCGGTCGTAGAAACCCGCCCCCCTGCCAATCCGGTTGCCTTCGTCGTCGAAGCCGACCAGCGGGGTCAGCACGAGGTCGAACCAGCGGGCCGAGGCGCCCTCGGCAGCGGGGTGCCGCGGGCCGGGCGGCCAGGGTTCGAAGCGCATGCGCCGGCGGCGCAGGCTGGTGATCACGGGCATGTGTACTTCGCAGCCGAGCGCGAGGGCGCGGCGCACGATGATGGCGGGGTCCAGTTCGCCATCGCTCGCCAGGTAAGCCGAGATCCGCGACCGCGGTCGCGGCAGCCCCATGCTTCGGAGCGTCGCGTCGACGGCGGCCGCGGCGGCCACGCGATCGGAGGCACCGACCGCGCGGCGCGCAGCGCGCAGGCACCGGCGCAGGCCTGCTTGACTGGTTTCAGGCATCGTTGGAATCAGGAGGCGCCACCCGCATGTGCCGTTGCAGACCGCTGCTCTCGAACCGGAGCAACAAGTGGAGCAAGCCGCGGCATTTAAGGCTTTCCGCTACGAGGCGGACTTGCACAATGCTGCCGCTGAGCCACGCTCCTGGGTTTTTCACATTAGGGTCGAGAGTACCCAGGCCCACATCGAACACCACAGGCGGCGCCAAATCGTGGCGGTCGCGTGCTGCACGCGGCCCGCCGGAAAATCAGGTGTCCAGCTGCTGCCCGCGCGTCAGCGCCGATTCGACGCGTTCGCGCAGGGTCTTCAGTCGCGCAGCCAGGTCCGTTTCAACTCCTCCGTCGCGCCCACGCGACAGGAGCAGGTCATTGGTGATATTGAGCGCCGCCATGACGGCGATACGATCCAGACCGACAACCTTGCCGCTGTCGCGGATCTCGCGCATCTTTCGATTGAGGTACTCGGCCGAGTCGAGCAGCGCGGCTCGTTCCTCGGCGGGGCAGGCTACGTGATATTCCTTTTCGAGGATTCGCACGCTGACCCGGCTGGCATCCATGGTCATGCGCCGCTCTCCATCGCCTTGAGGCGCCCGATCATCGCTTCGACGCGGGCACGCACCTGCTCATTCTTCTGCATCAGCGTCGCCCGTTCGGCGCTCAGGGAATCCTGGCGCTGGCGCAGGGCGCGATTCTCCTCCTTGAGCTGGGCGACGACTCCGACCAGTTCGTCGAGTCGCCGCTCGAGTCGCTTCATTTCGCGCTCGAGTCCGGGCTTGGTGGTCGCGTCTTCCATGCAGCTATTATGAAACCGCGTCACGAGGCGGGTCAACGCGGTTCGCACTGGGGTCGCCGGCTGCCACGGAGTACTATTAACTGCTACCTTGAGCGAAGTGACATATGCGCACATGCAGGCTGTCCTCGACAGCCTCGGCTCCGCGGTCGGCGCGGCCGAGGCGCATGGCTGCCTGTGCGGCGCGCTGTGCGCGCGCGAGGGCTTTACGACGCCCGAATGGATCGCCGAGCTGATCGAGACCGGCACGACCGGCCGGATCGATGACCATTCGCAGCGCATTCTTCAGGAGCTTCACCGGGAGACGCTGGAGTCCCTGCAGTCGCAGGACTTCGAATTTGCGCCGCTCGTTCCGGATGACGACGTAGCACTGGACGAACGGGTGGAGGCATTGGCGGCCTGGAGTGGCGGGTTCCTGTACGGCATCGGTGCCGGCGGCGCGGACCGCCGGATCGCGGAACTGGACGATGTCGGCGAGGTGCTGCAGGATTTCAGCGAGATCGCCCGGGCGCGGCTGGACCCGCTGGAGACCGTCGACGCCGGCGAGGCGGCATTCACGGAGCTGTTCGAATACCTGCGGGCTGGTGCACAACTCGCATTCGACGAACTCGCGGCGCTGCGAGCGGTGCAACCGCAACCTGAAATCGTTGTCCATTGAGCAATTCATGAAGAAAGACGAGTTTGCAAAGCGCCGGCGCCAGCTGATGCGGATGATGGGCAAGGACGCCATCGCGATTCTGCCCGCGGCCCCGGTCCGGCTCCGCAATGGCGACGTCGACTATTTTTACCGCCCAGACAGCGATTTCTACTATCTGACGGGATTCCCGGAGCCGGAGGCGGTGGCGGTGCTGCTGCCGGGCAGGCCGCAGGGTGAGTACGTGCTGTTCGTGCGTGAGCGCGATCCCGAGCGTGAAGTCTGGGACGGCGTGCGCGCCGGACCGGAAGGCGTGTTAAAGAGCCACGACGCCGACGACGCCTTCCCGATCCAGGACATCGATGAGATCCTGCCGGGCCTGCTGGAGCGCTGCTCGCGGGTCTTCTACACGATGGGCACGCATCCGGAATTCGACCAGCGCGTGATCGGCTGGGTCAATCGCCTGCGCGCGCAGGCCAAGCAGGGCCTGCACACGCCGCAGGAATTCGTCGCACTCGATCATCCATTGCATGAACTGCGTCTGTTCAAGAGCCGTGACGAGCTGGTTGCAATGCGCCGCGCCGCGCGCATCGCCTGCTCGGCCCATCGGCGCGCGCTTGCCTCGACTGCACCCGGGCGCATGGAATACGAGGTGATGGCGGATATCCTGCATGAGTTCCATCGCAACCGCGCCGACATCTCCTACCACCCGATCGTCGGCAGCGGGCCGAACTCCTGCGTGCTGCATTACCGCGACAACGACCGGCAGATGAAGGATGGCGAGTTGCTGCTGATCGACGCGGGTTGCGAGTACCAGTACTACGCCTCGGATGTCACCCGGACATTGCCGGTCGGCGGCCGCTACAAGGCCCGGCAACGCGATGTCTACGAGGTCGTGCTGGAGGCGCAGAAAGCCGCGATCGCGAAAGTCCGGCCCGGCTGCCACTGGAATGATCCGCACGACGCCGCGGTGCGGGCGATTACCCGCGGGCTGGTCCGGATCGGGCTGCTGAAGGGGGCGGTACCCAAGCTCATCAAGGAAGGCGCATACCGCAAGTTTTTCATGCACCGGACCGGGCACTGGCTTGGCATGGACGTACATGACGTCGGCGAATACAAGGTCGGCGATCAGTGGCGTCTGCTCGAGCCGGGCATGGTCACGACCGTCGAGCCCGGCATCTACATTGCACCGGGCTCGAAAGGCGTATCACGCGAGTGGTGGGGCATCGGCGTGCGGATCGAGGACGATGTCGTGGTGACGCATGGCGATCCCGAGGTCCTGACCGCGGCGATGCCGACCGATCCGGACGAGATCGAGCGCCTGATGGCGGCGGCCTGAGACGGCAGGCCTGCGGGGAATCGTGAGCGGCCCAGCATTGACTCATTGCGACGTCGCCATCGCCGGCGGTGGCATGGTTGGCCTGTCACTCGCGGCCGCGCTTGCGGATCTGCCACTCGATGTCGTCGTCATCGAGCCGGTCGCCCCGGATGCCGGCAATCAGCCCAGCTTCGATGCGCGCACGACCGCGTTGTCCGGCGGCAGCCGGCGGGTACTCGAGGGCGTCGGCGCCTGGCAGGCGGTCGCAGCGCAGGCCACGCCGATCCGCAGGATTCATGTGTCGGAGCGCGGCGCGTTCGGATTTGCGCGCCTGTCCGCCGAGGAGCAGGGCGTCGCGGCACTCGGCTACACGATCGAGAACCGGTTGTTGGGGCGGGCGCTGCGCGAACGCTGCGCCGCCATTCCGCGCCTCACCCTGTGCCACGCAGCAGTGCGCGAGCTCCTGCCTGGCGAGGATGCGCTCTGCATCGTGACCGATCAGGGAAGGAAATTCGCGGCACGACTGGTCGTTGCGGCGGACGGCGCGCAATCGCAGGTGCGCAATGCGCTCGGAATCGACGCCACAGTCTCGGAGTATGGCCAGCATGCGGTCATCGCGCACGTCGATACCGAGCGCTTCCACGATTACACGGCATACGAGCGATTCACGCCCACCGGCCCGATCGCCGTGCTGCCGATCGCCGAAGGGCGATCCGCGGTCGTCTGGACGCTGCTGCCTGCGGCTGCGGCCCGCGCGCTGGCGCTGCCCGAAGCGGCATTCATCGGCGAACTGCAACAGGCGTTCGGCCTGCGCCTGGGGCGTTTCACGCGCGTGGGTCGCCGCCAGTCCTATCCGCTCGCATTGACGCGTTCGGAGCGCCAATCCGGCCCGCGCGCAGTGGTAATCGGCAATGCGGCTCAGGGCCTGCACCCGGTCGCGGGCCAGGGATTCAACCTGGGCCTGCGTGACGTCGCGACGCTCGCCGAGGTGCTGGCCGATGCGATTGCCGAGCAGGGACCCGCGGTGGATCCCGGTTCCGCGCAACTGCTCGAGCGCTATACGAGCTGGCGGCAACCGGACCGGCGGGCCGTGATCCGATTCACCGACAGTCTGGTGCGCGGCTTCGGTCATCCGCTCGCACCGCTTCGCGCTGCGCGTGCCACCGGTCTGCTGCTCTTTGACTTGCTGGGTCCGGTCAAGCGCGAATTCGCGCGCCGGACCATGGGCCTTGCCGGCCGCCTGCCGCGCCTCGTGCGCGGGCTGCCACTCGTCGTGCGGGCATGAAGCGCGATTTTGACCTGGTGATCGTCGGTGGCGCGATGGCGGGTGCGGGCGCAGCGGCGCTGTTCGCGTCGAATGCAAAGACCTCGGCGCTTCGGATCGCCTTGCTGGAGCCGAAGCCGGTGACGGCGCCTGCGGCCGGCGAGCCGCTCGATCTCAGGGTCTCCGCGCTGTCGCGCGCATCGCAGCGGCTGCTGGAACTGACCGGGGCCTGGCCGGCGGTGAAAGCTCGCGGCGCCGCAGCCTACCAGCGCATGGTCGTCTGGGAGGAGCGCGCGACGCCGGACGGGCCGGGCGCATTGCACTTCGACGCGGCGGAGCTGGGCGAGCTAGATCTCGGCCACATCGCCGAAAACCGCGCGGTCCAGGCGGCACTGCTGGAGCGCGCGATGGCGGAAGGCGTCGTGTTGCTGCGTGCCGGGTTCGCGTCACTCGCATCCGGCGATGACGCCATCCGCGTCGCGACGACCGACGGGCGGGAATACGGCGCGGCGCTCGTCATCGGCGCCGATGGCAGCGACTCAGCGGTGCGATCCCAGGCGGGCATCACGACTCGTGGCTGGGACTATCAGCAGCGCGCGGTCGTGACCCATCTGTCCTGCGAGCGTGCACATCGCGACACGGCCTGGCAACGCTTCCTGGACACGGGCCCACTGGCATTGCTGCCGCTTGCTGACGGGCGTGTTTCGCTCGTCTGGTCCACGACGCCGGCGTTGGCCGAGGAACTCGTCCGCTGCGGCGAGGACGAATTCGCCGCGCGCGTCACGGCCGCATCGGCGGGCGTCCTGGGCCGGCTGGAAGCGACCACAGCGCGGGCATCATTTCCGCTCAGACTGCTGCATGCAGAGCGATACGCCGCAGCAAGGATCGCGCTGATCGGCGACGCGGCTCACACGGTCCACCCGCTGGCGGGGCAGGGCATCAACCTGGCCTTCATGGACGTGGCGGCGCTCGTCGATGTCGTCGGCACCGCGCTCGAGGCGGGTGACGATCCGGGCGAACTGGCCGTGCTCAGGCGCTACGAGCGTTGGCGCAAGGCCGAGGCGCTCCCCGCGATCGCGTTGCTCGACGGCATCAAGCGGCTGTTCTACGGCGGCAACGAGATGCAGTCGCGTTTGCGCCGCGCGGGCCTCGATCTCGTCGAGTCTTCCGGTCCGATCAAGCGGCTGCTGATGCAGCGCGCGCTGGGCGTTGCCGGCGAAGTGCCGGCCTCGGTGCGCCGCCCGCCCTAGGAAGCCTCTGATTGACTCCCGCATGAGGCGCGCTCGTAACCCGCGGGGACCGGGCGATTTTCGTCCCTGGCGACGTCGCTCGTCGCTCATGTATCTCGATACACATCGCTCCTCGCTTCTTGCCAAGGGCGAAAATCGCACACGGTCGCGCCCATGCGGGGGTCAATCAGAGGCTTCCTAGGGCGGGCGGCGCACCGAGGCCGGCACTTCGCCGGCAACGCCCAGCGCCCGCTGCATCAGCAGCCGCTTGATCGGCCCTGAGGACTCAACCAGGTCGAGGCCTGCGCGGCGCAGCCGGGACTGCATTTCGTTGCCACCGTAGAAAACGCGCTTGATGCCGTCCAGGAGCGCAATTGCAGGCAGGGCCTCGGCCTTGCGCCAACGCTCGTAGCGCCGGAGCACGGCCAGTTCGCCCGGATCGTCACCCGCCTCGAGCGCGGTGCCGACGACATCGACGAGCGCCGCCGCGTCCATGAAGGCCAGGTTGATGCCCTGCCCCGCCAGCGGGTGGACCGTGTGAGCCGCGTCGCCGATCAGCGCGATCCTTGCTGCGGCGTATCGTTCTGCATGCAGCAGTCTGAG
>JAENJD010000043.1 GCA_016844605.1 Steroidobacteraceae bacterium
CGACCGCAAGACCGTCGAGGAGACGGGTCAGCAACGTGCGACTTGGCTGCCGTCGGCCACTTTCGATTGAACTAATCATGGGCCGTGAGCAGTCTGCGAGCCGGGCGACGTCCTCTTGCCTCAACCAAAGCCCCAGACGAAGAAGCTTCAGATCGCCCGGCATGAGGGGGACGACGTCGACGTTGGTATCGCCCTTTCGCTTACGAAGCACGTCGAGGCGCGCGAGTTTGTCCGGATGGTCGAAACCGACCGACTGCGCATAGCGCTCCAAGTCTGCGGCACTGGATACCGCCACGGTGACGTAGGTAGCTCCGGCGTGTCGACTGTTCGTTGCGCGCTTCCAGGTTCGGCGCAGTCGCGCATGGATACCGAAGCGCTTCAGCGCGTACGCGAGGTCAGATGCCAGGTTTTCGCTGGCCGTCGTCGCGGTCACTTCACCGTTCTTGCCAACAGTGCCGTCGCCATCAAAGTACCCGCGCAGTAGGACGCCAAGGGAACGATCCGACAAGCGCGGCCAAAAGTCCGGAAGCCGCTTGCCAGCGGCTAACTTCCCGCATGTTGTCGCCATCAAGGAAGTCAGCGCAGCTGAGGATATCTGATAGTCAGAACAGGCCCGTACGCCGAAGGGAATTCCAAGCTCGCCCAAGGCCTGCACGATTCGCGCGCGAATGACGGCATTGCGGTTCGCAATGATCAGGTAGCGTTCTTGGGCGTTTCCTTCCGCGATGTAGTAGCCGAACAAGGCGAGCACGGAATCAGTCAATGGGAGCTGAGCGGGCAGTCGGCAGGCGCGCCTCTTGCCGCCGACGTAGATTTCCGAAGACAGCGAGGACCCTCCAAATCCGCCCGTTTCCGCCGCCAAATACAAGTAGTCGCGAACCTTGATGCCTGACCCGTGCACTCCGTGGCGAATCGCATGGAGCTTGGCGTAAGAAGCAAGGCCGCGCGCTTTCAAACCGGCAATGACACGCTGACGCCCCCCGGATTCGACGTACCCCAGAACAGCCACCTCGGCAAACACCGAGAGCCCGGTGTCTGCCAGGTATGGAAGCACATCAAGGACTCGCAAGTCCTCGGTTGCAGCAATCGAGTCGGGAGTCGGCAGATAGTCCGACGCGCGCGCTTCCTCCGTCCTCACGAGCGTTGTCCGCCCATCCCGAAGGACCGAGAGATTGTGATCGGCGGTCAGTGTCACGGCCCGACCGCAGCTCGTAGTCAGTCGAAACATCTCTGCGGGCGCACGATGACGCAAGAATGCCGCAACCGTATAAGGCGCCGTCTGACCGCGTACCGGATCGTAGGCTTCAGTCCGATACGCTGCATCGATGCATGTGTATCGTTCGGATTCGTCTCCGGAAGCGAACCCCGGGACGGATTCAATCAATCGATCGATGAATGGACCCGCGCGAACGATCTCTACGTGCTCTTCGCCGTCCAGTCGACGTAGGAGATAGAGAGGATCGTCGTAACCGACGCTTTTCCCCGATCCGGTGACGCCCAGCAGCGTCTGGTGCGCCAGGCCAGCCTCCAGGCCGTCAACCAACGCGGCGATCGCGGCAGGCTGGTCGCCCGCCGGTTTGTAGTCCGCCTGCAGTTCAAATGGCCGTGGATCGCTCAAGTCATTCCCGCATTGCAACGAAAAATGCCTTCCCGTACCTTAGCCGGGTTTCCCCATACACGGTACCCCTACGTGAGCATCCGCCTCTCGCACCGAGTCCAGCGCATCAAGCCCTCGCCCACGCTCGCCGTCACTGCGCGAGCTGCCAGGCTGAAGGCCGAAGGCAAGGACATCATCGGTCTCGGTGCCGGTGAGCCTGACTTCGACACGCCGGCGCATATCGGCGAGGCCGGCATCGCGGCCATTCGCGGCGGCCACACGCGCTACACGAATGTCGAAGGCACGAATGAAATCAAGGACGCCATTATTGGCAAGTTCCGCCGCGACAATGGTCTCGAGTACCAGCGTAACCAGATCCTGGTGTCCAGTGGTGCCAAGCAGACCGTTTTTAACGTCTGCTGCGCCCTGCTGAACGCCGCCGAGGAAGCGATCATTCCTGCACCCTATTGGGTTTCCTATCCGGACATGGTGCTGATCGCGGACGGCACGCCCGTGCCAATTTTCGCCGGTGCCAGTCAGGGCTTCAAGATCACACCCGCCCAGCTTGCGGCTGCGATCACGCCGCGCACGCGACTCTTCATCCTCAACAGTCCCTGCAATCCGACCGGCGCCGCCTATTCGCGCGCCGAACTCGTGGCATTCGGCTCGGTGCTCGCGAAGCATCCTGACATTGTCATCGCGACCGACGACATGTACGAGCACATCTGGTGGGGACCGGAGCCATTTTGCAGTTTCGCGACTGCCTGCCCCGCCCTGTACGACCGCACGGTCACGATCAACGGTGTTTCCAAGAGCTATGCGATGACCGGCTGGCGCCTCGGCTACTGTGGCGGACCTGCAGAACTCATTGCAGCGATGGCGACCATCCAGGGACAGAGCACCTCGAATGCCTCATCGATTTCGCAGAAGGCGGCGACGATCGCGATGAATGGCCCGCAGGAATCCGTCACCGAATTCAATCGCGCCTTCAAGGCCCGCCACGATCTCGTCGTCGAAGGCCTGAATTTGCTGCCGGGAATCTCCTGCCTGCCGGGCTGGGGCACGTTCTATGCCTTCCCGGATGTCGAGCAGGCGATGCGCATGATCGGTGCTGCGGATGACAATGCCTTCGCGGAATTCCTGATCAATGAGGCAGGCGTTGCGGTCGTGCCGGGCTCCGCATTTGGGGCGCCGGGGCATTTCCGGCTGTCATTTGCCTGCTCGACGGAAACGCTCAAGGATGCACTCGGGCGCATGCAGCGGGCGCTGTCCGGCGCGCTGGCGCGCAAGCGGGCCTGAGTGCTGGTTTCGGCGGGAATTCCCTGCCGGTTTATTGACTTGCGCGCGGCCTTGGCCGACAATCCCGCGCCCTAAAAAGCCGTTTCCCCGATAGCTCAGTTGGTAGAGCAACGGACTGTTAATCCGTGGGTCGTTGGTTCGAGTCCAACTCGGGGAGCCATCTTCTAGCGCCTGCGCTGACTGAGCGCGAGCGCGTTGCCCGCAAGCAGCACGGCGAGTCCGCTGAATGCGGGCAGGCTCCAGCGATAACCCTCGAAGACCGTCGACACTCCCAGCGCGATGACCGGGAACAGCACGCTGGTGTAGGCCGCGCGCGCCGGGCCGATCTTCTTCAATAGCGCCAGGTAGAGACCGAATGCCAGCGACGTGCCGGCGAGCGACAGGTACAGCAGCGACACGACGTACGGCCATGACGCATCAAATGCGATCGGCGCGCCCCGCAGCGTCGCAATCAACGCAAGTCCGGCCGCACCGTAAGCCATGCCGTAGGCATTGACGGTGACAACCGGCAAGCTGCTGCCGGTATTACGCATCGCCGCCATATTGCCGAGTGACGCGATATAGGTCGCGACCAGGGCGAGCAGGCAGCCAAGCATCACCGTGCGATCGCCGGCCGCCGCACTCAGTTCCGGCAGGAACAAGAGCGCAACACCGAACATGCCGGCAGCCGCGGCAGCGAGTACCCGCCGGTCGATCGGTGTCCGGAAGATCAGCCGGGCATTGATGAGATTGAAAAAAATGATGCTCGTGAAAATGACCGCGACCAGTCCACTGGTCAGGTACTGGGTCGAGAGATAGGTCAGCCAGTAATTGAGGCAAAAGAGCGCCAGCCCTTGCAGCGCCACGAAAACATGTTCGCGCCGGGACATGCGCATCGGGCTGCCGACTATGCGTGCATAGATGAAAAGGCAGATTGCCGCGATCGAAAAGCGGTAGACCAGCGAGATTTCGGGTGCTACGACGCCGAGCTGGAACTTGATCGCGTACCAGGTGGTGCCCCAGATCAGCACCACCAGGCTGTATATCAGCGCACTCGGCACGAAGGAGAAGGCTTATTTCTGCGGCGGGATATTAACGAAGGGCACGGCATTGCCCATCATGTAGGTGGGCAGCTTGCCGTCCCATTTCTGCACGGCTTCCCAGTCAACGAGTTTTGCATTCTGTTCAAGCGCACGCGCCCGGATCAGGATGCTTTCGGCTTCCGCCTTTGCCTGCAGCACGGTGGCCTCGGCATTGCCCTTCGCGGTCGCAACCCGCTGCTTGGCCTGCTCCTCGATCTGTACGGTTCGATTCTGCTCTTCGATGGCCTTCTGCTGCGCGACAACCTTGGCCTCGACCGCGTGTTCAAACTGGTCGGTGAAGTCAATGTTGGTCAACTGAAAATTCGTGACGACCACGTCCCGCCTTCCGAGGGTTTCCTTGACATGCGCCTCGATGGCCCGAGCCGCCAGGTCACGCTGGGCGATGATATCCACCGCATTGTGCTGGCCGAACTCGCGCTTGATGTCCTCGAACACCACCTGGCCCACCAGCTTCTCCGACCAATCCTTACCGACCTGCTGGAACACGATATGTGCCTTGGTTGGGTCGAGACGGTAATTCAGGACGAACCCGACATCGGCCTGCTGCACGTCCCGGGTATACGCCTGGGTGCTGGAGTCCCACTTCAGGAGCCGCGTATCCATTGACTGTATGTGCGTGGTCAGCGGATTGACGAAGTACAGGCCCTCGGGCAGGCCCTCGCCGATGACTTCGCCGAATCGCACCTTGACGCCACGGTGACCCGTGTCAACCGTCGTCATGCTGCAGGACACAAGGATCATGAAAACAATCGCGACTACTCCGCCGCCGATCAGCTTGATGAGCCGCAGTCCACGCACCTCGCCATCGCCGCCAATCGTAATCACGAATTTCTCCCTGAACTGAACAGGCGCGCACGGCCCGAAGGGCTGAGAATTGCCAGCGGCCAGACGAGCGCCAACAGTAATCGTTGGCCCAGCCGACTGCTGTCGCGCACACCGAATATGTGATCGCTGATCGCCATGAAGATCAGGACGACCGTCACCGCGGCCCAGGCCGCAATAAGTCTCCACCGCATACCGCGAGTATAGGGCGAACGGAAGTCCGCGACGGCTGCCGAACGCTGGATGCAAACGGAACTTCTGGGGCAATGAGATCCCCTGTGCGTTACGCTTTTAGGGTGATAAATCAAACACTAATGAATTATTCCTCCATTAATATCGCGCGTGAGGATCGCCTGAAAACTCGCTATCATGGCGCGCGATCGGCATTGGCCCCGCGACCCAGTCGGCGGCGCCGTGGCGACGCACCAGACGAGCGGCTGCACAAGGGGACCGCCGCATGATTCTGACGGTCGCGATGTTCGCGACGCTCGCGCTCGCCGCGCCGGCCGAAAGCCCGCGCGATGCTTCCGGCTGGCGCGATTGGTCCGACACGCTCTATGCGCAGGGTGATTATCGCGGCGCACTGGATGCGGCCGGGCACGCACGTGAAATAAGCCGCACCGACCCGTGGGCACGTTATGCCTGGGTCCGGGCGCTGGCCGCCGTCGATCCGGATACGGCACGCATCGCAATGCCGGGCCTGCAGGACCCGGCAACCGTGCAGCACATGGCGATCGAAGATCGGGCGAGACTCGACGCCGCACTCGGCTACCTGTGCCTCGAACTCGGACTCGAACCCCTGTCTGCAATGCACTTCAGCGACGTGCCCGCAGGAACGCCGAGTTTTGCCGAAGCGCAGGCCGGTCTTGCGATCCTCGCGGTGCGACGCGGACACTCGCGCCAGGCGCTGATACATTTCGAGGCGGCGCGCGCATCCGGAAAACTCGATCCCTCGCTCGCTGAACTCGAGCGCGAGACACGCTTCCAGGTGGTTCTGCAGGAGTTCACGACGGCCCGCGACCTGCGCGATGCGAATGCCGCCAGCCGGTCGTACGCGGTGCTCGATGAGTTGCGTCCCAATCATCCGGCCACACTGCGCGCGCGGGCCGACCTGGCGCAGCTGCGTGGTGATGCGCCAGCACGCGAGCGCGCATTGCGCGACCTGCTCGCGATCGATCGCAGCGCTCCAGGCGCCGCGAGCCAGCTTGTCGATACGCTGCTCGAACAGCGGCGACCAGCCGAAGCGCTGTTCGTGGCGCGCGACCTGGCGCCCGAGCGTCTGATAGCAGACCCTGCGTTGCAGGCGATTGAGCGCAACTGGGTTTCACACTTCGAGGCCGCGATCGCGTGGCGCCTGCGCGACGGCGACGCGGGATTGGATCGCCTTGATGCGCCGCAACTGCAGTTTGCGTGGGTGACAGGCAATCCGCGCTGGGGCCGTTTGCGCATCGGCGCCGACGCGCAGGCACTGGACGCCGGTGCGGTAGCGGCGGGCCGGGCCTATGGCAGTTCGCCGTCGCTCCCGGTGGCCACCGATTCGCAGGATGAAGACGGCCTTGGTGTGCTCGCGCAGTGGGCACCCCGAGCCGGACTCGTGATCGAGCTCGGGCACACATCCCCTTCGTTTCCGGTCGCGAATATTGTCGGTGCGCTGCGGTTTCACGTGGACGCGGAAGAGGGACCCATCAGCTTCGGCCTGGAGCGCCAGCCGGTAGCCGATTCGCTGCTGTCACTCGCCGGCGCATCGGACCCGGTTACCGGTCGCGCGTGGGGCGGCGTGATGCGCAATCGCGCTTATGTCGCTGGCAATTTCGGCGGCAACGATCTCAACGTTTACGGTCATGCCTCCGGTGCCCTGGTCGAGGGCCTGCGGGTTGACGACAACACACATTGGAAAGCGGGTCTCGGGTTCTGGAGGCGCGCAGCTTCCGGGCAAGGCTGGCAGGCGCGCCTGGGCGGCAATCTCACGGCCACGGGCTATGGAGAAAACCGGTCCCACTTTACGATCGGTCACGGCGGATATTTCAGCCCGAGCCACTTCATATCGGTCGGACCGTCATTTGACGTCCGCGGGCGCCGCAATTCGGCAAGCTTTCGCATCGAGGGCGGCGTGAGCTGGCAGAAACTGAGTGAAGAAGCGAGCTTCTATTTCCCGGAGGATCCCGTGCTGCAGGCTGCGAGCGGCGATCCGCGTTACGCGGGATCTTCCCGCGAGGGCATTGGCGCCCGGCTATCGGCGACCGTGGAGTGGCGTGTTTCGAACCGGGCCGTCGCCGGATTGCGGATTGAAGGCGTTCGAGGCGAAGATTTCGATGAAGTCCGGTTGCAGGTCTACACACGCCGCTGGAACAGCGCCATCACCGAGCCGGCACGCGAACCGCCGCTCGCCCTCCTGCAGTCGGACTTCTACGACCTGAACTGAGTCCGGCGCCGCCTAGCCCTTCGACCTGCGCCGGGCGACAAATTCCTCCAGGTATTTCTGGAACTGCGCGCCCAGCTCCGGGTGGCGCAGCGCGTACTCGACGGTCGCCTCGAGATAGCCGAGCTTGCTGCCGCAGTCATAGCGCTTGCCGCCGAAACGGTAGGCGTACACAGGCTCGTCGGCGAGCAAGGCGGCGATCGCGTCCGTCAGCTGGATCTCGCCACCTGCGCCGCGGCCGATCTTCTGCAGCCGGTCGAAGATTGTCGGAGAGAGCAGGTATCGGCCGACGACCGCGAGATCTGACGGCGCATCCGCCGGCTTCGGTTTCTCGACGATGCTCCGTATGCGCGACAGGTCGGCGGCAGCGTCTTCGACAGCGACGATGCCGTAGCGGCTCGTTTCGCTCCGCGCGACCTGCTGCACTCCGATCAGGCTGCCACCTGTTTTCAGGTAATGGTCGCGCATCTGCGCGAGCACCGGCTGAGCGGCGTCAATCAGGTCGTCGGCCAGATGCACGAAAAATGGTTCGTTGCCGACCACCGGCTGCGCGCACAGCACGGCATGACCGAGACCCAGTGGCGCCGGCTGGCGAATATAGATGCAGGCGGCATCAGACGGCAGGATGGAGCGCAGCGCATCCGCCAGCTCCTGCTTGCCCTGCGCGACCAGCGCGGCCTCCAGCTCCGGATCGGTGTCGAAGTGATCCTCGATGGCGCGCTTGCCGCTTCCGGTGATGAACACCAGATTGCGCGCCCCGGCCGCCAGCGCCTCCTCGACCGCATACTGGATCAGCGGCTTGTCGACGATCGGCAGCATTTCCTTCGGGCTTGCCTTGGTCGCGGGCAGGAAGCGGGTGCCGCGGCCGGCCACTGGAAACACAGCAAAACGGATCGGTGCGGGTCTGCTCAAGGGCGCTCCTTCGATTCCGGTGGCATGCGCCGCGCATGATACCGGAGCCGCCGGCGGCCGGCCCGCACCGATCGCAGGTGCCTAGCCGGAGCTCTTTTCCGCCTCGAACCGGAAATTCGACTTGTTCTGGTCGACCAGCTTCTTGCCGAGGCCCTTGACCTTCACGAGGTCATCTGTGCTCTTGAATGGCCCATTCTTTTCCCGATGCGCGATGATGGCTTCTGCCTTCGCCATTCCGATGCCCTGCAACTCGCGAGCCAGTGTCTTGGCATCCGCGGTGTTGACATTGACGGGCCCGGCGATGGCGGTCGGCGCGAGCAGCATTGCGGCCAGCATGGCCGCACCCAGTCCCTTGGTAAGCATGTTGCGTGACTCCCTTGTCGTCGCGCGCGGCGACCATCGCCGCGCCCGGACATGAGACTAGCCGCGGCCGCCTCGCCGCGCCCCGCGTCAATCACGCGCATTTCGGGAGATTCAGGCCTGCGGGCGGCCGTGTTCGAGACCCGCAACGAGGTCGAACCGCATCAGCGGCCGCTGGCTGTCCCAGCTCTTGCAGCCGGGGCATTGCCAGAAATGATTGATGCTCGAAAATCCGCAACTCGAGCAACGGTAGCGTGGTGTCGTTGCAGCAAGCCTGCGCAGCACGACTGCGACCTCCCGCACCGCGCGCGCATCGAGTGTCGCAGGGTCCCGGCCGATCGCGCGCACCAGGCCCGACACTGTCTCATCCTGCGCGAGAAAAGCGCGCACCAGCTGTTCGAGAGGTGCGAATTCGATCGCATCCGCCATGATTGCCGCAAACGCAACTTCATTGCCGGCGTCGGGGCGCGCTGCAACCAGTCGTGCCACCACCGCATCGCTGTCGGCGCCCGCTGCCCGCGCGAGCCGCATCAGGCGCGGCATCACCTCGATTGCGAGCGCCGCATCCAGGGTCATCACGGATGCCAGCAACCGCTCGGCAAGCGCAACGTCCTTCTGCTCGATCGCGATGTCGGCGCGCACCAGGGCGCTCCTCGGAAAGCGCCTGCGCTCGGCGCGAGCTGCACGCAGGTGCGCCCTCGCCTCGTCAAGATTGCGCAGCTCGTGCGCCTCTTCGGCCAGCTCACAAAAATAGTGCGCTATCGCATTTTCCTGTGGCGACTTGCCGGACTTGTCGAGCTCGCGGAATACCTCGATCGCGCGCAACCAGTCGTGCTGCTGCTCGTAGATGCGCATCAGGTGGCGCATTGCCGCCATGCGGTGCGCCCCGGAAGCAGCCAGCGGCTCCAGGATTTTCTCGGCCCGGTCCAGCAGACCCGCGCGAAGATAGTCCTGCGCGAGCGCAAAACTCGCCTGCCCGCGCTGCTCCGGCTCGAGTGTCTCGCGCGTGACGATGTTCTGGTGGATGCGGATGGCGCGGTCGACCTCGCCGCGGCGCCGGTAAAGGCTGCCGAGGGCGAAATGGGTCTCGACCGTGTCGCCGTCGAGTTCGGCCGCCCGCAGGAAGGCTTCCAGCGCGCGGTCGGGTTGCTCATTGACGAGGAAATTGACGCCGGCAAGGTAGTTGCCGCGCACGCGGTCGGCGCCGATTGTGCTGGGCCGTGGCCGACGCGCGGCGTAGAACCCGATGGCCCCGCCGAGAAACAGCAGGCCCAGGAAAATCCAGATCGATTCAGGATTCATGCATCACCGGCGGCGTGCCCGCGGGAGTGGATCAGAGGTTCCCTAGTTCCGGATCGGGTGCGATTGTCCCTCATTGACCCGCTCGCGCAGATCCTTGCCCGGCTTGAAATGCGGTACATATTTTCCGGCCAGTGCGACGGCTTCACCAGTCTTCGGATTGCGGCCCTGGCGTGGTGGCCGGAAATGCAGCGAGAAACTGCCAAAGCCGCGAATCTCGATGCGCTCGCCGCCGGCCAGCGCGTCGCTCATGATCTCGAGCATCTGCTTGACCGCCAGCTCAATGTCCTTCGCTGGAAGGTGCTTTTGCTTTGCGGAAATGATCTCGATCAATTCTGATTTTGTCATGACTCCCATCCTCACACGCGTGGCGCGCTGCCCATCCCCGGCAACGCGCCGCGGACCGACTTACTGGCCCGAGATCTGCTCCTTCAGCAGGTCGCCCAGTGTCGTACCGGTCGCCGTATCCGTGCCACGGTACTGCTGCACCGCCTCGGCTTCTTCGTATGCTTCCTTGGCCTTGATCGACAGTGCGATTGCGCGGCTCTTGCGGTCCACGCCGATGAATCGCGCCTCGATCTCCTCGCCGACCTTCAGCACGGTGCGTGCGTCCTCGACGCGATCGCGCGCGAGTTCCGCGGCGCGCAGGTGGCCCTCGATGCCATCGCCCAGATCAACGATCGCGCCCTTCGCGTCGACCTCCTTGATCACGCCCTTGACGATGCTGCCCTTCGGATGATCCGCCAGGTAGGCCGAGATCGGGTCCTTCGCGAGTTGCTTGATGCCGAGCGAAATGCGCTCGCGGTCCGGATCGATCGACAGCACCATGGCCTCAAGCGTCTGCGCCTTCTGGTAGTCACGCACCGCTTCCTCGCCGGGCCGGTCCCAGGAAATGTCGGAAAGGTGCACGAGGCCGTCGATGCCGCCCGCCAGGCCGATGAAGATGCCGAAGTCGGTGATCGACTTGATCTGGCCGCTGACACGGTCGCCGCGGTTGAAGCTCTCGGCGAATTCGCGCCAGGGGTTTGCCTTGCACTGTTTGAGGCCCAGCGAAATGCGGCGGCGTTCCTCGTCGATGTCGAGGACCATCACCTCGACCTCTTCGCCGACATTCACGACCTTGGCCGGATTCACGTTCTTGTTGGTCCAGTCCATTTCGGAGACGTGCACGAGGCCCTCGACGCCCTCTTCGATCTCCACGAAACAGCCGTAATCGGCGATATTTGTGATCTTGCCGAACAGCCGCGTATTCGGCGGGTAGCGCCGTGCGATGTTCTGCCACGGATCCGCTCCGAGCTGCTTGATGCCGAGCGACACACGCTGACGTTCGCGGTCGAACTTCAGGATTCGCACGTCGATCTCGTCGCCGACCTTGACGACTTCGGATGGATGCTTGACGCGCTTCCACGCCATGTCGGTGATGTGCAGCAGGCCGTCGATGCCGCCGAGATCCACGAATGCGCCGTAGTCCGTCAGGTTCTTGACCACGCCCTTGACCACATCTCCTTCCTTGAGATTGTCGAGGAGCTGCGAGCGCTCGGCGCTGTATTCCTGCTCAACAACCGCGCGGCGCGACACGACCACATTGTTGCGGCGCTGGTCCAGCTTGATGACCTTGAATTCGAGTTCCTTGCCCTCGAGGTAGCTCGGGTCGCGCACCGGGCGCACGTCGACGAGCGAGCCGGGCAGGAAGGCGCGGACATTGTCGAGTTCGACCGTAAAGCCGCCCTTGACGCGGCCGTTGATGATGCCGATGACGATCTCGCCCTTGGTGAAGGCCTCCTCGAGGCGGGTCCAGGTGCGTGCACGCTTGGCTTTCTCGCGCGACAACCGCGTTTCGCCGGAACCGTCCTCGACGGCGTCCAGTGCCACCTCGACCTCCTGGCCGATGATGACTTCCATTTCTCCGCTTTCATTCCGGAACTGTTCCGCCGGAATCACCGCTTCGGATTTCAGGCCGACGCTGACGGTCACGACATCGGCATTGATGTCGACGACGGTGCCGGTCAGGATCTGGCCAGGCCTGATCTGCTGGCTCGCAAAGCTCTGCTCAAAAAGTTGTTGAAAGGATTCGGTCATTGGTTTTCCGGGCCCCCGGGGCCCATGATTGGTTGCATGCCGCGCAGCTTCCTGCCGCGCTGGGTCCTGAAGTCACCGGCGCAGGCATCCTGCCACGCCGACCTGCACCGGATTCCACCAGTGCTGTACTCAAATCTGCCGCGCCAACCCGGGGAAGCGTTCGTGCGCGAGTGCGATCACCCGCTCGACGACCTCCTCGATGGAGAGCGTGGTCGAATCCACGACAATCGCATCCGGGACGACAATCAGCGGTGCCACGGGTCGCGTGGTATCCCGCCTGTCCCGCTCGGCGATCTCCGCGGAAAGGGCGGCGAGGTTAACACCCAACCCCTTTTGTTTCAACTGCTTATAGCGCCTGCGGGCCCTCTCTTCGGGGCTCGCCGTCAGGAATACCTTGAGCCCGGCAGCGCGGAAAACGATCGATCCCATGTCGCGTCCGTCGGCCACAAGTCCGGGCGGCCGTGCAAACGCCCGCTGGCGCCCCAGCAGGGCCGATCGCACCTCGGCCCAGGCCGCGACCCGGGAAGCGGCCTCCCCGGTCTGTTCGCCACGCAATTCGCGGGTCACATCGGTTCCGGCCAGCATGACTCGCTCCTCGACCTGTGAATCGGACTCGAATGTCACGTCAAGGGTGGCGGCCAGCCGGGCATGGCCCGCCACGTCATCCGCGGAAAGGCCATTCCGAAATCCGGCGAGCGCCACCAGGCGGTATAGCGCTCCGCTGTCCAGCAAGTGCCAGCCGAAATGACGGGCGACCAGGCGCGCGACCGTGCCCTTGCCTGAACCACCGGGGCCGTCAATTGCGATGACCGGCACCATGCTTAAGCCTCCTCCCCGAGCAACAATCCTGCGCCGCGCGCCGTCGCCGCGAAACCCGGGAATGAGGTGGCGACATAACGCACGTCACGGACGACCACGGGCGCGCCTGCGCGCGCCGCGAGCACCGCAAAGGACATGGCGATCCGATGGTCGCCGCGACTCTCGATGATCCCGCCGCCGACCGTACCACCACGTATTCGTATTCCGTCGGGCAGGACCTCGGCGTGCACGCCGATGCGCTGGAGGCCCTCTGCCATGACGGAGATCCGGTCGCTCTCCTTGACCCTCAACTCGGCCGCGCCGGTCACGACCGTCTCTCCTTCCGCGACCGCGGCCGCGGCAAACAGCACGGGAAACTCGTCGATTGCGCTTGCCACGAGCTCGTGCGGCACCGCAATGCCCCGCAACGGCCCGGGCCTGACTTCGAGATCGGCCACCGGCTCACCGCCACAATCCCTGGGTGCAAGCAAGCGGATGTCCGCGCCCATCAGGCGCAGGATCTCGAGAAGTCCGGTTCGCGTCGGATTGACACCGACACCGCGGATCAACAAGGGTGACGCGCCCGCGATGAGGCCGGCGACGATGAAGAATGCCGCCGAGGAAAAATCGCCGGGAACATCGATGACGCAGCCCTGGAGAACCGCGGGCCCCCTGATTGAAATTTCCGCGCCATCGCGCTCGACGGGTACACCGAAGGCGGCCAGCATGCGCTCGGTGTGATCGCGAGTCGGAGTGGATTCGACGATCAAAGTCCGCCCCGACGCGTAGAGCCCGGCGAGCAGGATCGCGGATTTCACCTGCGCACTCGGCACGTCGAGTTCGTGTGCAACACCCTGCAGGGTCCTCCGACCCGTGATTTCGATCGGCGGTCGGCCATCGCGCGTACGAACCCTCGCACCCATGCGCCGCAGTGGAGCGCCGATGCGATCCATTGGGCGGCGCATCAACGACTGATCGCCTACGAGCACCGAATCGAATTCCTGGCCGCACAAGAGGCCAGCCAGCAGCCGCATGCCGGTACCGGAATTGCCGAGATCAAGTGCGGCGGATGGCGCTTTCAGCCCGCGCGGCCCCACGCCATGGATGATCAGCCTGTCCGCCGCGGGGCGTTCGACACGCACACCCATCGCTTCGAACGCGGCGAGTGTCGCGAGGCAGTCCTCTCCGTCGAGAAAACCGTTGACTTCAGTGATGCCCTGCGCGATCGCGCCGAGCATTGCGGCGCGATGCGAGATCGACTTGTCGCCGGGCACGCGGATCTCGCCCGAGACCCCACCGCCCGGCCCCGCGATGAAGCTTGCCGGCTGCCCGCTCACGCCCCTTCCGCAAGCGCGGCGGCCATTGCCGCGAGCACGCGCTCGTTCTGCTCTGCGGTGCCGGTCGAAATCCGCAGATGATTCGGCAGGCCGTAGTTTACGACCGGGCGCACGATGACGCCGCGACGTAGCAATGCGTCACTGACCGGTGCTGCCGGCCGATGCAGGTCGCACAGCAGGAAATTCGCTGCGGACGGCAGCACTGCCAGGCCGAGTGCAGCAAGTCCTTCGCGCAGCCGGGCAAGACCCCGCCGATTCAGTGCGAGCGTCGCCTCGACGTGTTCGCCGTCATCGAGAGCGGCCGCCGCCGCGGCGAGCCCGACAACGGATACATTGAATGGCTGGCGCACGCGATTCAGCAGATCCGCGATATCCGGGTGCGACAGCGTGTAGCCGACGCGAAGTCCTGCGAGGCCGAAGGCCTTGGAAAACGTGCGCGCCACGACCAGATTCGGAAACTGCGATTGCAGGGTCGTGCCATCGGGTACACCCATTCCAGCCGAGTACTCGTGGTAGGCCTCGTCCAGCACGACGATGACCTCTGGCGGAATGCCACGGACAAGCTCCTCGAGCTCAGGCCCGGTCAGCCAGGTACCGGTCGGATTGTTGGGGTTGGCGAGAAACACGATGCGGGTCCTGGGACCGATGGCGGCGAGTATGGCGGCCGGATCGTGACCGAGCGGCATGCGGTGATCCGCCGGATTCGCGGCCGCGATGATTGCTTTGGCTCCCGAGGCCTGTACGGCGATCGGATAGACGGCGAATGCGTACTGCGAATAGACGGCCTCGTGCTCCGGCGTCAGGAATGTCCCGGCGAGCAGCACCAGAACGTCATTGGAGCCGTTGCCGAGTGTCACCTGCCCGATGGAAACCTTGTGCTTCGCGGCGAGTCGGGCGCGCAGCACGTGTCCGCTGCCGTCCGGGTACATGCCGACACCCGCGAGCGCCGCTGCGAGTGCCGCGCGCGCATGCGGGCCCGGTCCCAGCGGATTCTCATTGGATGCGAGCTTGATGCTGCCGGTGATGCCGAGTTCGCGTTCAAGCTGCTCGGGTGGCTTGCCAGGCACGTATGGCGCAAGCCGGCGCACTCCGGGTGCGGCGAATTGTTCAAAACGATTCGCCATGGCGGCCCTCCTAGACAGCCCGCGCGCACAGCACGCCCTCGATGGCGGCGATGCGTTCGATCAGGCCTGCGGGCACCTGCCCGTCGATGTCGATCAGTGTATACGCGACCTCGCCCTTCGACTTGTTCAGCAGGTTGGCGATGTTGAGCCCGGCTGCCGCCAGGCAGGTCGAAATCTGCCCCACCATGTTCGGCACATTGCTGTTTGCGATCGCAATGCGCGCCGTCCCGGCCACTCGCGGCAGCGCAGCTTCCGGGAAATTCACCGAGTGGCGGATGTTGCCATGCTCCAAGTAGTCGCGCAGCGTGTCCGCCACCATCATCGCACTGTTATCCTCGGCCTCGCTGGTGGATGCCCCAAGGTGCGGCAGCGCGATGACACCCGCGTGATCCTTGCACTGCGGTGTCGGGAAGTCGCAGACATAGGCGGCAAGCTTGCCGGAATCCAGCGCTGCCAGGACATCCGCCTCGTTCACGATGGCGGCGCGCGCGAAATTCAGCAGGCTCGCGCCGTCACGCATCAGCCGGATGCGTTGCGCGTTGACGAGCGAGCGCGTCGTCTCGGTCAGCGGCACGTGCACGGTCACGAAATCCGAGCGCGCGAACAGGTCGTCGAGACTCAGCGCCTGCTCGACTCCCGACGACAATTGCCAGGCCCGCTGGACCGTGATCTGCGGATCGAAGCCCAGCACGTGCATGCCGAGCAGGTGCGCAGCATTCGCCACCTCGACACCGATCGCGCCAAGCCCGACCACGCCCAGCGTGCGTCCCGGAAGTTCGTGGCCGACGAAGCGCTTCTTGCCCCGCTCGACTGCCGCCTCGAGCGCCTCGCCGTCGCCACTGAGCCCGCGCACAAATTGCCAGGACTCGCAGATGTGGCGCGCAGCGAGGAAGAGCCCCGCCAGCACCAGTTCCTTGACCGCATTTGCGTTCGCGCCGGGCGCCGTGAATACCGGGACGCCCCGCTGCGTGAGCCCGGTGACCGGAATGTTGTTCGTACCGGCACCAGCCCGGCCCACGGCAATCACGCTGGCCGGTATGTCCATCGAGTGCATGTCGGCCGAGCGCACCAGGATCGCGTGCGGATTCGCGATCGCGGAAGCGACTTCGTAGCGGTCGCGCGGCAGCCGTTCGAGGCCTTTCGGCGAGATGCTGTTCAGCGTCAGGATCCTGAAACCCATCAGCCGTACCGGCGCTCGAAGTCGCCCATGAATTCGACGAGAGCCGTCACGCCCTCCAATGGCATTGCGTTGTAGAGGCTCGCGCGCATGCCGCCGACCGAGCGATGACCGGCCAGGTACGCGAGTCCCGCTGCGGCCGCTTCCGCGAGGAAGGTCTTCTCTAGCTCCGGCTTTGCGAGCTTGAACGGCACGTTCATCCACGACCGGCAATTGTGTGTGACCGGGTTTGAATAGAAGGAGGAGGCGTCGATCGCAGCATAGAGCGCAGCCGCCTTGGCTCGGTTCAGTTCGGCCATCGCTGCGAGCCCGCCCTGGCGCTTGAGCCACTGCAGCACGAGTCCGGCGAAGTACCAGCCGAATGTCGGCGGTGTGTTCAGCATCGAGCCGGCATCTGCAAATGCCCGATAGTCGAATACCGAAGGCGTACCCGGTCGCGCCCGGCCCAGCAGGTCGTCACGGACGATCACGACCGTGATGCCGGACGGCCCGATGTTCTTCTGTGCGC
>JAENJD010000094.1 GCA_016844605.1 Steroidobacteraceae bacterium
ATTGGGTCGTCATGCTGCATGGCAACGACGTCGTCGATTGCGAGTTGCTTGGCCTCAAGGCCGGGCGCACGACCCGCGGCCATCGTTTCCACGCACCAAAGCCGATCGTGCTGCGCGCGCCCGGGGGCTATGTCGCGACCCTGCAAAAGCGCGGCTTCGTACTGGTAGATTTCGACGCCCGTCGCGACCGCATTCGCGCGGGTGTCGTCGCCGCTGCCCAGGCGGCCGGCGGCGAGGCGGTGATCGACCCGGACGTGCTCGACGAGGTGACGGCGCTCTGCGAATGGCCGGCCCCGATCGCGGGCAACTTCGACGCGCGATATCTGGACCTGCCGCCCGAGGTGCTAATCGCGACATTGCAGGATCACCAGCGTTATTTCCCTGCGCGTTCCGCCGCTGGGGCGCTGCTGCCGCTGTTCGTCGCCGTCGCCAACCTCGAAAGCCACGATCCAGCGCAGGTGCGCGCGGGCAATGAGCGCGTGGTCCGTCCGCGCCTCGCCGACGCCGCATTCTTCTATGCCGCCGACCGGAAGCAGACGCTCGCTTCGCGCCGCGAAGCCCTGCGGGCCGTAACCTTCCAGGCGCGACTCGGCTCACTCGCCGACAAGACCGCCCGAATCACGGCGCTCGCCGCCCAGGTCGCTGGCCTGGCTGGCAACGACATGGCTGCGGCGCAGCGCGCCGCCGAACTCGCCAAGTGCGACCTGCTGACCGCGATGGTCGGCGAATTCCCGGAATTACAGGGCGTCATGGGCCGCTATTACGCGACCCATGACGGTGAGCCCGCCGGGGTCGCCGCCGCCATCGCCGAGCAGTACCTGCCGCGTTTTGCCGGCGATGCGCTCCCCGCGACGGACGCGGGCCTCGCGCTCGCGGTGGCCGACCGGCTTGACACCATCGTCGGCATCTTCGCGATCGGCCAGAAAACTGCTCCGCATCCTGATCGAGAAGCGCGTCGGCATGGACCTGCGCGAGCTGATTATCGCGGCGCTCGAGTCGGTGCGCGCCGACACGATGCGCCTGGAAAAGGGGACGCTACCCTTTTCCGAGGCAGAAAAGGGTAGCGTCCCCTTTTCCACGCCGCCGGTCGCGGACAGCGTCGTGGACGAGGTTTACGGATTCATGATGGAGCGGCTGCGCGCCTGGTATCTCGAGGGCACGGCCGGCATCACGACCGAGATGTTCGATGCCGTGCTCGACCTGCGCCCGGTGTCGCCGCTCGATTTCGACGATCGCCTGCGCGCCCTGGTCGCCTTCCTCGCGCTGCCCGAAGCAGCGAGCCTGACCGCCGCCAACAAGCGCATCGGTAACATCCTGCGAAAGTCCGGCGAGCAGGCCGGGCTCCGTGTTGATCAGAGTCTGCTGACCGATCCCGCTGAACGGCAGCTCGCCACCGCACTCGACGCATTGCGCGAAGAAATCGAGGGCACGATTGCGGGGCGGCGCTATGGCGACGCGATGCGCCGGCTCGCCACGCTGCGGCCAGTCGTGGACACATTCTTCGACCGCGTGATGGTCATGGCGGAGGATCCAGCCGTCCGCGCAAATCGCCTGGCGCTGCTCGCAGCCTTGCAGCGATTGTTCCAGCACACCGCCAATTTATCGCGCCTGCCCGGCTGAAAAGCGGCTGATTCAGGATGCCTATACACATCCATATTTCATTCAACTGATGGCATTCAAAGACAATTCACCCGGGCGGCCGAGCAGAACTGCAAGATGGCGTCGGATTGCCGCCCTGCAGTGGCTCGCGTCCCTCGTCTACACGATGCTTTTGTTCGCTGAATCGTTTGCCTGGGGCGCGTTGATCACGCTCGTCGGCTGGCTGCCATTTCGCCTGCTGTACCCCTTCGCGCGCGGCTGGGCGGGTTCCAGCATGTGGCTCGCGAAAATTTTCTGCGGCCTCGACTGGGTCGTCGAGGGGCGCGAAAACCTCCCGCGCGAAGGCGCGCACATCACGATGTGGAAGCACACCACGGCCTGGGAAACCATGGCCCAGATGGTCGTCCTGCCGCCATCCGCCTGGGTTTACAAACGCGAGATCCTGTGGATTCCGCTGGTCGGCTCGGCGACCTGGTTGATGCGCGGCATCGCGATCGATCGCGGCTCGGGTCACCGCGCTGTCAACCAGATCCTGGACCAGGGCCGGGCGCGCCTGGCGGCCGGCGTCTGGGTGGGGCGCTGCTGGCATCCCAGACCGGGGCAAAACTGATCCCGGTTGCGCACAACGCCGGTGATTTCTGGCCGCGCCGCGGCCTGCTGAAAAAGCCCGGGCTGATCCGCGTCGTGATCGGGCCGCCGATTGAAACCACCGGCCGTGACCCGCGCGAACTGAATGCCGAAGTGCAGCGCTGGATCGAGGGCACGATGCGCAGTATCTCAGACGTCTATCGCTGATTCCGGTGATCGCCGCCGGCGAGAGTCGCGAGGCACCGCCACGATCCCGCCATGTTCTCGGGCCATTCCCCGCACGTCCAGTCGCTGCCCAGCCTGTTTTGCGGCCCAATGATCACCGCTGCCAGCGTGAGCGCAGGTCGTGGCACGAACACGACTGCTCGCCATGGCGCAGTCGCCGGGACACGGGCGGTCCAGCCGCCGCCGTCGGACGTGAACGAGCAACCCCGTAGCGCCGCCAGCAGCGGCATGCCCAGGGCCTTGGCAAAGGCCTCCTTGAGCGTCCACAGGATGTAGAACCGCGTGATCGCCTCCGGCTCGGCTAGCGACCTCAATTCCCGTGTCTCATCGGGCGCAAAGGCGAACTGGGCAATGCTGCGCACGTCCCGGGGCACCCCGACCTCGATGTCAATGCCGGCCACGCATCCCGCTGGCGCAATCGCAATCGCCGCGCAGCCACCGGAGTGCGACAAGCTGCGTCGCGGCATGGCGAGGGCATCAGTGTTCGCAAGCAGCGCAAAGCTCGCGGCCCGTTCGAGCTCGCGTCGCGCCTTGCGCGGCCCGCCGCTGCCGGTATCGTTCATCCCGCGTTCCGGTACGGCGAACCACAGCTGCGCCGCGTGATCGGCGCTCGTATTTGATTGTCCGTGCATAGGCGGCATGCTTAAATCCCGCCCAACGATGGCGCTCCCTGTCCGCACCGCCGCCAGACCGTTTCGCGACCTATATTACGTGCGCCTCGCGACCACGGGGCTCAGTTTCATGCTGTTCGGCGTGGGCGGTGTCCTGCTCGGGGTCGTCGTCGTGCCGCTGCTGCTGGCCGTGCCGGGCAGCGGCGCAGCGCGGCGTACGCGGGTGCGGCGGATGATACGGATCGCGTTCCGGTTCTTCATCGGCTTTGCGCATCACAGCGGCGCGATCAGCTATTCCTTCTCTGGCGCGGAGCGGCTGGGCAGGCCTGGCCAGCTGATCATCGCCAATCACCCGTCGCTGCTCGACATCGTGTTGCTCATTGCATTCACTCCCGGCGCGGGTTGCGTGGTCAAGCGCGCGGCGTGGCGAAATCCGGCCATGGTGATCGTTGTCATTGCCGCGGGCTACGTACCTAACGCCCCGACCGACCTCATGATCGAACGCGCCACCGCGCTGCTGGCCGCCGGCGAATGCCTGATCATGTTCCCGGAGGGCACGCGCACCGTTCCGCACCGCCCTGTGCACTTTCATCGGGGTGCGGCAAGCGTCGCGTTGCGGGCCGCGAGCGTCGTGACGCCGGTGTTCATTCGCGTCGAGCCGCCAAGCCTGTCCAAGTCCGTGCCCTGGTACAGGCTCCCGGTCCCGCGCGCCCACTTCGCGCTGCACGTCGGTCGTGACATCGATCCAGCCGCGTTCCGGCACGGTCCGCCGCCAATCGCATCGCGGGCCTTCAACGAACATCTGGCAGCGACTTATGCGGCCGAGGCCGCAGCGAACTAGAATGCAGGATCACAGGGCCGGCGCAAGGCCCGGACGTACGGCAGATGCACGACAGGGATGCGATCCTCGCTGAGTTACGCGCGACACTGATCGAGCTGTTCGAGCTCGATGCAGGGCGTATCACGCTTGATGCGCGGCTCTACGAAGAACTCGAAATCGACAGCATCGACGCAATCGATCTGATGGATCGCCTGCGCCGCCAGACCGGCCGAAAGATCGCCTCGGAGCGATTCCGGTCCGTCCGCACAGTGTCGGATCTGGTCGACACGATTCATCAACTCGTCAACGAGACCTGAACACCTGAGCAGCCCAGCCCTGGAGCGGCCCGTGTTGCTCGAGACACGCGTCGAGCCGCCCAGCTACGCACGGCTTGCGTTGCTCGTGCCATCGGACCTGCGCTGCCTGCGCGGCCATTTTCCCGGACTGCCAATCGTGCCGGGCGCAATGCAGCTCGGTTGGGTTCTCGCATTCGCGTCGGAACTCCTGGGCTCTCGACCCGTGCTGAGGGGACTGCAGTCGGTGAAATTCCAGAGGCTGGTCCTGCCCGGGCAAACGCTGAGTCTCACGATCAGGCTGGATCAGGAGCGGGAAATAATTCAGTTCGAATTTGTATCCGCGGCCGGGCGACATTCTTCCGGGCGTGTGCTGCTCGGTGCCGTCAGTGCCTGATGTCTGCGCAGTCATCCCGGTTTACGAGCATGGCAACGCCGTCGGGCGTGTCGTGTCAGCCGTCCGCGCCAATGGGCTCGACTGCCTGCTGGTCGACGATGGTTCCGGAGTGGGCTGCGCGCGCGCGCTGGACGCACTGGCCGCCGCCGACCCGGCCGTGCGGGTGCTGCGGCTCTCCGAAAACCGAGGAAAGGGGGCCGCCGTTCAGGCCGGGTTGCTGGCCGCCGGCGGTGGTGGCTATGACCACGCGCTGCAAATTGACGCCGACGGTCAGCACGCCCTGGCAGATATCCCGCGCTTTCTCGCCGAATGTCGATCCCACCCTGAAGCGATGATTTGCGGTCGCCCGGTATTCGGCGCGGACACGCCCGGCTCGCGACTTTTCTGGCGCCATCTCACCCGTTTTTGGGTCTGGGTGAACACGCTGTCATTCGACATACCCGACGCAATGTGCGGATTCCGTATCTACCCGCTCGGCCCGGTCATTGCGCTCCTCCGGCGGAACCGCCTCGGCCGGCGCATGGACTTCGACATCGAGATTCTCGTGCGCCTGCACTGGAGCGGCCTGCCAATGCGCTGGCTCGACACCCAGATTTCCTATCCGCCTGGCGGCGAGTCGCATTTCCGGCTTTGGCTGGACAACGTGCTGATCACGCGCGTACATACACTGCTGTTCTTCGGCATGCTCGTGCGCTCGCCGCGCCTGCTGGCCCGCAAATTGGTTCGGCCGGGCTCCTGAGATACCTGGGCGTGAAACCATGCGTAAACTAGGTCCTTGCTCGCAGACAACCGAAGTCGTCGTGCCATTTCACGACATCGATGTCATGTCGGTCGTCTGGCACGGCCACTATCTCAAGTATCTCGAAAACGCCCGCTGGGCCCTGATGGACCGGCTTGGTTACGGCTATGAAATGATGGTGGAGTCCGGTTATCTCTGGCCGATCATCGAGGCGCACGTCCGTTATGTCCGTGCCGCGAAATTCGGCGATCGGCTCGATGTCACGGCGTCACTCGTCGAGTGGCAGAACCGCCTGGCCATCAATTATCTGGTCACGAACTCGGGAACTCGCGCGCGGGTCGCGCGCGCCCGCACGGTGCAGGTAGCGGTCGACAGGGCGACCGGCGTACTCCAGTTCGTGTCCCCGGCGCCATTTGTCCGGCAGGTCGAGGCCAGTCTCGCGCCGACCCGCTCGTGAACCTTCCGAGCCCTGCCGAACTGGTTCCGCACCAGGGTGAGGCGCTGCTTCTTGACCGGATCGACTCTGCCGACTCGGGCGGCCTCGTCGCATCGCTAACCGTGCGCAGCGGCTCGCCCTACAGCCTGGCAAACGGGGCGCTCGCCGGCTGGTCGGGACCGGAGATCATGGCCCAGGCGGTTTCGGCTTTTGCGACCCTGCACGCGGGACCTCCCTGGAGCCCGAAACCGGGCTTGTTGCTCGGGCTGCGGGCTTATCGCAGCGAGGCCGAGGAGTTTCCGCCCGGCGCGTGCTTGGCCGTTGAGGCCCGCGAGTCGACGCGCGACGCGGAGGGCCGCGGGGTCTTCGACTGCCGCATCCGGATGAATGAAAAACTGCTGGCTTCAGGGACTCTGACGGTCTTTCAGCCCGATAATGCCTGGGAGATCCTGCGGGAGCAGATGGAATGAGCGGGCAGGTTCTGGTCACCGGTTCGAGCCGCGGCATCGGACGCGCCATTGCGCTGCGCCTCGCGCGTGACGGATACGATCTGATCATCCACTGCCGATCGCGTCGAGAGCAGGCCCTCGAGGTCGTTTCCGAAATCGAGCGCCTCGGCAGACCGGCGCGCCTGCTCACATTCGACGTGGCCGATCGGGCCGCAACCGCGACCGCGCTCGAAGCCGACATCGCCGCGCACGGCGCCTACTACGGCGTCGTCTGCAACGCCGGCATCGCTTCCGACGGCGCATTTCCGGCACTCACCGCAACAGCCTGGGACGACGTGATCCGGACCAATCTCGATTCCTTCTACAACATCCTGCAACCCGTGGTGATGCCGATGGTGCGGCGCCGCGGCCCGGGAAGAATCGTCACGTTGTCGTCAGTAGCGGGCCTTATCGGCAACCGCGGTCAGGTCAATTACAGCGCCTCCAAGGCCGGCATCATCGGCGCCACCAAGGCGCTCGCGGTCGAACTTGCAAGCCGCGAGATCACGGTCAACTGCGTGGCCCCCGGCCTCATTGAGACCGACATGATCGGTGCAGGAACTCCGGTCGAGAAAATCCTCGAGATCATTCCCGCCGCACGCATGGGCCGTCCCGATGAAGTCGCCGCGGTTGTCAGCTTCCTGCTGTCGCCGGACGCTGCCTACATCACCCGGCAGGTCATCTCGGTCAACGGCGGATTGTGCTGATGGGGCGCGTCGTCATCACGGGCGTCGGCGGCATTTCGGCATTGGGCTCGAGCTGGCCCGATATCCGCGCATGCCTCCGCGCCGGTCGCAATGCAGTCCGTTACATGACGGAATGGGATTCGCTGACCGATCTGAATACCCGGCTCGCGGCACCGATCGATGGATTCAAGCCGCCCGCTCACTGGACCCGCAAGCAGTTGCGCAGCATGGGTCGTGTGTCGCAGTTCGCGGTCCGTGCCAGCGAACTCGCGCTCGCTGACGCGGGGTTTGCAGGCGATCCGTCCATCAAGGACGGCCGCATGGGCGTTGCCTGCGGTTCCTCGGTCGGCAGCACGCCGGACATCCGGAACTTCGTGGAGATGCTGCAGACCGGCAAGTCCGGCGGCCTCAATGCCAATTCCTACGTGCGCATGATGCCGCACACCGCCGCCGCGAACGTCGGCATCTTCTTCGGCCTGACGGGGCGCATCATTCCGACCTCGAGCGCCTGCACGTCCGGCAGCCAGGGGATCGGTTATGCCTGCGAGGCGATCCGGTCCGGTCGCCAGACGCTGATGCTGGCGGGTGGCGCCGAAGAACTGTGCCCCAGCGAGGCTATCGCCTTCGACATTCTCTATGCGACCAGCCGTCGCAACGATTCCCCGGCGCAGACTCCCCGACCATACGACAAGGACCGCGATGGCCTGGTCGTGGGCGAGGGAGCGGCGATGTTCGTGCTGGAAGACCGCGATCATGCGCTCACTCGCGGCGCCCGCATCCATGCCGAGGTTGTCGGCGCAGACCATCGGTTACGTCAACGGCCACGGAACCGCCACCGAACACGGGGACATTGCCGAGACCCGCGCCACGTCATCGCTGCTCGGCAATCGCACGCCCATCAGCACCCAGAAAAGCTACCTTGGACATACACTCGGCGCTTGCGGAGCGCTCGAGGCCTGGTTCACGATCGAAATGATGAAAGACGGCTGGTACGCGCCCACGATCAACCTTGATGCAGTCGACCCACTCTGCGGTGAGCTTGAT
>JAENJD010000044.1 GCA_016844605.1 Steroidobacteraceae bacterium
CCCCGCACGCAAGCTGGTCGGATTGCTGCTGCTCGAGCGGGGTGTGCTGCGATCGCATCAGCGCGTTGTCGCCGAGGGTGCAGGCGAGGGCGAAGTCACGAGCGGCACATTTTCGCCGACGCTCGAGCGCTCCATCGGCTTCGCGCGCGTGCCCGCGGCGGCCGGCGAAAACGTCACAGTGGACATCCGCGGTCGGCTGCTGCCGGCGCGGATCGTCAGGCCGCCGTTCGCCAGGAACGGCAAGACCATGATCGAATTGTGAGACGGAGACAGGAATGAGCAACATACCGGGCGACCTGCGTTACACGAAAAGCCACGAATGGCTGCGCTCGCTGCCGGACGGCAGCATCGAGATCGGAATCTCCGACCACGCGCAGGCAGCGCTCGGTGACCTGGTCTTCGTCGAGGTGCCGGAAGCAGGGCGGATGCTGTCGGTCGGCGATGCCTGCGCCGTGGTCGAATCCGTGAAGGCTGCGTCCGATGTCTACAGTCCCGTGGGCGGCGAAGTGCTCGCGAGCAATGACCTGCTTGCGACACAGCCGGAACTGGTCAACCAGGATCCCTACGGGCAGGGATGGATTCTGCGGCTGCGGCCGACCGACGACACCGGCGGCGCTGACCTTATGGATGCCACGGCCTACGCGGCCGAAGTCGTGGCAGCCGGATAGCGTGCCTTACATACCTCATACCGCCGAAGACGTACGTGCGATGCTCGATCGCATCGGTGCCGCCAGCATTGACGAACTGTTCGACGAGATCCCGAAGGCGCTGCGCGTTGACTCGCTGCCGGGTGTTCCGGTGGCGCTGTCCGAGATGGAAGTGGCGCGCCTGGTCGCTGCGCGCGCGGCCACCGACGGCAGGCCGCTCAACTTCATCGGGGCGGGCGCCTACGAGCACCACATCCCTGCGCCGGTCTGGGCGCTCACGACACGCGGCGAGATCTACAGCGCCTACACGCCGTACCAGGCCGAGGCCAGCCAGGGCACCTTGCAGATCATGTACGAGTTCCAGTCCATGATCGCCGGTCTCACGGCCATGGATGTGTCGAATGCCTCGCTCTATGACGGCGCATCGGCCCTGGCCGAAGCCTGCCTGATGGCGGTGCGCGCGCACCGTCGCTCGAAGTCCGCGCGCATCCTGGTGCCGACCACCGTCAATCCGACCTGGCGGAACGTGGCGCGGGTCATCACCGAGGGCCAGGGCCTGGTGCTCGAGGAATTACCCTACTGCACGGAGCAGGGAACGACGATTCCGCAGGCGCTCGCGCGTTACGACGGACAGGACATCACGGCACTCGTGATCCAGCAGCCGAACTTCTTCGGTCAGCTCGAGGACGTCGATGCGCTCTCGCGCTGGGCCCGCGCCAACGGCGCATTGATCATCGCGGCAGTCAATCCAGTTGCGCTTGCGTTGCTCGCGCCGCCCGGGGAATGGGGCGATGACGGAGCTGACATCGCCTGCGGCGAAGCGCAGCCCTTCGGCGTGCCATTGTCCTCGGGCGGGCCCTATGTGGGATTCATGGCGACGCGCATGCCGCATGTCCGCCAGATGCCGGGTCGCATTGCCGGGCGGACCGTCGATCTCGACGGCAAGCCCGGCTTTACGCTGACACTGCAGGCACGCGAGCAGCACATCCGGCGCGGCAAGGCGACCTCCAACATCTGCACGAATCAGGGTCTGCTGATGACTGCAGCCACGATCTACCTTTCGCTGCTGGGTCCGGTGGGCCTCGAACGGGTCGCGAGCGCCTGTGTCGCTCGCACTTGCGAGCTCGTCTCGGCGCTCTCCGGCCTGCGGGGCGTGCGTGCGGCGTTTGCGGGCCCGCGCTTCCATGAAGCGGTGCTGTTGCTCGATCGGCCGGTCGCGCCGGTGCTCGAATCGCTCGCGGCAGGCGGAATCATCGGCGGTCACGACCTCTCGCGCGATTACCCCGAACTCGGTCATGCGTTGCTGGTCTGTGCGACGGAGACACGAACCAGCGAAGACATCGGCGCCTATGCGCAGACGCTCGATCGCGTGCTCGGCCGATGAAAGCCATCGAGCCCCTGATATTCGAGTTGTCGCGCAGCGGGCGTGCGGCGACGGCGCAGTATCCGCCGGCGTCGGTGGCCGTCATCCCCGAGCAGTTCCAGCGCCGCGCGAGGCCCGTGCTGCCGGAGGTTTCCGAGCTGCAGGCCGTGCGCCATTACACGCGGTTGTCGCAGATGAATTTCAGCATCGACACGCAGTTCTACCCGCTCGGATCCTGCACGATGAAGTACAACCCCAAGGTCTGCAATTCGCTGGCGATGCTACCGGAGTTCCTCGGCCGTCATCCGCTGGCGCCAGTGAGCACCGGCCAGGGTTTCATGGCCTGCATGTTCGAATTGCAGGAGATGCTGAAGGCCGTCACCGGCATGGCCGGCGTGTCGCTGACGCCGATGGCGGGTGCGCAAGGCGAGTTCACCGGCGTCGCGATGATCCGCGCCTATCACCGCGCGCGCGGCGACCTGGCCCGCAACGAGATCATCGTGCCGGATGCGGCGCACGGGACGAATCCGGCAACCGCGACCATGTGCGGCATGAAAATTCGCGAGATTGCCTCGCTCCCGGATGGCGACGTGGATCTTGCCGCGCTCGACGCCGTGCTCTCGCCCGCGACCGCCGGCATCATGCTGACAAATCCCTGCACGCTCGGCGTATTCGAGCGGCGCATCGTTGAGATCGAGCGCAGAGTGCATGCGGCCGGCGGACTGCTGTATTACGACGGTGCGAACCTCAATGCGATCCTCGGAAAAGTCCTGCCCGGGGTCATGGGTTTCGACGTGATCCACATGAATCTGCACAAGACCTTTTCGACCCCGCACGGCGGCGGCGGTCCGGGTTCGGGGGCGGTGGGTGTCGGCAAGCGCCTGCTTCCCTATATGCCGGTGCCGGTCGTCGGTCGCGACGGCGAGCACTATCGCTGGCTCGACGAGCGAGACCTGCCGCAGTCGATCGGGCGTCTGTCGGGATTCATGGGCAATGCCGGCGTACTGCTGCGCGCCTATGTCTATATGCGCATCCTGGGCGCCGAGGGCATGGAGAGAGTCGCGGAGTTCTCAACGCTGAATGCCAATTACCTGATGGCGCGCCTGCGCGAGGCCGGTTTCGACGCAGCCTATCCTGATCGCCGCGCAAGTCACGAGTTCATCATCACGCTGCGCCGTCAGGCGCACGAACTCGGCGTCACCGCGATGGACTTCGCCAAGCGCCTGCTCGATTACGGCTATCATGCGCCGACCACCTATTTCCCCTTGCTTGTGCCGGAATGCCTGTTGATCGAGCCGACCGAAACCGAAACGCGCGAGGAACTCGATGGCTTCGCGGATGCGATGGCGGCGATCCAGCGCGAGGCAGTGGCTGACGCCGCGATGGTCAAAGCCGCGCCATATACCCTGCCGGTCCGGCGCCTGGACGACGTGCGCGCGGCGAAGCAACTCGACGTGGCCTGGAAACCGGCTCGCGATTGAATACCCGGCCCGACAAGATGACCGGCCCGGCGCGTCTCGCACGCGCTTTCGGCAGCACCTGGCGCGGGTTCGCGGCGGCCTGGCGCGACGAGGAGGCATTCCGCCAGGAATGCCTGCTGGCGCTCATCGTCGTGCCGCTCGGGTGTTGGCTCGGGAAGAACGGAGTCGAGCGAGTGCTTCTGGCAGGCCCGATGTTCATCGTGCTGACCGTCGAGCTGCTGAACAGCGCCGTCGAGGCGACGGTCGACCGGATCGGTGCCGAACGGCATCCACTCTCCGGCATTGCCAAGGAGCTTGGTTCGGCTGCCGTATTCGTCGCGTTTGCGCTCCTCGTGCTGACCTGGGCACTCGTGCTGTCGGACCGGGCTTGATCGCCCCATGAGGTTGCAATGACGGCGTTGATCTGCGGATCGCTGGCCTATGACACGGTGATGGTCTATCCGGGCCGTTTCCGTGACCAGATCCTCGCGAACAAGATCCACATGCTGAATGTCTCATTCATGGTGCCGACACTGCGCCGCAATTTCGGCGGCTGTGCCGGCAATATCGCCTACAACATCATGCTGCTGGGTGCAGACGGTCAAGCGATGGGCGCGGTCGGCCACGACTTTCTTCCGTACCAGGAATGGCTCGATTCCAACGGCATGTCCTCGAAGTACCTGCGCATGATCGACGACGAGTACACGGCGCAGGCCTACATCACCACGGATCTGGACGACAACCAGATCACGGCATTTCATCCCGGCGCGATGAATCATTCCCAACTTCTGGAAGTTCCTCGCGATGCCGGCATTACGATCGGCATCCTCGCGCCGGACGGACGCGAGGGCATGATCGTCCATGCCGCACAATTTGAGCGTGCCGGAATTCCATTCATTTTCGATCCCGGCCAGGCGCTGCCGCTGTTCGGCGGCCAGGACCTCGAGGCCTTCATCGATCAGGCGGCCTGGGTGACTGTCAACGACTACGAGGCGCAGTTGCTCCAGGAGCGAACCGGCCTGTCGAACCGTGAACTGGCTGCGCGGGTCAAGGCCTATGTCGTCACGCGCGGCGCCGAGGGCTCCCGGATCCATGCCGGCGGGAAAACCATTGAAGTGCCGGTCGTGCGCGCAACGCAGGTCGTCGATCCGACCGGCTGCGGCGACGCCTATCGGGCCGGACTGCTGTACGGTCTGATGCGCGGCATCGACTGGGAGACCACCGGCCGCATCGCATCCCTGATGGGCTCCATCAAGATTGCAAGCATCGGCACCCAGCACCACAAGCTCGCCCCGGGCGAATTCAAAGAGCGTTTCCATGCGGCATTCCAATACCGGCTCGACTGAACACCCGGTGCGTCACCTGTTGCTGCTTGCCGCGATCGCCCTGCTGCCATTCACGCAGGCCTCATCACAGGAAGCCGCGCCCGGGTGGACCAGGACTCTGGAGCGCATTTCGACCGGTGTCGTCGCGATCCAGATTGACGCAACGCGCGCATTCGATACCGAGTGGAATACGTCTTCGCAGGCCACCGGTTTCGTCGTCGATGCGAAGCGCGGCCTGATCCTGACCAACCGCCATGTCGTGACTTCCGGGCCGGTGACCGCGCTCGCCACATTCATCAATCGCGAGGAAGTCGAGCTGCAGCCGGTCTATCGCGATCCGGTGCACGATTTCGGCATCTACCACTACGATCCGTCGAAGCTGAAATTCATCGAGCCGGCGGAATTGCCGCTGTACCCGGCCGGTGCACAGATTGGAGTCGAGATCCGCGTGGTCGGCAATGATGCCGGCGAGCAGCTTTCAATCCTGGCGGGCACGCTCGCGCGCCTCGACCGTGAAGCGCCGGATTACGGCATCGGCAAGTACAACGACTTCAACACTTTCTACTACCAGGCCGCTTCCGGCACCTCGGGCGGCTCGTCCGGTTCGCCGGTCATCGACATCGAGGGCCGCGTGCTGGCACTGAATGCCGGCGGCTCGAGCGGAGCCGCATCGAGCTTCTACCTGCCGCTGCCGCGCGTCGTGCGCGCGCTTGCGCTGCTGCAGGCAGGCAAGCCCGTTGGCCGCGGCACGCTGCAGACCGTGTTCCGCTACACGCCCTACGACGAATTGCGCCGCCTCGGCCTGCCCGCCGCCGTCGAAGCCGCGGCCCGCAAGGTGGCGCGGGCGCGCACCGGCATGCTGGTCGTGACGGAAGTGCAGCCGGGAGCAACGGCCTACGGTCAGCTCGCGGTCGGCGACATCGTGGTGGCCATCGACGGCCGGCCGGTCACCGATTTTGACGCGCTGGATGCGTTGCTCGACGACAGCGTGGGCGGCGAACTCGAACTGGCCGTCGTGCGCGGCGGCGAATCACGGACATTCAGGCTGCCGGTGCAGGACTTGCGCGGAATCACGCCCGATGAATACCTGGAGATCGGCGATGGCATCCTGCACACGCTGTCCTGGCAGATGGCGCGGCACATGAATGTGCCGGTCGCGGGCGTCTATGTGGCGAATCCTGGCTACATGTTCAGCTCCGCGGGCATTCCGCGCGGCGCCGTGCTGACCGAACTGGACGGCCGCCCGATGACGAGCCTCGCCGATGCGCTGGCCGTGTTCCGCACGCTGGGCGACGGGCAGCGTGTGACGGTGCGCCACTTCACGATGGAAGAGACCCGTTTCCCGCAGCTCAGGTCCCTTCGAATCGACCGTGGCTGGTTTCCGGCACGCCACTGCAAGCGTGACGACTCGATCGGGCTGTGGCCCTGCGAAGACGTGACGGCAGGCCCGGACGCTCCGCCACCGCAGCCCGGCACCACGCAGTTCGCGCGCACCGGTGATCGGCTGGTCGATACGCTGGCGCCGTCGCTGGTGCTGGTCGATTTCAGCATGCCCTATTCCGTGTCCGGCGTGACCGAGCGCAATTATCACGGCACCGGGGTCGTCATCGACGCACAACGCGGTCTCGTCGCCGTGGATCGCAATACGGTGCCGGTTGCGATCGGCGATGTGCGCCTGACATTCGCCGGCACGATCGAAGTAGATGGCCATGTTGATTACGTGCACCCTCTTCACAATCTCGCGGTCGTGCGCTACGACCCGAAGCAGCTGGGCGAAACGCCTGTTCGTGCGGTGCATTTCTCCGACCAGTTGCCGGTCACCGGCGAGACCGTTAATGTCGTCGGGCTGCACGCGGACAACCGGGTGGTCTCGCAGCAGGCGACGGTCGCCTCGATCGGCCCGGTCGCGTTCCCCTTGTCGCGCACGCTGCAGTTCCGCGACGCAAACCTGGAGATCATCAGCCTGGTCAATGGGCCTGCGGATTTTGACGGCCTGATTGTCAATCGCCATGGCAATGTCGTCGCGTTGTGGTCGAGTTTCGCCTATGAGAATGGCCGCGAGCTCGAGCAGCAGAACATGGGTATCCCGGCAAGCCTGGTGCAGGCCATGCTGGAGTACGCGCGCGATGGCCGGCCGCTTTATTCCGCGGAAGCCGAGTTCGGACTGTTGTCACTTGCGGAAGCGCGCAGGCTGGGGCTCGGTGAACAGTGGATCGAGCGCCTGAGTGCGCACGATTCGCAGCGCCGCCAGGTCCTGACGATCGAGCGCCTGGTGGCGGGCTCGCCCGCCGCACGGGTCCTGGTGCCGGGCGACCTGCTGCTTGCCGTCGATGGCCGGGTCGTCAACAGCTTCAGCGACGCGGACATCGCCGTGCATGCGCCACGCGTCGAACTGACCTTGTGGCGTTCCGGCGCCGAACTCGTGGTCCCGCTCGACACCGTGCTGCTGTCAGGGCATGACATTGATCGGGTACTGATATGGGCAGGCGCGACATTGCAGGAGCCGCACCGGGCGATGGCTGCGCAACGTGGCATCCGGCCGGACGGAATCTTCATCGCGTTCTTCATGTACGGTTCGCCCGCATCGCGCTATAAGCTTTGGGCCGGCCGCCGCATCACCGAAGTCGACGGCATCCCGGTGCCCGATCTCGATGCCTTCATCCGCGCGGTTTCCGGGCGGCCGGACCATTCGTCACTGCGGCTGAAGACCGTCAGTTGGAATGACGCCGTGGAAATCATCACGCTGCGCCTGGACCGTCATTACTGGCCGGCCTACGAGTTGCGCCGCAACGAGGCGGGCTGGCAGCGCGTGCCGCTGGAGTGAGCGCGGCGCCCGGAACGGGCGCTTATCATCAGCCCATGTTGCCCGACCCTGCCCGGATCGAGGAGGCCGTTGCGCTGCTGAATGCCGGCGGGCTCGTGGCGTTCCCGACGGAAACCGTCTATGGGCTCGGTGCGGATGCCCGAAATCCGGAAGCGATCGCCAGGATCTTCGCGGCCAAGGGCCGCCCCGTCAGTCATCCGCTGATCGTCCACATCAGCGGTCTCGCGGCCGCGCAGGAATGGATCTCCGATCTGCCCGACTCAGCCAGGCGGCTGGCCGATGCATTCTGGCCGGGGCCGCTGACGATCGTGCTGCCAAAGGCAGCCGCTGTTCCTGCGGCGATCACCGGTGGCCAGTCAACGGTTGCGCTTCGCGCGCCCGCCCATCCTGTCGCACGCGCGCTGCTCGCCGCGTTTGGCGGCGGCATCGCCGCGCCATCGGCGAACCGCTATGGCCGCATCAGCCCTACCCGCGCCGCCGACGTGCACGAAGAGCTCGGCGATCGCGTCGCGCTGGTGCTGGATGGCGGCCCATGCGAGGTGGGACTCGAATCGACCATCGTCGCCTGCCTCGACGGGCGCGTGACACTGCTGCGGCCCGGCGCCGTCTCGCGATCCCAGCTTGAGGGCGTCGTGGGCGAGGTCGCTGATGCCGACGCGTCATCCCCGCGCGCGCCGGGGCGCGATCGTTCGCACTACGCGCCATGCACGTCCCTCGCTGTCATCAAAGCCGCGGAGTTGCTGCCTCAAATCGATCGGGCGCTTGCCGCAGGCGAGCGGCTTGCGGTAATCGCGCGCAGTAGTGCGCCAGTTGCATCGGATCAGCTGGTCTGGCGCCAGCTGGACCAGCAGCCCGCCGGATACGGCCGCGCACTTTATGCGGCGCTGCGCGAACTCGACCGCATGGGCGCGGCGCGAATACTCGTGGAGGATGTGCCGGACGACGAGCCCTGGGCTGCGATCGCCGACCGGCTCCGGCGCGCCGCCGCGCAGGGCGCGGACGGCGCGGTGACCGACGCTACTTGATCTTCACGTTTTCGGTCAGGATCGAATTGATGTCGGCGATGCCCTTGTCGTCGAGCGTGCCGGCCGCAAGCTGCAGCCGCAGGACATTCAGCAGGTAGTCGTAGCGGCTGCGCGAATAGTTGGTCTGCGCCTCAAAAAGCCGCCGGCGCGCGTCCAGCACGTCCACCGAGGTGCGGGTGCCGACCTCGTATCCTGCTTCAGTCGCCTGCAGCGCGGTCTTTGCGGATTCGACCGCCTGGCGCAGCGACTGCACGCGGGCGACTTCAGAATTGACGCCGAGATAGGCGTCGCGCGTCTCGCGTTCGGTCTGTCGCGCGGTGCGCTCCAGCCTTTCCCGCGCAGCCTGGTGCCGGTACTGGGCCTGCCGCACGCGCGAGGAGGTCGCGCCCCCGGAGTAGAGCGGCACCGTCAATTGCAGGCTGACCGTCGTGTCCTTTGAATCCGAGTCATTCGGGGCGCTAGTGCCTCCCGTGACCAGGTCCGAATTGATGTCAGAGCTCGAACGCGACGCTATCAGGTCAATGCTCGGGAAATGCCCACCGCGCTCTGAACTGACGTCCTGGCGTGTGATATCCGCAGCGAGCCGGCTGGAGGTCAGCCGCGCATTCTGGTTCATCGCGAGCTGAACCCAGTCCTCGGCGTTGGCGGGATTTGGGCCGGCGAGCGGCATGTCGGCACCGGGTCTCGAAAGCTCATCGAAAGTGTTGCCGGTCAGTTCGCGCAACTGTTCCTGCGCGGTCGCGAGATTGCGTTTGGCCTGAATCAGCGCTGCCGTTGCGGAATCGAACGCAGCCTTTGCTTCCTGCACGTCGGTCACGGCGATCAGGCCGACTTCGAAGCGTTTCTCCGACTGCTCGAGCTGGCGCGCGATGGCATCATGCGCGGCCTGTGCCGCCTCGAGCGTGTCCTGCGCGGCCAGCACATTGAAGTAGGCTTCCGACGTCCGCAGGACCAGGTCCTGCTGTGCTGCGTGATAGTCCGCCTCGGCCTGCGCGCTCTCGGCGTCCGCGCGCTTCAGGGCGGCCCAGTTCTGCCAGCGGAACACGCTCTGCCGCAATGTCACGTCCCAGCTATTGCGTTCGCCTTGCCTCTCAAAATCTCCGGGCTGGCCTTGCGGGCCGAATGGGCTTGTGCCGTCCGAATCGCTGTCGTCGTAGCCCGCGCCCGCTGTCAACTGCGGCAGCAGCGCGGAGAGTGCCTGCGGCTTCGATTCCCTCGCCGCGAGGCGATTCGCTTCCGCTTCTCGGATCTGCGGATCGTTCTTCAGTGCTTGCTGGTAAATCGAGCCGAGATCGGCGCTGCCTGCTAGCGGCGCCACGCCCAGCGGCGCGGCTGCGAGGCTGGCGGCCAGCAGGATCGAGCGGATGCAAAGCCTGGTATTCATGCGAGGACGTTCCTTGGCACGGGGTGGGCGAGGACAACTACTGTTCTACTAGTGTATAGCACCACATGACCCTCCGCAATGTCCCCTAGGGGGGCGTACGACGGTTCATCGGCGGCTAGAAGTGAAAACGCGCCGCCGGCATCGCGTTTCGCAGCGGCTCGATGCAGGTTTCGAACAGGGTTTCGCTGAACCAGGCGTCGATGGCCGTGCGCGTGACGAGTCGCGCTTGCATGACCGGTGGCGAGCCGACCACGACAAACAGCCGTCCGCCGACGGCGAGCGCGCGTTCGAATCGCGGATCGTAAACCGGCAATGAGCCGGTCACGGCGATTGCCTGATACTGGGGATCGAAGCCGCGATTCATCGCATCGGCGCATGCGACCCGGACGCGCGTGACACCGAGCTGCTCGAGCGCACGCGCCGCGCCGTCCGCGAGCCCCGCATGAATCTCGATGCTTTCGACGTCGCCGGTGAGGTGTTCGATACAGGCCGCGAAAAAACCGGTGCCGGTGCCGATCTCGAGCGCTCGCTCACCGCGTTCCAGGCCGAGTGCCTGCAGGATGCGGCCCTCGATCTTGGGCTGCAGCATGAATTCGCCGTGACCGATCGGAATCGCAGTATCGGCGAAGGCGACGCCCCGATAGGCCTCGGCAACGAAATGCTCGCGCGGAACCGCCGCAAGTGTTTCCAGCACGCGCGGGTCCAGCACCTCCCAGGTGCGGACCTGCTGGTCGATCATCTGCCGGCGCGCGGCTTCGATTTTCTCGATCATTCCGCTCCTGACCCGGGCCCTGGACATGAAACCCCGAACCATTATGGTGAATCGCGCGGGGTGTTAGTACAAGCGTGAGATATGCTGCTGAAGACCGCGTAAGACAACATATTCGACGGTTCCGCGGCTACCCAGCATGCGACGAACCGAAGGGGATTACAGGCCGAATGACGGTCCCAGTGATCGCTGGTGCCGGATTCGCGATTGTCGCCGCCGTGCTCGCCGTTGTCATCCTGCTGCAACGGCGCGCACTGCGCCGGCTCGTGGACGAGGCCGAGACAGAGCATCAGACCGCCCGCGGACACGGGGTCGCCGGTGCCGATGTCGCACGCGCGATGCTCGCCAGCCTGCGCGAGCCCGCACTCCTGCACGGCGATCGGATCGAGGCCGTCAATGAGGCCTTTGCGACGATCGCGGGCATTCCGGTGGCAGACATGCTGGGGCGCAATCTGGCGGATCTTGTCGCGCCCGAGTACGCGGAACTCGTCACGCTTGCCATCGCGCGTGCCCTGTCCGGCGAATCCGGGCCGGCGATGACCGAGGTCGAGATGTCCGACAGCCACGGCCAGGTGACGCGACTGGAGCTTGCCGGCACGGCACTCGATTCCGGCGGCCGCAGTGTCGTGTTGCTGAGTGCAGTGGAAATGCTTCCACACCATGAAACACCGGGGCTGTCATTGCTGCCGGGCCGCGCGCAGCTCGCGCTCGATTCGCTCGGCGAAGGCCTGTTGACGACCGATGCGCAGGGCCGGGTTGAATACATGAACAGGGCTGCCGAGGCGCTGACCGGCATCCGCCGCGAAGAAGCGCTTGGACAGCTGTTCAGCGCGCTCGCGGGTTTCGTCGACGAGCACGACCGCCGCCCGCTGCCGGACCCCGTTCAGCAGTGCCTGGGTTCCGGAAGCCGCGCCACTCTCGGGCGGCGCGCCCTGATGATCGCGCGTTCAACCGGCAATGAACTCGGCATCGAAGCGTCGGCGTCGCCGATCCGTGGCGGGGAAGGGGAGATCGCCGGCGCCGCCGTCATGCTGCACGACGTCAGCGAATTGCGTGGCCTGACGCAGCAGATGTCCTACCAGGCGAGTCACGACGCGCTGACCGGGCTGGTCAATCGCCGCGAGTTCGAACGTCGACTCGGCGAGGCCGCCGAGGTCGCGCACGCGGGCCGGCAGAGCCTCGTGATGTGCTACCTCGACCTCGATCGCTTCAAGGCGGTCAATGACACGAGTGGCCACCTCGCGGGCGACAACATGCTGCGTGAGGTCGCGGCGCTGATCCGCGAGGCGGTCCGCGACTCGGACACGGTGGCGCGCCTCGGCGGCGACGAGTTCGGCGTGCTGCTGGTCGGCTGCCCGCTCGACAAGGCACGCCAGATCGCCGATGACATCTGGCGTGCGATCGGCGAATACCGGTTTGTCTGGAAGGACCGCATCTTCAGCGTCGGTGTCAGTCTCGGGCTCGTCGAAGTGACCGGCGAGAGCAATTCGCCGGAAGAAATCATGAATGCAGCCGATTCCGCCTGCTATGTCGCGAAGCGGCAGTCCGGCAGCCACGTCCACGTCTATTCCTCCCACGACGAAGCCGTCGCGCGCAGCCGCGGCGAAATTCACTGGTTGCAGCGTCTGCAGGCGGCGCTGCGCGACGGATTCTTCGAGCTCTATCTGCAGCCGATCGAGCCGACCCGCCCGGGTTCAATTGGCGGCCCGGCGATGGAAGTCTTCGTGCGGCTGCACGACGACGGCCAGGCGATCCTGCCGGCCGAGTTCTTTCCGGCCGCGGAACGCTATCGCCTGATGTCCCTGATCGATCGTTGGGTGCTCGGTGCAGCGCTCGCCGCGCTTGCGGCAGGCGCGATCCGGATACCCGCAGGGCGCAGCCTGTCAATCAACGTGTCAGGGCAGACACTTGCCGACCCGACATTCCTGGAATTCGTCGTCGAGGAGCTGGACCGCAGCGGTGTGGCGCCGCAGCAGATCTGTTTCGAGGTCTCGGAGACCGCGGTCATCGGCAACCTGGAACAGTCGCGGCGCTTCATCGATGTGCTGCACGGCATGGGTTGCCGGTTCGCGCTGGATGATTTCGGCACGGATCTCGGCGGCTTCGCCAATCTCAAGCAGCTGCCGATGGACTACCTGAAGATCGACGGCTCATTCATGCGCGACCTGGCGCGCGACTCGGTCAACCAGGCGATGGTCACGGCCGTGATCAGCATGGCGCGCACGCTGAACTTCCGGTTGATCGCGGAACAGGTCGAGGACCAGCCGGCGCTCGAGGCGGCGCGCGCCATGGGCATTGATTTCGTGCAGGGCCACGCCGTCGGCCGGCCGCGGCCGTTGGCGCCTGCGGCGTAGCCCCCGCCTGCGCCGGGAAGCGCAACGGTTGCCGGGCACTTTACCATTGCCCAAAAGAAGGCGCCGCCGCGAGCGATCGCGGCGGCGCTGGATGGCTGGACGAACTGTGCCGCTACGGTGTGGCGGCAATCGCGGCGTCGACCTGGATCAAGCCGCTCCCCGTGGCATCGGCGCCCCAGATCTGCGGATCGACGATGCCCCCCGTGTCAAAAAAGCCCGTAATCCGGAGGTCGCCGCCGAAGCCGGCCGGAATCGGCAATGCCGTGCTCTTCAGGATGCTCTCGACCTGGGCCTGGGTCAGGGCCGGGTTCTTCTCGAGCATCAGCGCGGCAGCTGCGGTCGTGTGCGGCGCCGACATCGAGGTGCCGCTGACGTAGAAGAAGTTGCCGGAATTGCCACCCAGCAGATCGCCGACACCCTTGGACCACCACGGCAGGTGGTTGTAGCCCGGGAAGCCCGCAAACGGGCCGCGGACCCAGACACCCGGTGCCGTCACATCAAGCTGCTGGCCGGCTAGTTCGCGGCTGCTGAAGTCTGCGATGTAGGCCGCGTTGTTCAGGAAGCCCGAAGCGGTCGGGGTCGGCTCCGGCACATCGCCGCCGTTCGCGAACAACGGCGGTACGAAAGCGCCGCCGTTCTGCAGCCAGAACATCCGGTAGAACTGTGTGACCGCGGGATCCACCCAGGAATTGTTCCAGCCTGCGGCGGCGACCGAGATCACCGGCGCGTAGGCGCCCGGATAGCCCATGCCTGCGTCGCCTGCGTTGCCGGCCGAGGCGACGATGATGACGCCATTGGCGATCGCGCGATCGATGGCGGCCTGTTCGACCGGGTCAAGAGCCCCGCCGCCGAGGCTCATATTGATGACCATCGGCCGATAACCGGCAAGCGCGAGGTCGGTGACGTAGTCAATGCCGGCCGCGATCATTTCGCTGGTCCCGAAAACTGCGACCTGGGAAGCGGTAGAGATATCCGGATCGTCGCACTTCGGCAGTTGCGGGATCTGGTAGTCCGCCAGCACTTTAACCGGGATGACAGTGACGTTCGGCGCGATACCGCGGACCATGAGCGGCGGAATGGTGAAACCGGACGCCGCATCGAAGTTGCTGCGATAGAAAAAGCCGAGGATCGTACTGGTCACATGCGTGCCGTGCTCGGAGCCGCGCGAACCGACGAAGCTGGTCTCGCGCAATGCGCCGACGGTGACGCCCAATCCACACCTGTCCTTGAACGCCTTGAACGATACCGACTGGACGAAACCCTTGCCCAGACGCTCGGCGACGCGCGCCGCCGGAAAATAGTCCTTCCAATTGGGCGCGAGTCCCGTGTCGAGCACCGCGACATAGACGCCCGCGCCGGTCTGCGTGACGTTTTCGACATTGATCAGGTCGGCGTCGAAGGTGCTGTAGCCGTCCGCTGTGCTCGCGATGCCGTTGAAAACGTTTTGCGCGCTTACCGGACCGGCGGCGCACAGCAACGCGAGCGGCATCAGCCATTTGACATATTTGTAAAGCATGTAATTCCTCCACCCAGTGATCCGCAGAGAGGTCATCCGTCCTTCATTTCATTGTTCGCCGACCGGATACGAAGAGTGTACTTCCGCTTACGACGATGCGGCAATGAAAACAGTGGGTCGCGACGCAAAAATCGCGTCGATTCCGTTGTGTCCATCCGCGCCGCTCACTGCCCTCAATACATAATGCACGCCGTTGTCCCGGTGGCTGTGGCTGACGCGCACGCGCCCGTCGTGGCCGATGACGGTCGTCTCAGGGACCCTTGTTGAGCGCGCGGATCTCGTCATCGAGGCCGGTGAGCTGCCAGCGAATCAGCGGGACGGGAATCATCCCGGCGCGATTCACGTCTTCGAAGTAGCGGCGCAGCGAGAATTCCGCGCCGAGCGTGTCCGCATAGTCCTGCATCAACCTTTCCAGCATGTACTTGCCGGTCACGTAGCTCGAGCCATAACCGGGCTGGCGCAGGTAGAGCTGCTGCTCGAATCCCAGCAGGTCCAGATCCGGGCGCATCCAGCCGCGCGGCGTCCACTTCACCTGGAAGGCCTTGGCCTGCTGGATGTCGAACAGGTTGGCATGCGCATAGAGTGATGCGAGCCCGCGGGCCGCGCGCTGCGCCAGCATGATCCAGACGATTTCACGCGTGCGCGGGGAATCGTCGAACAGGCCCGCGTGCAGCATGAACTCTTCCATCGCGGTCGCCATGCCCTCGGCGCGACTGTCCCAGATGTTGTAGAGCAGCGCCCCACGGCGGATTGGGCTCTCGTGCGGGTCATCCCGCATCTGCGCGAGGTCCCACCAGTGGTAGAAATGCGTGTAAAGCGTCAGCGGCTCGTAATGAGTCGCGATGGCAAAGAAGTTCCGCATCTCGATCGGCACGTATTCGCCCATCTGCGCGCGCAATGCAGGGTCCATGTAGTCGCGCATCGGGAACATATCCCTGTCCCTCAGGAATGCGATGAATTTCGTCACCGCCTCGTTGGCGCGCACCTGGTATTCCTCCGGCGTCGCGATCGCCGGCAGCGGTGGCAGCGCGCGATTGCGTTCTTCCTCGAGCTTCAGCGAGGCATGCGCCCGCGCCAGCTCGCTCTGCAGCACGGCGACTTCCTCGTCCCAGGTCATCGGTATCAGGTGGACATTGCGCAGGCTCCAGCTGTAGTTGTCCTTGCCGATACCGGAGGGCCCATCCTTCGCCGGCGCCTGCTGCCCCAGCCATCCGACAAAGCTCGCTGTCGCCTCGCGCGCCACGCGAATCGCCTGGCGCAGCGCCTTGCCGCTGCCGGCGGTCTTCTGCGCCAGCGCGTCGAGCGCGTCGACCTGCTTTTGCATCGATCCCGTGCCCGTGATCCAGAGGTCGCGCGCATTGCCGTTGAGGTTCAGCCGCGCCTGTTCGAGTAGCGGCGGGATCACGGACAGTTCGGCCGTGAGCCTGGCTTCCAAATCCTGCGAAAGCGGATATTCGTAGGTCCACAACTCGGCCAGGTGGTGGTGGGTCGGACCCTCGTGCGCGGGTGTGTCGCTCTGATCGGCCCAGACCGTCGTGTAGAAAGCAGGGTCGCGCGCCCAGGGTTGCAGGACGCGGATGTAGAAATCCATTCCGTTCATCTCGGCGCGCACCAGCTGGTAGTCAACCTGCTGCTCGATGGGCCACGAACCCGGGTTGATCGCCGCGAGGCGTTGCTGATACTCCTTCAGTTCCGCGTGGCGCCGCGCAAAGGTCGCAGCCGTGTAGTCAGGCGCACCGTCGCGATCGGGCGGTTGCTCGAAGGCCCGCCATTGCGCAAACAGTGAAACCAGGTCCTGATAGGAGCCGGATCCGGCGCCGTCTTCCGAGGCTTGGGCTGGGGCAACCAACATTGCCGCAACGGCTGCAGCCGTTGCGATGTGGCGAAACTTGTTCCTGATTTGCATGTTGTGATTTCCACGTGGTGTCGATCCCATCAGAGTGCGCCCAGATCTCCGTGCACGGCCTTGCCCTCGAAGAG
>JAENJD010000095.1 GCA_016844605.1 Steroidobacteraceae bacterium
GCGCTCGAGGCCTGGTTCACGATCGAAATGATGAAAGACGGCTGGTACGCGCCCACGATCAACCTTGATGCAGTCGACCCACTCTGCGGTGAGCTTGATTACGTCGTCGGCGCGGGCCGTGCCCTTGATGTCGAATTCTCGATGAGCAACAACTTTGCGTTCGGCGGCGTCAACACCTCGCTGATTTTCCGGCGCGGCGGATGATGCGCGACTGATTCGCAAATAGCGCACGACATGTGCTCGGGGGAAGGGCGTGGTTCCGGAACAGAATGTCGTCGAGGTCTTTCTGATCGCGATGATGATTATCTTCGCCGTCCCCTATTTGATCTGGCGCCTTGGACGCACCGAGTACTACGCACCGCTGGTGGTGGTGCAGATCGTCACTGGCATCGTGCTCGGTCCCGGCATACTTGGTGCCGCATTTCCCGATTACTACCAGCATGTGTTCACGCCGCAGGTGACCCAGTCGCTCAACGGAATCGCCTGGTGGGCGGTGATGCTGTTTGTCTGGATCGCAGGCATCGAGCTCGATCTGGCTCAGGCGTGGAAAAATCGCCGCGAGAGTGGAATCACTGCCGGACTGGCTCTGGCCATGCCGCTACTGTTCGGCAGTGCTGCCGCAACTGTGCTGCTGCTCTGGCGCGACGGCTGGGTGGGGTCGAACGCGATGAACTGGCAGTTCGTGCTGGGTGTTGGCATGGCCTGCACGGTCACCGCACTACCGATCCTGATCCTGTTCATGGAAAAGCTCGGGATTCTTCGTCAGGAACTGGGCCAGCGCGTGTTGCGCTACGCCAGCGTGGACGACATCGCGATCTGGGCAGTATTGGCGCTGATCCTCATGGACTGGACGAGGGTGGGGCGCCAGGCTGGGTTTCTTGCGGCGTTCGGGTTTGCGGCATGGTTGTTCCGCAGACTGATGCATGTGCTGGCAGAGCGCGATCGCTGGTACGTCGGCCTGATCTGGCTGGCTACCTGCGGCTTTGCCGCCGACTGGGCGGGCCTGCATTTCATGGTGGGCGCGTTTCTTGCCGGAGCGGTGATCGACAATCACTGGTTCGACCGCGCGCGGATGGACCAGTTGCGCCATCACGTCCTGCTGGTGGTGATGCCGGTCTTCTTCCTCAGTACTGGCTTGCGCACCAACTGGACCCTGGGTGGCGGGCCCGTGATAGGCGCCGCGACGCTGTTGTTCGTGGCGTCGGTGTCGGGCAAATTGATCGGCGTGCGCGTGGCGGGTCGCATTCTCGGCTGGGCGCGCAATGAAGCGTCGGTGATCGGCTGGCTGCTGCAGACCAAGGCCTTGATCATGATCATTTTCGTCAACATTCTGCTCGACAAGCAGATCATCACCAGCGCGACATTCACCGCATTGCTGTTGATGGCGATAGCGAGCACCATGCTGACGATTCCGATCGTGGGCCCATCGGCTGCGCGGCTGCATGAGCGGGCATCGAGACTCAGGTCACCCCCTTGATGGGCAGGTGAATTTGATCGTAATCGGCGCCAGGAGCGGAATACAGTTTCCCTGCAAGCTCTCCCATTGCGCCAATCTATGCCCGTGTTGGCCTCGACGATGTGGAAGCATCGCCTTGCGGCCATTGCGCTGCGCTCGAACTTCCGCGCGCCCAATAATTCACTGAAAAGCCATCTTGGGCATACACTCGGCGTCTGGCCGCCGTTCAGTGAGAAGCACGGCTCATGTACTCGCTGGGCATCTTCTGACACTGATCAAAGATGGGAGGAAGAACATGAATACAAAAAGCCACCACATGGTTGCACTGCTGTTTATCGGCGCGATTCTTGGCGGCTGTGCCACAAGCCGCAGCGAGATCAGGCTTCCGAGTGCTGCAGCAGCCACGGCGCCACAGACGACCACGACCGGTCGGACGGTTGTCATCCGCTCCGTGAAAGACGAACGCGTCTTTGAGCAGGCGCCCAGTGTCCCAAGCATTCCCTCTCTCGGATTCGAAGGCGCGCTGAAGGCATCTGACGATGTGAAAGCCCGCGCGGTTGGTCGCAAACGCGGTGGCTTCGGAAAAGCCCTCGGAGATGTGCTATTGGAGAACGGACAGACCGTTGTCAGCCTGGTTCGCGAGAATCTGACTACCGTATTTCAACAAGCGGGCTACCGGGTCGCGAATGAGAGCGCTATTGACCCAACAGTCCTTGTCGTTGATGTTCACGTCAAGCAGTTCTGGGCCTGGTTTCAGCCCGGCTTCTGGGCCATCAAGCTCCATGCCAACATCGAAACCGATCTCGACGTTTCCGGTGCGCATTCCCCCACCACTGTCAGCGTGCACGTAGAAGATTCAAGACAAATGGCCACAGAGGGAGCATGGCTCCAAATCGTAGAAACGGCACTCATCGCCTACCGAACGGAGGCGGCATCCAGGCTGTCAAAACCGCCCTTCTAAATATCCTGTATGCAGGCGCCCAACCTGTGTCCCCAGAATCGCCACAAGGTCATGCGGGACATTGCGTCGATATCAGCAGTTCTTCGACCATGATTTCCTGATGATCCGGGAGTTAGAAAATGAAACATTCACCGATCGCCGCACTATCGCTAGTTGTCGTTGCATTCACGACACAACTGGCTGGCATTAGCCGCGATGAGCCGATTCAAAACCCGTCCAACATTCCAATAAGCTGGAATGCCGACGGAACGCCGACTCTGGAAAAAATCCAGCGCGCGATCATTGCCGGCTGTGCGAAACGCAGCTGGCAATGTCAGGCCGTCAAGCCCGGGGAGATTCGCGCCGTGCTTTATGTGCGACAGCACATGGCGGAGGCATTGATCGCGTTTAACACCGCGAACTACTCGGTCACGTATGTCAATAGCTCCGAGCTCCGGTACAACGCCACCAAGAAAACCATTCACCGCAAATACAACCTCTGGGTCGTCAATCTGATCAGCGACATCAACTCGACGATCGCGTCTGCTCAATGAGGGTGATTCCGCGACGGCGTCACGAATGATGTCCTTGTCATGGGGACATCGTTACGTGTCATGCCGAACCTAGTCCCGCATCGGGCTCTCCCACTCATCCTCAGCCCCGATGATTCCTTTGCCTTCAGCGGGGGGGCTGTCATCAGCGTCTCTGCCTTTCAGGCGAGCGCTGCGTCGCTTGCTGTGCGGCTCGCGCCAGAAGGCGCAGTCGCCAACTTGTGCGACAACCGGTACCGGTTCCTTGTCGCATTCGCTGCGGCGGTGCTGCGCAGCCGGACAACGCTGTTGCCCCCGTCTCGCGCGCCATCTGCAGTGACCGAGCTGGTAGCGGCATATCCGGGTTGTGGTGCGCTCGATGATGCGGCCGTGGACGGCGGCAGCTCGTCGGAGGCAGCAGGCCCGGCAGATCCATCGATGGAATTCGTCGCGGCGATAGGCCACACCTCAGGAAGCACGGGCAGGCCCGCCGCCCATGCCAAGACGTGGGGCGGGCTGTGCGCCACCACCGCGCTGAATGCGGCGACCGTTCGCGCCGCGATCGGGCTCGCGGCCGCCGCACAACAGCCATGGATTGTTGCAACCGTGCCACCGCAACACATGTACGGCCTGGAAATGTCAGTGTTGCTGCCGCTGCTCGCGGGCTTTGGCATTCACGGCGGCAAGCCATTGCTGCCGGCCGACGTCGCCGCAGCGCTTGACGAGGTCCCCTCTCCGCGTGTTCTCGTCAGCACGCCGGTTCATTTGCGTTCGCTGATCGAATCCGGCGTCGAATTTCCTGACATCGCGGTCGTCGTTTCAGCGACCGCGCCTCTGCATCAGCCGCTCGCGCTGCGTGTCGAGCAACGGCTGCGCACGGTGCTCATCGAGCTGTTCGGATCCACGGAAACCTGCGTTATCGCCACACGGCGCCCGGCGCAGGACGAATGCTGGCGTGCCTATCCGGGCATTCGGCTTGAACCAGTGGAGAATGGCACGGTCGTGCACGCGCCATGGCTGGCGTCAGATCAGTTGTTGCACGACATCATTGAAATCGGGACCGATCATTCATTCGTGGTGGTCGGGCGACAGGGCGACCTCATCGAGGTCGCCGGCAAGCGTGCGTCGCTCGCGGATCTCACGCGGCGTCTGGCCGGTCTCCCGGGGGTGCAGGATGCGCTCGTGTTCCAGCCGGCGGCGGAAGGTGGCGGCGTGCACCGCTGCGCTGCCCTGGTGGTTGCGCCCGGACTCTCGGCGCGCGAAGTGCTGCGGCGCTTCCGGCAGCAGGTGGATGCCGCATTTCTGCCGAGACCACTGGTCGTCGTGCAGGCCCTGCCGCGCAACGACGTCGGCAAGCTGCCGCTGGAGCAATTGCTTGCGCTGCTCCGGAATGCCCGCAACGGTTAAGAGCGCGTTTCGCTACGTCCAGGTGCACTCGATCTCGACAAGCAACTCCCGGCGGCAGATGTCAGCCTCAAGCATGAGGAGATCATTCACGCCGGGCAAGCCGGCGAGGATCCTTGCCGTGGCCGCTGGCGCGGTTTCACCGCGACGCAGATATACCTTGGCCGCTACAGCCGCGTCACGGCCGTTCGCGCGCTGCGGGCGCGCTGTCACGCGGTCACCGGCAAGACAGAGTTCGCGCAGATTGATCAGTGTCTCGTCGATTTGCGCCGCGAGATTACCGTCGTGCCGCGATTCATGTCCGACGATGCTCGCGGTGCCAGAACCCAACATCTCATCGTTCGGGAGCAGGATGGCCCGCGAAAAACTGGGGGGTGCCGGCCCGTACTGGCGGGGGTACCGGTAGGCCTGCACTTGTCGCGGATTCCCGACCGGACGGCCGGGTTGCGTGCCGGCGAGCCAGCAGATCTGCAGCAGTCCAGCGCGGTCGCGACGGCCGACCGCCGTGCCAGCCGGCAGGTACTCAGGCTTCAGGTCTTCGAGTCCGCGGGCCCGGCCCATGCAGAACTGCCGGTAACGCTCGAGATCGCCTGCGCCCTCGTTGATCGCATGAAGATGATTCCAGACGCGAAGCAGATGCCGCTGCGGCTGGCGCTGCTGGAATTCCAGCAGCATGCGATACGCCGCTTCAGCAGCAGCCGGCATCCCGCCGTGATCGTGCTCGTGGATTTCGAGGCAACCGAACAGGAAATCGCCCTGGACCGCGAAGCGGATCGGGCCGGATGCATCGGTCGTCGCCGCACCAGCAGTTCGCCACAATTCGACGGCAGGACCACCATCAGCGGTTGCCAACCCGACGTGAATGATGCGGGTGTCTTCGTTGTCCGGCGGTGTCGCCCCGTAGACCAGCGCGGCCAGCACATTGTCATCGAGGGCAAATTGGTCCCCGCGGTGAAATTCGACGCGTGGCCCGATCACGGCGCTCTCCAAAGCGGCCATTTCAGGCGGGGTCCTGCCGGGTCGTGCCGCCGGTGAAGACCGCGGCGACGCGACGGCGACGCCTGAAGTCATGCATGATCGTTGCGGGTAGTTGCCTCAGCGCCACCAGGTAATAAAGGGCCTTGAACACCGCCAGGCGTCGTGCGACCAGCGGTGTCCCGAACACATCGCCGGCGAGCATCGAGATCACGGCCTGTTCCATGCCAAGAACATTGCTCGGATTGGCGAATAGCCAGCGCGTCGCGGGTGCATTGAAGCGCTCTATGAACCACGAAAGCGCGCGCAAGCCCGACCAAACTTCGCGCTCGTAGGCGCGCTGCAGTTTCCGTTCGCTGGCCGGCTCCCGCAGCACACGATCGACGAGTTTTGCGGCGTGTTCCGCGGATCGCATCGCAAGAAAAACGCCGGTGGAGAAAATCGGGTCCACGAAGGCGCCCGCATCGCCCGCCATGATCCACCGTGGTCCGGTCAGGCGGCCGCAGGTATAGGAGTAATTGCCGGTCGCATGCAGGTTACCGATGATTTCAGAACCAGCCATGCGTTCGCG
>JAENJD010000045.1 GCA_016844605.1 Steroidobacteraceae bacterium
CCTGCGATGCCAAGGGTGAGGCGTGGCAAGACATCGGCTTCCAGATCCACGTAGCCCGCGTAACTCCGCTGTGAGGCGTCGACCCCGGTGCTGATGCCGGCAAAGCCATTAGACCCCGCGTTATGCGAGGCCGTTTGCTGGCTGCCGTTCGGGAGTAGATGCGGCGTGCACGTAGTTGGGCCGCAATCGTAGAGCGGCTGGGAGGTATAAGGACCCGCTACGTACGAAGCCGTATCACCGAGGATCTGTTGATAGTTCTCGTTACGCCATTCGAGGCCCGCTGCCACCGTGATCGGACTGGCAAACGCAGCAACCTCCCAGGGATAGGTGACATCGAAGTTCAGGTTAGCTTCCTGTTGTTGAAACTTGCCGTTGTAAAAACTAGTCGGGGTATCTGGGCCCAATGACGCATTGAGCGAACTGCGCAGGAACATGTTCAGGTAGTTCTGAGCCAAGGTGCCCGACACATCGTAAGTCATGCCCCGGCTGTTGGTGCCCCTATACCCCACCGCGGCGAAAATCTCTTGAGTAACGCCATAAAAGCGCGGCGTATAGCCGGACGGATATAGATTTGTTGCGTAGTTGAACGTGTTGGTGTCGAAGACAAACCCGCCGGCCGGGCAGGTGGCAATTGTGGTGGGGCAGGGAGTCAGGAAAAAGTCTTCGAACACCGGATTCCTGCCGTAACTTGCACCACTTGCGCCTGTGAAGTTAACAGGCAGGCGATAGTTGAAGCTCTCGTCCATCTCGATATGAGAGTAGTTGGCGAAGAAATAGATCTGGCTGTCGTTATCGAGATTGACGCCGGAATTGATCACCGCCTTGTAACTCTTGGACGGGCCGGTTCCCCACTCCTGCACCGGCCCGGGGTAATGAGGCAGACCAGATGCCAGAGCCGGAAAGGCCTGGGCGAATTCCAGGGCCGATGGCCGCGTCGGATTGCGAACTGTCTGTTCGTTCTCGGCAAATTCCAGACTGAGGTTGACGAATCCCTCACCGCCCAGCGGCAAGCCCACATTGGCCGACATCTGCCAATCGTCGCCGTCGTTCGAGTAGTCGCCCGTGTAGTAGCTACCGTACCGTGCACCCAATTCCACGCCCGAGGCGTTTTCACGGAAGTGATAGTTGAGGACGCCGGCGATGGCGTCGGAGCCATACTGCGCAACCGCGCCGTCGCGCAGAATTTCCAGCGACGCGATGGCGATTGACGGAATCGAGGCGAGGTCGGGGCCTTGTGAACCGAAGGACAATGCGGTCTCACCACCCTGGAAGACCTGCACAAGGGCCGACCGGTTGAAGCGTTTGCCATTGAGCATGACCAGCATCTGGTCCCCTGGCAGGCCGCGCAAGGACGGGGCGCGAACGAAGCTGGAAGAATCGGAAATGGAATTCTGCCCGACGATAAAGGACGGCACGATGCTGGACAGGGCATCCAGCATGTTTCCAGAAGCCGGATTCGCAAGATTGGCGCCGCTGAGCACGTCGATCGGTGCTGACGATTCCGCCACCGTGCGGCCCACACGCCGCGTTCCAGTGACAATGACTTCAGTGAGCGCAGCCGCGCCAACGGACTTGCTGTCCGTCGGGCTGTCGGTTTTCTCTTGGGCAACGGCCACACCGCCAATCGCGAGCGCCACCGCTGCTGCCACCAGAGATACCGGACGCGGTCGAAGAATACTGTTCATGTTCAAACCCCCTGTGCTGGCCGGCATCCCCGGACGTGTTGTTATGTCGCAGTGTCCACGTAAAGCGATTTTCCCGCAAGTTCGTAGTGGTATTGCGGGAAGGCAGCGATGGTGGGACCACTGGGAAGTGCGCCCTGCCGGGCGGCTAAAAAAGAAGGCGGGCTCCCGAGGGGGCCGGCCTTCGTATCAATAACCGCAACCGCGGTCCAGCGCGTGGCCTTGATTACCACGCGCCGGTTATTGGCTCTACTCCGCTCCACCAAAGCTCCGGCGATACGTCACACCGATCGTGCGCGGCTGGTTGGTCAGGAAGCCGACGCGCGCGACGCGTCCGCGTTCCTGGTCGAGGCCGAGCTTTGCCGATTCATCCGCAATGTTGTTGATGAACAGCGCCGCCTCCCAGTCATCGGCGCGCACGCCGAAGCGGATGTTGGCGATGTCGTACTCAGGCAGCAGCGGATCAAAAGTGAAACTCGTGATCGTCGGGGCACCGAATGGGCGGACGTTGAATGTCCCGAATCCTGATGCCTGGTCCGCAACCTGCGTGTAGCGGTCGCCGACATGCTGGTAAGTAGCGGTTAAATAACCCTCGAGCCGATCGGTCATCGACCACTTGTAAGTGGCATTCGCCGCCATCTGGAATTCAGGCACTGACGGCATACGATTGCCATCCTCGATCGCTGCGACGACAGAAGTCACGCCGCCCGCACTCGTTGACGTGATCGTCGAATCAAGCTCCGAGTTCACTATGCTCGCCGAGAACCCGAAATCGAAGTGATCGGTGGGCTGCGCCGCCAGCTCGATCTCGACACCCTGCGCGTGCGCCTTCGGCACATTCATCACGATTCGGGACGAGCAGGTTCCTGCGACCACCGGCACCTGCAGGTCGTCGATTTCCGCGCGATATGCGGAAATGTTGAACTGCGCGCGGCCGCCCGCAAAGCCGATCTTTGCGCCGAGCTCGTAGTTCCACAGCGTCTCGTCATCGAAGGAGTCCCGGCCGCCGAAGGTCAGCAGGTCCGCCGCAGAGCACAGCGGGACGTTCAGCGGGTCGTTGATGCCGCCGAGGCGGAAGCCTTCCGATGCCTGCGCATTGAGCTGCACGTTCTCAGTGACGTCGTAGGAGAACAGTACACGCGGCAGGAATCCGTCCGACTTGGACGACCCCGGTCCCGCGCTTGGGTCGGAGAAAACGCCACCAAATGTCAGCACGCGGTCCTCCGTGAAGTCGTAGTAGCGGCCGCCGAGTGTCAGGTTGGCGCGTTCGCCCAGGCTGAAATTGGTCTCAGCGAATACCGCAACCTGCGTGAAGTCGTAGGGAATATTCGAATAGAACGGCATGTCCGCAGTCGGCGCCCCGAGATTCACGCTGTCCAGGCAGTTGTTCGGACTCGGCGGGCAGACCACCGGTCCAAATATCTGCTCCATGATGGCGTCATAGCCCGGTGTCGGCAGCTGCTGGCCGTAATCGCGCTGGATGTCGCTGTAAAACACACCACCGACCCACTGGAATCCGCCGTCGTAGTCGGAGGCGACACGCACTTCCTGCGTGAACACCTTGACGGTCGTCGCATCGTATAGCGGCGAGCTGGTGCGCACTTCGGCAGAGGTGGCCGGACGGAATGCACCAAGGTCGAAAGTCACGCTGCCGGTCAGCTGAGTCGCATCGCGAATCACGAGGATGTCGCGATCCGTATAGGAACTGATCGACGTCAATGTGTGGTCACCGAGACCAGCCTCGATCGTCAGGTCCGCGAGCATGAACTGGTCTTCGAATTTTTCCTGCAACTGCGTGTACTGCTGGCGGTCTTCCAGGGTGACACGCGGTTCCGTCGTCGTAAATGGATTGGCCAGCATGTTCCACACGTCGGTGCGGTTGTAGCCTTCCATGTCCACGTCCTGGTAGATCACGCGCGGCGTGATCGACAGGTTTTCATTCGGCTCGAAGCGCATGGCTACGCGCATGCCCCAGCGCGTGCCGCCATTGACGTCCTGATTCACCGACCCGCCGGGTTGCACCGCGTCGATGAAGCCCGGAATGTCCGAGTAATAGCCGACCACACGCAGCGCTGCTGTATCAGACATCGGCATGTTGAACATGCCGCGCACGCTGCCGCCGGCGTCGCCGCCGTCGATCGAGCTGCCGGTCACCTCGACGTCACCGTAGCCGCCACTCGGGTCAGGCTGGTTCGTGATGTAGCGCACCGTGCCGGACAAGGAGCCGGATCCGAACAGCGTGCCCTGCGGGCCGCGCAGCACTTCGACGCGGTTCAGGTCGTAGAGCTCAAGATCGGGCGTGAACAGCGACAGCGATATCACGGACTCGTCCATGTAGACGCCGACCTGCTCCTTGACGCCCGGCAGGTCGCGGTCGGTCTTGCCAGACGAGATGCCGCGAATTGCAACCTGGCTTTGGCCCGGACCCAGGTTCTGGACCGTGAAGCCCGCAATGTTGCGGGAAACTTCCTCGACGTTTGTCGCGCCCGCATTGCGAAGCGTCTCGCCCGAGCGCGCGCTGATCGCGAATGGCACGTCCTGCAGCGACTCGGCGCGCTTGCGCGCGGTCACGGTGATTTCACCGAGCGCGGTCTGCGCCCAGGCTGCATGACCCAGGGCGAGCGCTACCGCTGCTGCCACCAGAGAAGCGGGTCGCGACCAGGTATTTCTGTTCATCTTATTGCCCCTATTACTGCCCGGCATCCCCAGGCCTGTTGTTATGTAACAGTGTCTACGTAAAGCAATTTTCCCGCAAGTCCGTGCGGTCGTTGCCGCGGGGCAACAGAGCACGAAGCGCGCCGAATGCGCTTCGAAATGGTGGGCCCGCTGGGATTCGAACCCAGGACCAAGGGATTCACGTGGCCCCGCCGTTTCCGGCGGGCGCGGACTATCTCTTCACCCGCGGCGCTCGCTCGCCGTGAGGGTGCGGGACGCTCTTGCCTGTCATCAAGGGCACTGAAGCCCTCAGGTAGTCTCTGCACCTTCCGGCGGTGCACCGCCGGCTTGGCTCAGGATCGCCATCAGCCGCCAAACGCGCTGGAAGGTTTCCCTGAATTCATCCCGTCCACTCGATCCCTTTCGGGGCCGAGGCACCTTTTCCAAAAAGATGAGTCCCCTGCTCTAACCACTGAGCTACAGGCCCGGCGAAAGTCTAACAAAACCCGGCCCCTGCGCCGTTACGAATCATTCTCATCTGGGGCGATGACTCGCGCGCGAAGGTCGGACTTGAGACAATACGACTGTCAACCAGGGTGGCACCCCAAGTCGCCCCAATCCAGGAGCTGTCACGATGATCGATGAGAAGTTTTCCAGGCGCCAATTGCTGCAGGGCGCGCTCGTGGGTCTCGCCGCGGTGCCCGCGGCGACGCTGATTGCGCGCAGCGCGAGCGCAGAGGAACTGCTCTCCGAAAGCGATGCGGCTGCAATGTCATTTGGCTATGTCGGCGATGCAAACAAGGTCATCGCGAAGGCCAACCCGACCTATAAGCCAGGACAGACATGCGCCAACTGCTTCCAGTTCAAGAGCAAGGCGGGTGCAGCCGACGGAACCTGCGCCATCTTCGCCGGCAAGCTCGTCAAGGCGAAGGGCTGGTGCAAGGTCTGGGTGCCGCAATCCGCGGCCAAACCCGGCTGAATCGGAGCACATTGCTGTTTGAAAGGCCCGGCGGCCCGATGGCGCCGGGCTTTATTTCGACTCAAAAAAAATGGTCCATTCAGTCGCGGTTCAGTGCGGCATCGCGAGACTGCTGCCGTCGGTACCGGTCGTCGGCGGACCAACCGGCTCCGGCAGACTGGGGTGCCTCGGGGTCCGGGCGGAACGGCGGCGACCGGGCCGACCTTCCTTGCGTGCCAAGTCCCACGAGTTCCTTTATTATCAATGGCTTGTGACTTTCCGGGTGGGACTTGAACGATCCGCGCTTTCGCAACCGACCGCGCCCCGCCGCGCCACCGCCCGTCGATGGCGAGCGCCTGCAAAAGGTGATGGCCGATGCCGGCGTCGCCTCGCGCCGCGATTGCGAACTCGCGATCCGTGCGGGCCGCGTGCGCGTCAATGGCCGGCGTGTGACGTCACTCCCATGCCTGGTCGTCGGTGGCCGCGATCTCGTCGAGCTCGACGGTGTCGTCATCGACACGGGTCGCCGCGCAGGCATTCGCGAGCGCGACCGCGTGTACCTGATGCTGAACAAGCCGCGCGGCGTCATTTCCACTGCGAGTGATCCCGGCGGCCGGCCGAATGTCGTGGCCCTGGTCCAGCCCGCGCTGGCATCCGGTGAACGTGTCTATCCGGTCGGCAGGCTCGACGCGGATTCGACCGGACTTGTGTTGCTCACCAATGACGGCGAACTGGCGCACCGCCTGGCGCATCCGCGCCACGGTGTCGCAAAGGAATATCGAGTCACGGTGCAAGGGCAGCTGCCGCCTGCGGCATTGGCGCGGCTCTCGAAAGGGCTTTATCTCGCCGACGTGAACAATCCCGCGGGCGGTGCGAAACGCGCGCGGCCCGAACGCCTGCGCGTGCTGCATCAGAAAAAGGATCGCAGCCGCGGCGACCTTTCGCTCGTCTCGGTGACATTGCGCGAGGGCCAGAATCGCGAGATCCGCCGCCTGTTCGCGCGCGTCGGTGTCAAGGTGCGCAGGCTCGAACGCGTGGCACTTGGGCCTTTGCAACTCGGCAGCCTGCCGATCGGTCAGTACCGGCGCCTGCGCGCCCCCGAAATCGAAGCGCTCAATCGCGTGGCCGGTCTTTGGCAGGCGGCAGCGCCATCCTCTCCGGACCGGTAAACTTAGGCAGTGGCGGATTCAAACTCCAGAACCGCGGCCTGGCTGCTCGCCGTCATGGCGTTCCTGATCGCCTACGGTTCGCTTTATCCGTTCCGCTTTGCGGGCGTTGACGGCGCGGGTCCGCTCGACCTGTTGCAGCGGTTGTCATTTGCGCGCACGACGCGCAGTGACCTCGCGGCCAATGTGCTGCTCTACCTGCCGCTGGGCGCAAGCCTTGCATGGCTGCTCGCGACCCGGCTCGGCGGCCTGCTGGCCGTCGTCGCAGCGACCGCGCTCGGCGCGTTCCTGTCGTTCAGTATCGAACTGGCGCAGCTCTACGAAACGCGGCGCGTCGCGAGCCTGACCGACGTCGCCTGCAACTCAATCGGCACGGCCGCCGGCGCCTTCATCGCACTCGCGATCGCGTCGACGCATCGCCGGCTGCGCGCCTCGCCACTGTCCGGCGTATTGCGGCATCCGGTAGCCACTGCGCTCCTTCTCTCTTGGGCAGGCTACCGTCTCGCCCCATTCACGCCGGTGCTTGATCCGGGAAAATGGGTCGCGGCGTTTGCGCCGCTTGCCGAGGGCGGCTGGTGGAGCCCGGCGGCGATACTCCCGCATACGCTCGCCTGGCTGGTGCTGACGCTCGCTTCCGAGCGCATTGCCGCGGGACGAGCACGCAGCGTGGTGACGATCGCGATGCTGGTGGTGCTGGCAGGACGGGTGATGTTCACGGGCATGCAGCTTGAGCCCGCGGAACTCGCGGGCATGGCCATTGCGCTCGCACTCGGCGGCCTCGTGCTGCGGCTACCCGTCGAGCGAGCCGCAAGCCTTCTTGCAGGCGCATTGATCGTGATGATTGCGATCCAGGGCCTTTCGCCATTCGATTTCCAGCTGGCCCAGGACCGCTTCGCGCTGGTTCCCTTCGGCGAATCCCTGACCCACTATCGCGCGACCAACCTGCCGGACATGTTCCTGCGCTGCTACAGCTATGGCGCCCTGGTCTGGCTTCTGGCACGCAGTGGACTCTCGGTTCTTCCGGCCACGATGCTGGGAGCAGGCGTCGTCTTTTCGGTCGAGCTTCTGCAGACCTGGCTGCCCGGGCATACGGCGGATATCACCGATCCGTTGCTCGCGATCGCGGCCGGCGGTCTGATCGCCGTTTTCGAGCGCGATGGGGCCACCCGATGAACGCCGGGCCGCGACCGCACGGGAACACCTTCGGGCCGGCATGGTCTATCTTTGTCAGTATGAAACCCGTACTGGCCGCCCTGCTTCTGTCCACTGCGACGCTTGCCGCTGCCGCCATGGCCGAGGAGCCTGCTACAGGCACGACGCCGACAGGCGCGACGCCACCAGCCGCGACAGCGACACCCGCGGTACCGGCGCCGGTTTCGGCCGCGATCCTGGCCGTCGATCAGCGCATGGAGGCTTACGACCAGTTCAAGACACTGTTCGAGACGGCGCGATTCGAGGAAGCATTGCCGTTCGCGCAGCGTGTCGTGGAATTTTCCGAAGCCCATCCGGAACGCGATGTCGAACTGTCAGTCGCCTACAACAATCTCGGCGCAACGCAATACCAGCTCAGCGACCACGTGGCGGCGGAAACCAGCTACAAGAAATCGCTCGCGCTCCTGGAAGCCAACCAGGGCATGTCGTCGAAAAGATTGATCACACCGCTCGCGGGACTCGGGATCGTATACGCGGCACTCGACCAGCATGCACTGGCGGTGCTGCAGTTCGACCGCGCGCTCGCGGTCAGCCGCCGCTCGGATGGCCTGTTCAACCTTGCGCAATTGCAGTTGATCGAACGGGCCGCGAACAGCCGCTTTGCGCTCGGCGACTACGGCGGTGTCGAGCGCGATCGTTTCTACGCGCTCAAGATTGCGGAACAGAACTATGGGTACAACGATCCCCGCACGTTGCCGGCGGCGATGGACCTTGCGATCTTTTATGAGTCCCTGAAGGAATATATCGCCGCCCGCGGCCTCTACCTGCGCGTACGCGACATCGGCATGAAGGAGAGCGGTGGCTTCAATCCGCTCGTGATCAAGAGTCTGATCGGCATCGGCCGCACGCACCGGCTGCAGTACACGATGGAGCCGGAATCACTCGAGAGCCAGCAGCCAGCCCGCGATGATGTCACCGGCGAGATTGTCGGCAAGGTCTACCGTGAATCGCGGGTACCGCCACCGGCGGCGGACCGGGCCGGGCTCAAGTCCATCGAAAAGGCGCTGGAGCTCTTGCGCGCTGTAGCGGATCCGCCGCGGCCACTGCTGGCCGAGGCCCTCGTTGAACTGGGTGACTGGTACCAGGCCACGTCGAGGGTGAGCACAGCATCGCCTTTTTACGCCGAGGCCTCGACCATATTTGCGGCGGACCTGGATTCAGGCATGGGCAATCCGCTGCTCGCCCCGAGGGTGGTCTTCTACCGGCCCCCGCTTGCGTCAACGCGCGGTATCGGTATCGTCACCGGTGCGGTCGTCGTGCACGAGACGCAATTCAGTTTCGTCGTCACCGAGACCGGCGACACGCAGAATCTCACAGTCGTGCGCACCAACATGTCGAATAGCCAGCTGGCGCAGTCGCGTCGCGCCGTGGAGCGCGCTGTGTACAGCCCGCGCTTCGAGAATGGCAAGCCGGTGGCAACCGACGGTGTTCAGTTCACCAGCAAGTGGTACGAGCAGCAAAAGGCCGAAGCTCCGTCAACCACCACCGGTTGAAGAAGGCGGCACTATCGTAGCTGGCGGCGCTACCGTAGAGGGCGGCACTGTCGTAGGCGTTGGCACTACCGTAGAGGGCGGCACTGTCGTAGCTGGCGGCGCCGCGAACAACTCCCCGGGATTTCGCAGCAGCAGGCGCACGGATTCCTGATCGGTGAACTCGACCGCGACTTTCGCGCCGGCATCGCGCATGGCGCGCTGGGTCGCAATCTGCAGCGGCTCCTTGCTCGCGAGCGTGTGCGCCTTCTCGCGGCCATAACCCGTGAATGTGAAGGCGTCCACGCGCGCGCCGCTGCCGTCATAGACGGTCAACAAATAACGGATCGTCACGATGAACGCCTCGCCCGCGACATCCTTGGGCGTCAGGAAAGAATACTCTTCGAAGCGCGGCTCCAGGACCATCACCAGGGGCGGCTGAATGCTGGCGACATGCGTCGGGTCCTCGACCGGAACGACGTCCGCAAACATCGCCTTCAGCAGCCAGTCCAGATTCTGCACGTGCGCGGGACCCAGCGTGATCTCGTATTCGATCTCGCTGCGCGTTTCCTTGTGCACGTACTCGCGGAATTCCTTCGAGTAGTAGACGCCGACCCGCGCCGGCAGCCTGTCGACCAGTGGCGGCGGCAGCTGGGCCTGCGCAGAAAGCCTTGTCGCCGTGCAGCCTGCAAAAAGGGCGAGCGCAATCGGCAGGGCGAATAGCTGCGGGAACATGTTCCTGTTCATCAGTTGCTCCGTTGCGGGGTCACGTACTCATCCTCCGGCAAGCCGACAAACACGCCGCCATTCCTGCCGCACAGTATGCGCATCAGCGTTGCATAGCGCATGCTCGTGTGCTGGGGATACTGGTTCGGAATCGGGAATCCCAGCGCATGGATGCGCACCAGCCGTTCGCCGGTGCCATCGGCACGGTTGATCCGGTCTACCGTGTCCACAACTTCCTGGATCGACGGCCCGGTGAATTCATCGCCGAACACGTAAAGACTGATCGGATGATCGCGGGTCCAGAATGTCCGGATCGCCGCGATGATGCCCTCTGAAGGACTCGAATTCGAGAATGCCTGCCAGCCTCGGAACAGTTTCAGAATCGCCCGGCGACGCGCAGGTGAATCCGGGATCCACTTGCCGCGGTACTCTGAAAACAAGTACCCGCCCTCGTCATCCATGACCTGGAGGCCTTTGAGCTTGGGGTAGATGTTCAGCACTTCTTCCATCTTGCGCTCGGCACGCCGCCAGTTCTGCGACTGCATCGAGCCCGAGGTGTCAACGATGAAGACCACCCATTCGCTGTCGATCGGCACACCTGCGATCGGCTGGTCATAGACACGGCGACGCCCGGATTTCTGGAGATCGCTGCTTTCTTCGATCAACGCAAGACGCGCAGCAGCCAGCGTCTCGGAGATCTTTTTCGTCGATTCCTCCTCGTAGATGCTGGCCTTGTGCTTGCCCTCGATGACCGACAGGTCACCCCGCAGCCGCGCAACGCGCTCTTGCTCCTCCGAGAGCTGCTCGATCCGTCCCCGCAACTCGCGCTCCAGCACGACCGAGGTGCCACGCAGATCGTGCAGTTCCAGCTGCAGCTTCGCGATCTGGCCGTCGAGATCGGTCTTTGCCTGCTCAAGCTGAATCGGCGCTCCAAATTCACTCAGCACCAGCAGCAGGATGATCGCCCCGAAACCGCAGCAGATGCAGTCGAGGAACGCCAGGCTGAAGACCTCCGTCTCGCGACGCTGCCGGCGCATCATGGCCAATCCTTCGCCGGGCTCAGGAAACCGCCGCCGGTCATGCGCGCCAGGCGCCAGAAATAGATCGGCGCCGAAGGATCTCCTTCCATTGGCAGCAGCACGATGCTGATCGGCGGTGGTGCTGGCGGCAGCGAGCGCACCGCTTCCTTCATCAAGTCCTCGCGCTGCTCCGCGCTCACGATCCTGCGGATCAGCGGCGGCTGGTCACCCTGGGTCGGCAGGCCATCGGTGATCAGAATGACGTTGTCCGGCGCGGGTGACAGCTTGCCGATCACCGCGAAGGCATTCTGCAGGCTGCTGCCACCGGTCGGCGCCGTCTTGCGCAGCGCGCTGACTGCAAGCTGGATCTGCCCCGCATCGCCCACACTCAACCAGCGGCCGTCGCTGCCCTCGACGAGTGGCCTGACCGCCGTGTCGAATGCGTACACCTGGAACTGCGCGGATTTCGGCAGCCGCGTGGCGATCCATTCGACCGTGCTGACTGCCTGCTGCCATTTGGCCGAGGCGATCCTTCGCTCCACCGGCATGTTGCGCATGCGGATGATGTTGACGACGGTTTCGTCCAGCATGCTCGCCGATGCGTCCACCAGCACGAGCACGCGCTTACCGTCGATCCTGAGCGTCACCAGCTGCTCCGGATCCTTGATCACGACGTCGCCGTCGCCCTTCACCGGTGGAGCCTTTTCCTTGAGCCGGCGCGTTCCTTCCTCCAGGGACTTCAGGTCGGCCTTCAGGCGCTCGAGGCTCTCCCGCCGCGCGAGCGTGTCGTGCTGGTAGCGCGCGAGCTCTTCCTGCGTCAGGCGGATTTTCTCGAGCACTTCGCGCGAACGGCCGGCTGCCTTGACCTTGTCGTCATCGGTCTCCGCGAGCGCGTTGCGCAATTCGGCCAGGTGTGCATACCCATCCAGAACTTCCTGCTCGAGCCGGCGCGACTCTGCGGAGAGATCCGAACTCGCCTTGATCCGGTTCAGGCCGGATTGGGCGCTGATGATCGTGTAGAACAGCACGACCGCGCCGAACCCGCACGAAATAACGTCCAGAAAGGACATGCTGAAGGTCTGGGTCTTGCGCCGCGCCATGCTCAGGCCACCGCCACCAGTTCGAGGACGATTCCGGGCGTGCCGAGCCGCAGCCGGTCACCCGTTCCGAGCACGGCCTCGCCGTCGACCCTTTCGCCGTTGATAAATGTGCCATAGCGGCTGTGGTCGCGGACCATGGCGACGCCGTCGCGACGCAGCAGTGTGCAGTGCGCCCGTGAAACTCCTGCCAGCGGTCCGCTGAGCGCCAGGCGGCGACCCTGACCTTCACCAAACCCGATCAGCAGCGGACGATCGTCGATCACATGGGCATGACCATTCAAGATGACATGGGTCGGGCAGACAGCGCCCGCCCGCTGCAAACCGCGATCCGCGGCGACCGCGTGCCTGCGTTGCAATGCTGTCGTCAGCGCGGGCGGTGCGGCCGGGCCGATCTCGTCGACGCGCGCCGCGGCCGCCGCAGCCGGCGCCGTATCGGGCAGAGACACGATCTCGAGGTCCTGCAGCGCAGCCAACCGCTCGCGCAGCGCCGGCAATGCCGCAGCACGGGACGACAGCGCAAGCGTTGCTGCTTCGCCGGCGCGGCGACCGCCGTGCACCAGGTCGATCAGTTGCGCGTAGTAAGCCTCGGCGGCCAGCGCAAACTGCTCCCGGCGCAATGTCGCCGTGAATGTACGCGCATCGGTTTCAATCAAAACGTCAATGGTCTCCTGAGCAGACAGTTCTGCAAGCCAGCCCGGCAAGCGCTGGTGAAGCTGCAATTCGGATGAGGCGTGATGCAGCGGATCGAAGCGCGTGCGCCGCACCATGGCCTCGCTGATCAGGTGCGCCCATGCTCCGTGCAAGGCCTTGATACCGACACGCGGCGCAATCTCGACGCGTGAGCGGCGCAACAGGCTTGCGCCCTGCAATTGCGTCAGCACGGCCTGGTGCAGATGAATGTCCAGGTGCAGGACCGTTGCGCGGGCAGGAAGATCGGCACAGGCTGCGACCGCCGCGTCCACGACTCCGGTTACGGGAATCGCGATGCATTTTGCGATGCCGAGTGCCAGGCCGATCTGTTGCGGGCGCATCGTGCCCGGCACTGCGAGCACGACCTGATCGCCGGAATTTGCGATCGAGTTCCACAACAAGGACAGGTGCGCATGCGCGAGATCCGCATTTGAGACCGCCAGTCCCGTCGTCGGTGCCTGCGAATCGGCCGCAAGATCGGACCAGAAGCGGTCGGCCGCCAGCACCGGTTGCAGTCGCACCGCGGCAACTGCGGCCTCGCCGACCAGCAATCCCTGCGGATCGAGCAGTGCGACACCGGGACTTGCCGCCACGCGCGCACCGTCGCGCACCGCAACGAGCGCCGCATCCACCAGTTCGAGGCCGAGCGTCGCCATCCGAGATTCCTCATCGCACCTGAAGATTTCGCAGCAATCGGTTGTCCAGGTAGGTCTCCGCGTCCAGCACCAGGCGCTCCTGGGCAAGCTGCAGGTTGTGCAACAGGAACATCAACAGGAGCGATAGCAGCAACGCGACCAGTGTCGAATTGAATGCGACGCCCAGGCCTTCGGTGACACCCGAGATATCGCCCGTTACCGCCTTGTGCGCTTCCGCCAGTGCGTCGCCGATGCCGCGCACCGTACCGATGAAGCCAATTGCCGGTATCGCCCAGGCGATGTAACGGATCATCGACAGTTCCGAATCCAGCCGCTCGGCCTCGGCGTGACAGACAGCATGACCCGCGTCCGAGACGTTCTGGATATTGCGGGTCGCTCCAAAGCGCGCCAGCGCCGCCTTGGAAGAACGAACAACCAGCGATTGCTGCAGGAGCGCCGGCATCGACTCCAGCTGACGCACGTATTCACGGGTATCCTCGGGCAGGATCCGCATGCCCTCCGGCACGCGCACAGGGTCCTGGTCCAGCAGCTCCTGTTCTTCGCGCGTCGCGCGCGTTTTGAAGCCGATCATTGCGACAGCCCAGATCATGAGTATCACGCAGCTCTCCTGCTCCCAGTCCTTCATGATCACGAACAGCGACCGTTCGGGCACATAGTTCGGATCCTTGTCCATCTCCTCGGTCTGCACCGTGAGCACCGCGCGCGCATTGGGCCGCACCCAGGTGGACCAGATCGCCTGGATCACGATGGTGGCGGCCAGCAGGGAAATCATGCTGAACAGGAACTCTTTCGGATAACGGGTCTTCATGGGATCCTCAGATATCGATCGGGAATGAAACCGGAAAGTCCGCGCGCACTTTCTCGGTCGGATTGAAGCGAGCGGGCGGCGGACCCGCGGGCACCATGTCGGCCGGCAGGGGCGGCAGCACTTCCTCATCCACGGCCTTTTCTTCGGCCGCGGCCTTTGCGGCAGCTTCCTTTGCAGCGGCTTCCTTCGCGTCGTCGGCGATATCCGGCCGCTCGGATGCCGGTAGCGCAGGTGTCGTGGCAGGCGCTGTCGTAGCAGGCGGTGGCGCTTGTGGCTTCGGCGGATCGATCGCGAGTGCGTTGGTCGTCAGCAATGCGGCTAGCAGCAATGTTGAATGGCGCATATGCCTACTCCGCATAACGTGCGATGCGGAAACCGATATCCGGGCGGGCGTTGCTCGCCGAGTCGCGCGCAGCGAGGCGCAGGTCCGGGATCTTGACGGAGAGCCAGCTTGCGCCGCGAATCACGTAGCTTTCCCCGGCGCGCGGACCGAAGGGGTCGATCGACACATGATCCGGTCCGACCACGTAGATCGAATACCGGTCGGTCATCCACTCGAAGACATTGCCGCCCATGTCGTAGAGGCCGAGCGGATTGGCCGGGAAGCTGCCGACCGGCGCGGCGACCCGGTATCCGTCGTTGTAGCCGGTGATCGTCACCGGTGTCAGGTAGATCGCCGAGACGTCGGCCCAGTTACCGGACCGCGCCGGCACCGGCAGGCCGCTGCCCCAGGAATACTTGCGTGTCGCCTGCCTGCCATCGTTACGCGCTGCGAATTCCCATTCCGCCTCGGTCGGCAGGCGGTAACCGGTCGTCACGGGATCGACCAGCTCGAGCCGGTCGCCGCGACGCTCGTAGGCCGGCGGCAGCTTGTCGCGATTGGAGAGCCAGTTGCAAAACGCAACCGCATCCTGCCAGCCCACGCGCGCCGCGGGCTGCCGCTCGAGATCAAGCGTCTCGTCCTTGAAGATGCCCGACAGGTGCTCGGCGCGGAACTCGCGGAATTCCTTGTTGGTAACCTGATAGCGCGAGAGATAGAAAGGCCTCTTCAGCTCAATCACGCGCTCGGTCTCGTTGGAGCGCCGTCCCGGCTCGCGCCGCGCGCTTCCCATCGTGTAGCGGCCGCCCTTGATCAGCACGAGTTCCTGGCCAAGCGCCGTCGTCCTTTGCGCGGCGATGCCCGCGACGTGCGCCTCGCCCGCCGTCTTCAATGCGTACTCGACGATCTGCGGCTGTCCTGCCTGCGGCGTCACGGTCGCCTTGAATGTCTCGAGCCCGGCCTTGCGTACTTCGAGCACATGCGGCGCAGCGGGCAAGGACAGCGACTGATTCGCAGGACCGCGCGATGCGCCGTCAACGTAGAGCACGGCATCCGCCGGCTCGCCGCGCACGCGGATCTCGCCGAGCACCGGCGTCAGATTGAGCGACAGGGCGCGCTCGGCGCGGCTCGCGACTGTCACGCTCTGCGTCATCGGCGCGTAACCCGCCTTGTTGACCAGGATTTCCTGGGCCAGGCCGGGCGCGACCGACACCGAGAGCGGCGTGCGGCCGCGATAGCGTCCGCCGATGCTGACATCGGCGCCGGATGGATTGCTGCGCACGATGAGCGTGCCGTCCGGCATGCCGAGCTCGACCGGTCCGATCGCGAGTGGCTCGCCAGCGCGCACGGTGATCGGGCTTTCGAAGCGGCGGAACTGCGGATGCACGATTGCGAGCGTGTAGTGCCCTGCATCCAGTTCCGTCATGAACGGCGTGCGGCCAAGTTCCCGGCCGTCCATCAGGACCATCGCGCCTTCCGGCACGCTCTTCACGGTGACTTCGGCATAAAGCGGATCGAGCTTCACGCTCAGTGGCTGGTGTTCGCCGCCGCCCGCGACTTCGAAGCGGATGCGCTGTTCCGCGTAATGCGGCGCCTGGATCAGCAGTTCGCGCGTACCTGCGCCAAGTTCGTATTCGCCCGGCAGCTTGCCGCGCGCGGTGCCATCCACCGAGAGCGTTGCGGCAACGCCGCCGGTGTCGAATGCGACGATCCCCGGCAGGCGCTCGAGCGCGACGACGACGCGCTGGTCCGCCACGCGGCCGACCTTGACCGGCATCGCTGCCTTCGCAAATCCCTCGGCCTCGATCAGCAGTTCATAGTCGCCCGGCGGTACCAGGTAACTTCCCTTCAGGCCGAAGTCGAGCATCGTGCCGTTGAACTCGATGTCGTCCGGATCGACCTGCGGACTCGTGACGACCTGGACCGTCGTCGCGGTCATCATGAAGCCCAGCACCAGCAGCGCAACCGCAACGGCGCCCCACTGCGCGAATTTGCGCCAGTTCCGTTGCATGCGCGGGCGCGCGCCGTCGCTGCGGCGCGGCTCATAGGCGACGACTGCGATCGGCAGCCGGTC